>CBRG010000243.1 GCA_000470535.1 Streptomyces sp. AW19M42
CCCCGCGGAGCGGGTACTGCAGCGGCAAGCCGCTGCAGAGCGATCAGCCTTGCGCAAGCGCAAGGCTGATTCCCGCGCAAGCGCGGGAATGGAATTCCGCAAGCGGAATTCTTGGAAGGAATACAATTCGCGCAAGCGCGAATTGGAGATGATCGCGCAAGCGCGATCATCTGGGCTGGCTACGAGGGGTGCACGGGGGGCTGTGTGATGCTTAGGGTTTCTGGTTGCCACTCTCGCAACGGATGTGACGGGCTGTCGATCCGATCGGGTGCCGGCTTCACCGCAGTGAAGGGTTCCGCTGCGCTCCACCCTGACGACTCCCCCACCCTCGAAACTGTCCGGTCAAGCTCATAAGTACTCCATCTGGTATACAGGACAGACTTGGCTGTTTTGGGGTAAGATTAGGGCATGTATGACTCTGGGGGTGAAAGTTCGCGCGTGGGTGATGCATCATATGCTGTGTCTGTGTAGTGCTTGGGACCAGACACCACAGCCCCGGGCCACACCATCGCGCAGGGACCTTCCATTCTGATTACGCGCGACATTCCGCGAAAAGGAGAGCACGGGAAATGGCCGTGAAGTTGCGTGACCACCAGGTCGAAGCCGTTTCTGCCATTGTGCGGGGCTTCGATATCCCGCCGGGCGGTATTCCCGTGAATGGCCTTCGCGGGCAGGTGCACGCCGCGTGTGGCACGGGAAAGACCATCATTGCGGCGACGTCGGCAAAGCGTATTGTGCCCAAGGGGCGCATTCTCGTCCTGGTGCCGACGCTGGACCTTCTGACCCAAACGGTGCAGGTGTGGCGTGAGGCTGGGCACACGGGGTCGGCGGTTGCGGTTTGTAGCCTCACCGACGACCCGGAGCTGTGGAACCTCAAGGTGCGCTCCACCACGAATCCCGTGCAGCTGGCTCTGTGGCAAAGCGCCGGGCCGGTCACCATCTTCGGGACGTACGCCAGCCTCGGTGTCCTGGCGGAGGCTTTCGAGGGTGCCTATGGGCAGCAGCTGGCCCCGATGGATCTCACGGTGGTCGATGAGGCGCACCGGACTTCGGGGTCGATGGGTAAGGCGTGGGCCGACGTCCACAACCAGGGCGCCATCCCGTCGCACCGCCGGCTGTACCTGACGGCCACACCGCGGATCTGGGAAGAGCGGCTCAACCGCGAGGTCGCGGAGGGGGTGCGTGACCCGCTGCCGCGTGAGATGGCGGCCTCCATGGACGACGAGAGGATCTTCGGGCCGGTTCTCTACAAGCTCTCGTTGGCGTCGGCTGTGTCGCGGAAGCTGCTGGCGCGGTACCAGATCATCGTGCTGGAGCTCCAGGACCCGGTCGTCACCCCGGAGCGGCTGATGGGCGAGGAGCGGCGCAGCGAAGAGGTGCGTGGTCAGCGGCTCGGAGCCTTGCAGGCCGCGCTCCTGCACACCATGGCGCAGCACGACCTGTCGACGTGCATCACCTTCCACCACCGGACGATAGAGGCACAGGCGTACGCGGAGGGCCTGGAGCCCGTCGCGGCCAAGCTGCACGCCAACGAGCCGGAAAAGTACCCGAAGCGGATCTGGGCCAACTGGCTGTGCGGCGAGCACGTCCCGGAGCGCCGACGGGAAGTCCTGGGTTCGTTCGGGTCCACGGTGCAGCGGGCCGTGCTCTCGAACTGTCGCGTTCTGGGTGAGGGTGTCGATATTCGAAGCGTGGATTCGGTTGCCCTGCTTGACCCCAAGGGTGCGCCGCACGACATCGTCCAGGCCATCGGCCGAGCGCTCCGTCAAAAGCCCGGACAAGGGAAACTCGCCTCTCTGATCGTGCCGGTATTTCTCCAGCCCGGAGAAAATCCGCAAGACTTGTTCACCTCTGGATCGTATCGGCCTCTGGTGAAGGTATTGGAAGGTCTGCGCGCTCACGACGAAGAGGCGATTGAGCTGCTTGCCATTCCGCAGGAGCCTCAGAAGGACGTCGCGCAGCCGTCCGAGTACATCGGTCCGCCGCCCGAGGAAGGCGAGCACGAATCCCGTCTATTGCTCCGTTTCTCCGCTCCCAGGGATCCGGTGATGGTCGCGGACTGGGTTTCCTTCAACGTGATCGACACCGAGCGCCAGGACTGGGCACGCGGCTGGGCGGCACTCAAAAAGTTCACTGCGCGTGAGCTTCACGCCCGGGTTCCGTACGGGCACAAGGAAGGCGCGTACCCGCTGGGGCAGTGGGTCGCGGAGCAGCGGCGCGCGTACGGGGCCGCGCAGATGACCGGGCAGCGCGCGCAGCGGCTGGAGAAGCTGGGCATGGTCTGGAACCCGGCCGATGAGCGCTTCCAGGAGAACCTTCAGGCCGCCAAGGCGTACTACGAGCAGCACTGGACGCTGTGCGCGCCGCGGCCCGCCGTGGCCCTGGACAGGCCGGTAGGACAGTGGTTGAGCAACCTCCGCCGCCCCGGCGCCCTGGACGGGCACCCCGAGTGGAAGACCGCGTTGCACGAGGTCGACGAGGACTGGAACCCATCATGGGCGCCGGAATGGCAGCGGCACTACGCCGTGGTACGCGAGATACTCACGGAGGAGAGCATCCTCGCGTACATCGAGCCCGGGGTCACCGTCCACGGGATGGACATCGGAAAGTGGCTCGCCAAGCAGCGGACACCGAAGGTGTGGACGGCCCTGACCGACGGGCAGCGCGAGCACCTGGAAGCCATCGGCGTCCTACCGATGACAGCAAAGCTCGAAGCACCGGTGAAACCGTCCACGAAGCCTGTGAGCGCCTTCGAGAAGGGCGTAGCAGCCCTGACACAGTACAAGGCCCGCGAGGGCTCCGTGACCGTCCCCAGGACTCATGTGGAGCGACTGGGCGACGGCACCGAAGTCAAACTCGGAGTGTTCCTCTCGAACGCAAAGTCGAGACGCGGCAAGCTCACCACGGACAAACTTCAGCAGCTCGCCAACCTCGAACTCAACTGGGCGAAGGTGTGACTCCGCTGGATCACTGTCAGGCGCAGTTCCTATCCTGGTGATCAGTGCGCTGCCGCATTCACACCACCACGTCACATATTCGGAGGGCACTGACCGACTCAGCAACCTGCCGCAACGTCATCAGCTCGCGGTGGACGGCGTAGGCGTCGGCGCGCCGGGCGGCGTGCAGTCTTGGCCTCTGTGTGGTCCGGTCGGGACTCGGGCGTACCGTCATCGGCGAAGCAGCGGCCCAGGCTGCGCGTCCCTCATCGCGTATTAGTATCCATCGCCAGGGGGCGAAGTCTGCCGTGGTCGGGCGCTGTGGCGGCTGCCCGCAGGAAGTACCCGAACTTGCGGTCGTCAGGGGCGGGTTCGACAATTCTCTGTTCGCTGCGGCGGGTCAGTACAGCCGTCATGACGAGAGGAGGAGCGGTATTCGGTGTACGAGCGCAGGCTGAGCTGTTCCACCCACCTGTCTCCGGCAATGGCGTAGGCGAGCACCGGATAGTGCCACGTCCGCAGGTCCGCCAGGGTTTCGTGGAGCGCCCAGCGTGTCCACAGCCGGATGGGATCCTGCTGGTGGTCTTCTTCGTCGGCTTCGTCGTGTCGGAGTAGTTCGACCACAAGGTCGCTGAGCGGCATTTTCCGCCGACCGCCGACCAGCGGCTGGAAGATGCCGTCCACGTGGACTTCCGTCCCGCAGGAGCCGAGGGATTCCAGCCAGTCGGTATCGAAGAACACCTGGCTAGATCCGCTCTCAAGCCCTCGGTAGGCGTGCTCACGGGCCAGGATCGTGCTCCGGGTCGCTGTCGCCCTCGGCAGGGCCATTCCGGCGACCCCTTCCAAAGCGAGGATCTTGGGCGCAATGACCTGGTCCGGGGCTGGTCGTATCGCCTGCGTCAGGTCGGCGCGCACACCGTCGGAGAGACCGACGGTGTAGTAGGGGAGCGGGTGATCAGTATCGATGAGCCTGCTGCCTTGAACCGCCGCTGCGGCGTTGTAGACGTCGATGGTGTTGGGGTCGCCTTGGAGGAAACGAGGCAGCAGGCGGCCTCCGTCGGGCGGGATCAAGTCCCGTGCGGCAGAGAGGACGGGGGTATCGCTGCCCACAAGTTCCAGGCCCCGGCGCAGGCATTGCTGGAAGTAGTCCAGCAGGCTTACCTCTGGTTCGGGTTCCGGCATGAGGTGGCGGAGTCTACGCAGTGCCGGCTCATGGTCCTGGGGGCGGGCCAGGGTGCGCAGGACGGCTGCCTCGTGCTTGGCGATGATGTCGCGCAGCCCGGTCGCCGCGGTCCGCATGGGGACGGCTGTGATCGCCTGGTCGGGGCCGACCAGGCTCCACATACCGTGCTCGCGGGAGGTCTCGCGGATGAGTCGCTCGACGGTCGTGGAGCGGTGCTTGGCCAGCACGGCGAGCGGCATTTGACGGTCCAGCGCTGTGTAGTCGGCGCGCGACAAATTCGCAAAGAGCAGCCCGTCGGGGCAGAAGGCGGCCAGCGGCCGGCAGTTGGTCCACCCCTTCTTGCTCAGTACTTCCTTGCGGATGGTGCGGAAGTCCTGTCGCTCCTCCTTGCTGCGGGCGACTCCTGCGTTGTCGACGTCGTCGATGACGTAGGTCCCGGCACCACGGAACGCGAAAGCAATCGCCAGCGCGATCGTCCAAGGGCTCTGGTACAGGGCGAGCGGGGGGACCGCCGAAGGCGCCACGTCGACCAGCCGCATGTCTGAAAGAGGGCCTGATTCAGTGGGCGTTGGGGGTGCGCTCATACGCTGCCTTCGCCCTTCGAATGCGGATGGAACTGGAAGTCGACCCCAACCCTGTGTTGGAGCGCTGCCTGGTATGCAGCCCAGGAAAGTGCGAGATCCTGCCAGGGCAGTCCGACCGGGGTGTAGACGGTTACCTGCTCGGCATCGGCTCTCGCCGGGACGGTCCCTTCGATGATCTGGCCCAGGAGTGCTGCGGCATCCCCACGGTGTAGGCCTGCCGTGCCCAGCGCGCCGGAGGTCATGGCCAGGTCGAGGTCGTCCACGATGACTCGGGCATGCTGCAGCAGTTGGGCATCGAGTTCCGTCTTACCCGGTTCGTCCGCTCCCAGCGAGGTGATGTGCGAGCCCGGTTGGAGGTCAGGAAGGTGCAGCAGCGGGCGGCGGGACCAGGTCGCGGTGACGATGCTGTCGCAGTCGCGGGCGACCTCTCGCGCGCTGCCGACGACCTGGCATTCGAGACCGGGCTGCTGCCAGAGTTCGGCCATCCGGTGAGCTCGTCCGGCGTCGACATCGTGAATGACGACTTGGTTCACCGCGCGTAGCTGCATCAGCCCGCGCAGGGTCAAGTCCGCCTGGGCTCCGGCTCCAATGATTCCCACGGTATGCGTTCCGGCCGGGCTGAGCAGGTCAGTGGCCAAGGCCGCCGATAGCCCCGTCCGCCACGCGGTCACAAAGGCGGAGTCCAACAGCGCGAGCAGTTTCCCGTTCGTCAGGTCGTGGAGACAGACGATGCCTGAGATCGCCGGGGATGCATCGGGGAACTTCGCGTTCACCTTGACTGTGTAGGCGGGGATGTCCGGCAGCAGTCCCGGCAGCAGTACGGCGACACTCCCGGGGGACGACGGCAGACTCTGCAGTACGCGCTGTGGGGATGCATGCCCGGCGAGGGCTGAGACAAAGCCCTGGCGCAACGCCCGGAAAGCAGTCTGCGGTGTGAGTAACTGCTGCAGTTCAGCGGTGCCGAGGAGGACTGTCAAGGGGCGCCCTTTCCGGAGACCGTTCTTGGCCAGAAGACGTAACCGGCGACTGTGGCGCCCAAGGCCGTAGAGACAAGACCGGCTAGCAGCAGTGCGGTGTCGACACCGACAAACCTGTTGAGCACCATGGCCGAGATGGCACTGCCGAGGAACGCTCCTGCGTAGGCAATGGACCGGCAGGTCCCGGCGACTCGTCCCAGTAGCTCGACGGGAACGACGGTCTGGCGCATGGCACGCCAGTATACGGTGTAGAGCACCGTTCCAGTGGCGAAGGCGACCTGCGCGCTTATGACGGCACCCAGCGAGGTGAGGACGCCCAGGCTGGCCACGGCTAAGCCCTGCAGAGCCACAGACAGCCCCATGACCACGAGGTAGCCACGAGAGGGCGCCTTCCAGGAGAGCAGGACCGCGACCGCGACCGACGTCACCCCGGACACCGCGAAAACGAGCCCCACCGTGTCAGCTCCCAGGCTGAGACCGTGCCGCATGCGGTAGACCACCATGGGTTCATACGCGCCGAACACGAAGTTGACCACGGTGCTCGTGAGGACACCTATGCGCACGGCGGTATCTCCGGTGACGAGATACCGCAATCCGGTGGTCAGGTCTCGCCACTGGCTCGCCAGGCCCCCGTGGGCGTGCTCCACAGGGATTGCCGGAGAGGAGATGCGGTAGAGCAGCAGATAGGCCACAAGGAAGGAGACGCTGTTGAACAGCACAGCCTGCTCAGGGGCCAGATGACTGACAGCGAATCCTGCCACCGCAGGACCCAGTACCACGCAGGCCGTTCGCGACGCCTCGGTGGCGGCATTCGCGCGGGGCAGCGTCTGGTGAGGAACGAAGTGGGGCAGGGCACTGTCAAAGCTCGCCGCCGCCACCGGGGCAGTGACGCCCAGCAAGACGGCGGTCATGGCCAGCCCCCCGACGCTGACATGGATGGCGGAAAACACCGCGTAGGCCAGCACTAGCACCAGCGCTGAGCACAGGTAACACAGCCGAAGCAGCTTGATACGGTCCTGGCGGTCCGCCAGCACGCCGCCCCAGACGCCCATGAAAACCTGCGGGAGCAGGGCACAGGCGTAGACGAGGCTCATGGCAGCGGCCGTCCCGCCCACCTGGTACACGATCAGTGGTACGGCGAGAACGTAGAACTCGTCCCCGGCAACGTTGACCGTGTACGCGATCCACAGTCGGGTGAAACGGCGGCCTGCCGGAGTGGCGGCCGGCGGGCGGGACTTCGGGGTCGGCTGGATCGTCACAGGCTGAAGTAGTCGACCTTCAGACGCGGAATGTAGTTCGACACATCCGAGTAGTACAGGACGATTCCATCGTTGTACTGGTCGAACGAGTGCTTGAGGTCGTGCAAGTTGTTGACCGCGCGATGCGCCTGCTCCGCAGGAATGTACTTGCGTCCCTCCAGAGCCTCCTCAAGCAGGCCGGTGTGGTTCGCCTCGACGTCTGTCCTGACGTGGGAGACCAGAGGTTCGAGGCAGTCCTTCGGATAGCCGTAGGCCTCGGCCAGCCGCTGCAGGGTCTCGGCTCCTTCGACGGTCTCCGTGCCACGGGCCTCGAAAAGCTTCGTGCACGCCAGGTACCCGAGGGTGTCCTCACGTGCGATCTCGCAGAGGTTGTTGGTCCACGACCAGGTGCCGATGGTGGGGTGGGCGTTCTCGACCTCTTCCTTGGACAGACCCATGCGGATGAGGCTGTCCCGGGCCATCCAGGCATGATCGTATTCCTCGGCGAGGTACTCCGAGAGCAGCCTCTTCCACTGCGGGTCCGAGCAGTGGGAAATAGCCGTGGAGATGTGACGGCTCGCCGAGTTTATGTAGTGGTATGTTTCCAGGACGAGGCCCAGGAATACCTCCTTGCGGTATTCCTGTTTCTCCAGGCCGGACCACAGGCGGTGGTAGCCGATCTGCTCGGTCCACATAGCCGTGGACTTGTCGATCTGCTTCAGAAATACGTCGACCGGGATGTTCTCAAGATCGGGATTCTCCTCGCGTAGCAGACCCTGCTCGGCGAATGCGTTGACTATCCCGAGTACATCTTCCGGGGTGACGTTCGTGATCTCCGAGATCTGCTGGACCGTGTGCCGGCCGTCCAGGTACCGCTTGAGGTTCAGGAAGTCCTTTAGCTGCGCACCGTGCTGCTCCAACTGGAAGTGCTGGTCGCCGACGATCATGAGCACGTCGTCCCCACTGCTGGGGACGAAGAAGGTGCAATGCCTGAGGCGCGGGCGAAATTCGAGGTCACGCTTGAGCATGCAGCAATCCTTTCGTTGCGAAATGGAGGGGAGGCGCGCAATGCGCCTCCCCTCCATTAATGAAGGGCGTCAGCCACAGAGAACAGCACCAGCAACATTGCTCATCGCGGGCTTCTCGACCGGCTTGATGGTGATGGACATGAGAACCACCTCAATCTCTCTGCAATAAAGGACCGGGGTTCCGGTCCGCCAAAAAGTTACGTCTAGCCGCAGATTAAATCAATGCCACAAAGCGGAATTATAGGCTCCTGTGACTTGATATCTCCGATGGAGGTGCCTTTCAGGGTGCGCATGTGGTCATTTATGCACCACTTGATAGGGGGCGCTCTCCTGTGACTTGGCGCAAAATGGTGGTGGCCGCCTCACTGGGCGGGCGGCTCGGCCCAGCTACCCAACTCGGTGCCGGCGATCGGTGGCGTGCGCCCGGCCCTGTCGGCAGACGTTGGCGAGCTCAAGCGGTCAGCGCATCACCGCTGTTGAGAAGGTCAGCGTAGACCGGGTCTGTCAAACGAACGGTGTGGTGCGAGTTGTTGGAGTTACTGACGGGCTACGGAGAGGCGGCCGTCGAAGGTGATGTCGAAGGTGATGTCGAAGGTGTTCAGCGCATGGTCCAGCGGGCCTGGCCCTTGCCGGTGGGGTCCAGCGACATGATCGCCATGTAAACGCACTTCAGGGCCGCCTGCTCGTTGGGGAAGTGGCCGCGGGCATTGACCGTCCGCCGGATCCTGGCGTTAACGGACTCGATCGCGTTGGTGGTGCAGACGATGCGACGGATCTCGGTGTCAAAGCGGAGGAACGGGGTGAACTCCTCCCACGCGTTCTCCCAGCGCCGCACGCTCGCCGGATACTTCCGGCCGCAGCCGTCGGCGAACGCCCTTGAGGACCTTGTCGGTGACTGCGGAGATCGTCTGGCGGGACACGTCGGGGCCGTAGACCTCGGCCAGGTGGGCCTGGACTTCGCCGGTGGTCGGGCCCTTCGCCGCGAGCGAGATGACCATCTCGTCCACGCCGGTCAGGCGCTTCTGCCGCTTCTTGACGATCCTCGGCTCGAAGGACCCCTCGCGGCCGCGGGGCACGATTGTCTCCACCGGGCGTTCCTGGCGTCAGTTCGGTTACCTATGCAGGAGTTGACAGCGCAGGAACACGGGTCCGGTCGGCGTCCGCGAACGGCCGGAGCCCTTCCGCGAACGATCACTTCGGTTGGCTGAGCCGTCTCCTGGGCTTGGAGGGCCCGGCGTGGAGCGCCCTCACCCGTAAGCCGCTCGGGTGGCAGCCGACCCATCCCGGGCTATCAAGGGCCTCGATAAGGGGCACTACCTCGACGCCCGTCCGCGTCACGCCGAGTGGACCGTGACCCGTTGCCGAGCGTGGCGACACCCCTGTGTCGTTCTGTGCGAGGCAGGCTGCCGGCCGACAAAAGCTCGACCGGCGGCGCGCTGTCCACTCGGCCGGGGCGGTCTGACCCATGGTGCGGACGGCGTCGAACCGGAACTGCCGTACGGGGAACCTGCGTCACATCAGGAGCAGTTGCCGCGCCACACCTCGTTCGTCCGGACGTGACGGGCAGAGGCCGGCCGGATGGGCGCCGAGGCATACGCGACGGGTGGGGGCGGCCATGAGCAGCAGCCGGACGTGCTGGGGCAGGCTCGGGGCGTTCGTCGCGGGAGTCCTGATGCTCGGCCTGGGGGATACCACGTTCCTCGATCCGGCCCGGACCTGCGACAGCGCCGATGCCACCGCCGGCGACACTTGCGTCACGACCTCTGTGTCCGGGGGGCACGTCTCGCCGTCATCCCAGACGTACGACCAGCACACTCTCGACGCCGGGGAGCGGAAACGCCGAATACTGGGCGGAGCGGGCATGTGCATCGGTCCGGTGCTCATCCTCGGGGCCTGCTGGTTCACCGTCCGTGGCGTCCGGTCGGGGCAGCGTCTCCGCGCCCGGCTCGTCCTGACTGCTCATCAGGCTTACGGCGGTGGCACGGAGACCATTGAATTCAGGGGCTGGACCCACTGCACGCGCTGTGCGAACGGAACTGCGTTCCGTACGAGCGGGCGGCAGCCGTCGACGCTGCCTCCGGTACAGCGGCAGCGGCCTCGGGAGGCGAGTGCGACGCGCGGCCACCGTGCGCGTCCCCGTGGGCGTGAAGGAAGGGAGCACACTGAGGTTCCCGGCAGAGAAGTTCCTGGCAAGGGTGGCGGGCCAGCGGGAGACCTGCTCCTGTCCGTGAGGATCTCCGGGCCGGGGCCGACGGCGGACGCCACCACCAGGTCGCGGACGGCCACTCCACCAGCGCGACAGCGGCCCTGTGCCTCGCCGCCCAAACCGAAGGAGAGTGGTGGGCCGCGCGGGCGTCAACCCGGGCAGGCCACTTCCCGGCGCGCGGACACCCGCTCCGTCGGCATCTGCGCCGACGGCATACGGATCACCGTGGACCAGGAATCCGTCACCGTTGAGGAGGAACGAAGGTCTCCCACCGGCCGCGCCTCCTGGTTCACCACGCACGAACTGCGCTGGCCGGACATCTCCTGCTGGTGTTCGACAGCGACAGACACGATCCGGTCGTCGCCCTGTACGCCATCCCGTCGGACTGCGCCCGTGCCGGATACGGACGGCAACACCTGGCCGACGCGCGTACGTTTACGGTCTCGGACTGGGAAACGCTGGCAGTCGGGATCGAGCGACACAGCCACGGACGAATTGGCCTCGATACCGCCCCACGTCAGAGTCCGGGCGGCCTGCGCGACTCCTGACCCATGGACGGCAGCAGGCGCAGAAGGGCCGAAATGACGACGGCCAAAGCGAGGTTGAGCACCAGGGAAGCGGGGTGAGGCCGATCATCAGAACGATCGCGCAAAGCTGCTCCTCGTTGAAGTGGTCCGTGGCCTCGTTCCACACCTCATCAGGGACGGCCTTGCCGGAGCGGTCGGCGATCCGGGTGGCGGCCTCGGCCAGGGCCAAGGCCGCGCGCTCCTGGTCGGTGAAGAACGGTGCCTGGTAGGCGGTCAGTGCGCGTATGACTGGGTGGCCGCGCATGAACCTGACTCCCCCTCTCATCAGGCTCCCTGCAGTCGATCACCTACGCTGGCGCGGTGACTGATGAGCAGGAGCTGGTGCAGCCGTCGGGTGTGTGGGCCACTGCGGTGGGGGTGGCCAGGGTGCGGGCGCTGGAGACCGAGCGGGAGAACGCGCTGTTCCGCGACCCACTGGCACAGGTCTTCGCCTCCGCCGGCGGCCTGTGGCCCTCCTCGCCGCCGCTGCCCGATGACGAGGCCGCGCGACGCCGCCGGCTGGCCGTGTCGTTGTCCATCGTCATCAGGACGAAGTTTCTCGACGACCTGTTGCAGCAGGCCTCCGCGTCCGGGGTTCGACAGATCGTGCTGCTCGGCGCCGGCATGGACAGCCGGGCCTTCCGGATGGACTGGCCCGAGAACACCCGGCTGTTCGAAGTCGACACCGCCGCCCCACTGGGCTTCAAGGCTTCCGTGCTGCGCCAGGAGCGGGCCGTCGCGCGCTGCGAGCGGATCACCGTCGCGGTGGATCTGCGTGAGAACTGGCCACGTGCGCTGGCCGCCGCAGGGCACGACCCGGCCGTGCCGACCGCGTGGATCGCCGAAGGACTACTGATCTATCTGCCCGAGGACGCGGTGGAGCTACTGCTGGCCCGGATCAGCACGCAGTCGGCGGCAGGCAGCCGGATGGGGCTGACATTGGGCTCGCACGGCGTGATCGACCGCTTCGGCGCGAATGCCGCGCCGGGATCGGCAGCGTCCATGTGGATCTCGGAGATGCCCGACGACCCGGTGGGCTGGCTGGCCGGGCACGGCTGGGAGGCCGACAGCCACACCCTGCGCGAACGCGCTGCCGCCTACGGCCGCCCGATCAGCACCCCGCCGCAGCGCGAGGAGCGGCCCGGCGGACTGATCTCGGCGGTCCGCCGGTAGAGCGCCTCCCGGTTCCCCAGATGATTGATCCCGAGGGGGGCCTGATGAGTGGAGCGAGGTTGATGCGCGGCCAGTGAACCTTCCCGGTCACAGCACCAGCTTGTCCGCTGGCGCGAACGGCGAGTAGAGGGCGTCAGCCCATGCGTTGACGGCGAGGAGGTCCAGGGTGCGGTTCATGACGAATGCTGGAGTGTTCGGGAAGCCGTCCATCAGCTGTCGTAGGGACGGGCTGACTCGCTCTGCGCGGTGGGCGGAGGGCCGTTCGCTCGGGGTGGCCCCCGCCAGCCGGAACAGGTGCGCGGGCGTCCTCGTCGAGGTGTAGCGCGCGGCTGAGCGCGTCGAGCACCTGGGCAGAGGGGTTGTGTTCCCGGCCTTGTTCGAGGCGGGTGTAGTAGTCGGCGTTCACTCCGGCCAGGACGGCGACCTCTTCGCGGCGCAGTCCGGTGACTCTGCGGGTTCCATAGCTCGTCATGCCGACGTCCTGCGGCTGCAGGCCGGCGCGGCGTGCTCGCAGGAAGCTCCCAGGTGGTTGTCGTCCATGCGTTCAGGCTAGGCGGCGGCTCGGTGCGCTGCCTGGGTGTGGCACGTCCAGGCAGCAGACGTCCTGGCTGCTGACCGCTGACCTGCCCAGACTCGGTGGAGCGGGGAAGACCGCACGGTTTGAGGAGAGGAGTCCGCCATGACCGGGGCCATTGAAAGCACCCGCGTCGACGTGGTCGGGATGTGGGTGACCGCAGATGGTCACATCCTTCAGGAGCTGCTGCCGGACGGCCGCTACGTGGAGGCCCGCGGCGAGCGGCGCTGCGCGTACACCGGCCGGTACACGGTGACCGGCAGCCACCTGGACTACGTCGACGACACCGGGTTCACCGCCACGGGTGACCTTCAGGACGGAGTGCTCCATCACGAGCACCTCGTGCTCCACCGGGAGCGGAAGTCGTCGTAGCGGAGGCCGAGCCGCAGCGCCTGGTTACCGGAAGGCGAACCCCGCCGTCGGCGGACCCATGAGTCCCCACACAGCAGCCAGCCAGCATCGACGAGAAGCAGACGCCATATTCATGACAGGACAACGACTTGGCGGCAAGGTCGCGCTGATCACGGGCGCGACCGGTGGCCTCGGCACAGCGACCGCCGAACTCTTCGCCCGCGAAGGCACGCGGCGCGGAGGTCGTCGCCGCCCGCCTCGATGTCTCCTTCGCGCGGGAGTGGGACGACGTGATCACCCTCGTGCGCGGCCAGTTCGTGCCCGTGAACCTCGCCGGTATCCTGGACCGGCCTGGTATCGAGGACACGCGGGAAGAGGTGTGGGGCCGCGTCATCAACGTGAACCAGAGAGGCACCTGGCTCGGCACGAAGTCGGCGATGCCGCTCCTGCGCGCAAGCGGCAACGCGTCGGTGATCAATACCTCGTCCGTACTCGGCCTGGTCGGAAGCGGCGCGGCCCCGGCCTACCAAGCGTCCAAGCGACAACGCCCGCCCCTTCGCCCCGGCTCCGTGCCTCGGTGTCGTCAACTGGTTCAAGGATCAGGGCTGTTACGTCATCGGCGGGGTACCTACTCACTGGCGCACCGGCACCGAGGACTCGCGGGCCGGCTTCGGGGACGTCTACCGCGCCTTCCACATGATCTCGCCGTGGATGGTGTCACCGCGAACCGGACAAGCCGGAGAGAACGCCGGGGCCTGGCTTCACCCCTCCATCGTGCGACGCGGAATGGAACCTTTCCGGGGCACGAGAAGGCGAGTTCGATCGGCCCGATCGTCAGGGCTATCTCGCGGCGTGAAAAGCGGCGGCCCGTGGGACCCGATGCAGGCAGTGGACGGCTCACAGATCAGCGCCCTCAAGAGGGGGCCGTGTCGGTCCTTCGCCTCTCGATCGGGCCCGCCCTGGTTCCGGGCACCACCTGCTCGCCGACCGCCACGGGGCCCGCTCGCCATCACGCTCACCGGCGGCAGCCGCCATGACGTCACCCAGCTCGTGCCCCTGCTGGACACGGTCCTACCGATCGCGGGACTGCGAGGACGCCCCCGCCGCGAGCCGCGGCGGCTGTACGCGACCGTGGCTACGACTTCGACGAGTACCGCCGGCTGCGGTGGAGGCCGGCATCGCGTCCACCGCGGACGTCTCAGCTCCGGCCGGACTCCCCCTGGCCGCGTGCGATCTCCTTCACCTTGGCGACGGCGTACCCCCAGCCCTGCCCCACCGTTGGTTTGGCCGGTACGGCGATCTCGTCGGGGTTCGTGAGTACGTCGAGGAGAACGGGCCCCGGTGTGTCGAGGGCTCGTCGTACCGACGCCTCCAGCTCGTCGGGGTCCGTCACCCGGATGCCGGTGATGCCCATGGCCGTGGCCACGGCGGCGAAGTCGGGGTTGTCCAGCTCGGTGCCGAACTCCGGCAGTCCCGCCTGTTCCTGCTCCAGCTTGACCATGCCGAGGCGCCGGTTGTCGAAGACGACCAGTTTGACGGGGAGCTTGCAGGTCTTCAGTGTCATGAGGTCGCCGAGCAGCATGCTCAGACCACCGTCGCCGCAGAACGCGACCACCTGCCGTTGCCGGTCCAGGCACTGGGCGCCGAGTGCGTGCGGCATGGCGTTGGCCATGGAACCGAGGTTGTACGAGCCGAGCAGCCGGCGCTCACCGCGCATCTCCACGAACCGTGAGAGCCATACCGTGGCCATGCCTGTGTCGGAGGTGAAGACGGCGTCATCGGCGGCGAGCCGGTCGACCGTCGCGGCGAGTGCCTCGGGCCTGATCCCATGTGCCGGGTTGTCGAACGCCGCCCGGATCCGCCCGGCCGTCCGCTCGTCGTGCTTCGGATCGGCCAACCGGCCCTGGCCGTGGCGCCAGGTTTCGAACTCCTTCCGGGCCTTGTCCAGATGCTTGCGGTCGCGCCCTTCCCCGGCTCCCAGGCACTTGAGCAGATCGCGGACCGTAGCGGCCACGTCGCCGACGAGGCCGGCCTGGACCGGGACCCGGCGTCCGATGTGGGTGGGTTCGGTATCCACCTGGATGACCGTGCGCCCCTCGGGGTACCACTCGCGGTACGGAAAGTCCGTGCCCAGCAGGAGGAGCGTGTCGGCCTCCTGCATCGCGGAGGCCGCTGCCGGGTTGCCGATCAGCCCGGTCTGGCCGACCTGGAAGGGATTCCCCTCGCCCTCGAACCCCTCCTTCGCCTTCAGGGTCAGCACCATCGGAGCGGCCAGGCGGTCGGCGAGCGCCAGTACGTCCGCGCGGGCTGCGCGAGCGCCCTGACCGACGAGGAGGGTCACGCGTCCGCCGCTCTCCAGGAGGCCGGCCGCGTTCCGGACGGCGGACTCCTCGGGCCGCGTCACCGCCCCGCTCAGGGAGAAGCGGGCCTTGCGGTCCGTGCTCAGCTTCCGGTCGCCGATGTCACCCGGCACGGTGAGCACGGCAACGCCCTTGCGGCCCAGGGCGTTGCGAACCGCCGCCTCCAGCATCTGCGGCAGCTGATCGGGGGAGGAGACCGTGGCACGGAATACCGCGACATCGCTGAAGAGGGCGTCGTTGTCGACCTCCTGAAAGGCCCCGCTGCCGATCTCCGCCAGTGGCACCTGTCCGGCGATCGCCAGGACGGGAGTGCGGCTCTTGGCCGCGTCGTAGAGCCCGTTGAGCAGGTGGATCGAACCCGGGCCGACGGTTCCCATACAGACGCCGAGACGGCCGGAGAGCTGGGACTGGGCACTCGCGGCGAATGCCGCGGCCTCCTCATGACGGCAGCCCACCCACTCGACGTCCTCGGTGAGCCGAATGGCTTCTGTCAGTGGATTGAGCGCGTCTCCGACGACGCCGAACACCTGGCTCACGCCGAGTTCGGTCAGTGCGTCGACGATAACGCGGGCAACGGTGCGGGGCACAAGGTCCTCCTGGTCAGACTGTGAAGTGGTCGGGGTCTGCGGCTTTCCAGTCGGCAGCCCAGGACGAAGGGGGCGCGACGAGAAGCTGTCCCGGCGCGAGCCATTCGTACATTTCATCGAAGGAACGCAGCGTGTAGGGATCGACGCGCCGCTGCAGCATGTGCGGACGCAGGTGGTCCGGGTCCGTGACGCCCATGGAGGCCATGATCTGTTGCGCGCCGGCCACCGTCGCCTCCTGGAACCTCTGGACCCGCACCGACTTGTCCGCGACGTTCAGGGCGCGGGAACGCCGGGGGTCCTGGGTGGTGACACCCGTGGGACAGGTGTTGGTGTGACAGCGCTGCGCCTGGATGCAGCCCACGGCGAACATCATCGCGCGGGCCGAGTTCGCGTAGTCGGCGCCTTGGAGGAGCCTTTTGACCAGGTCGGATCCCGTGGCGATCTTGCCGCTGGCGCCGATTTTGATCCGGTCCCGCAGGCCGGCGCCGACCAGGGCGTTGTGCACGGTGAGCAGACCGTCGGTGAGGGGTGTGCCGATGTGGTCGGCGAACTCCAGCGGCGCCGCGCCCGTGCCGCCCTCGGCCCCGTCCACGATGATGAAATCAGGTGTCGTCCCTTCCTCCACCATGGCCTTGCACACGGCGAGGAACTGTCGCCGCGAGCCGGGGCAGAGCTTGAATCCTGTGGGTTTACCCCCCGCCAGTTCCCGCATCCGTGCGACGAAGCAGACGAGTTCACGCGGTGTGGAGAACGCCTGGTGGTAAGGGGGCGAAGTCACCGTTTTCCCCTGGGGCACGCCTCGTACCCGGGCGATCTCCGCGTTGACCTTCGCCCCCGGCAGCACACCACCGATGCCGGGCTTGGCGCCCTGGGACAACTTGAGCGACACACACTTCACATGGTCGTGCGCTGCCTTTTCGGTGAACTTCCCGGCGTCGAAGCCGCCGTTCTCGGTCCTGCATCCGAAGTAGCCGGTGCCGATCTCCCAGACGAGGTCTCCCCCGGGCCTAAGGTGATAGTCCGACATGCCGCCCTCACCCGTGTCGTGAGCGAAGTTCCCTCGTGCCGCACCGGTATTGAGTGCCAGGACCGCGTTTGCCGAGAGTGAGCCGAAGCTCATGGCGGAGACGTTGAGCAGTGCCATGTCGTACGGCTGGGTGCAGTCGGGGCCGCCGATCCTGACCCGTGGTGGTGTCTCGGGCACCCCGCAGGGCGCCATCGACGGCACGAGGAATTCGTGGCCGGGCCGGTAGACGTCCCGCTCCGTACCGAACGGCTCTTCCGCGTCGGTGCCCTTCGCGCGTTCGTACACGAGGCTGCGCACGTCCCGGTCGAAGGGGCGGCCGTCGTAATTGCGCTCCACGAAGTACTGCTGGAGTTCGGGGCGGATCCTCTCCAGGAGGAAACGCGCGTGCCCGATCACGGGATAGTTCCGCAGCACGGAATGGCTGCGCTGCGTGAGATCCCACATCCCGAGCAGGCCCAGGAGAGCGAGCAGCACACAGGCGATCCACCACCACGGTGAAATCCATACCGCCGCGCTTCCCGCCCCCAGAGCCACGAGCAGTGTCAGACCAACAGAACCGATTCGTATCACTACAGACGGATTGCCCGGTCCCGGCAGCTCACGCCACCGGGCTTCCCCAAGAGAATCCAAAAGATCTCCGGACGGTCTGCCCGGCCTCTTCCGGTTGTCTCCGGCACGGTGACGCCGCCTCGGCAGGGCATCGAGGCGGCGTCCCGCCGCCCGCTACGGCGTGACCGGTCTCCCTGGAACGGGCAGGTAGCCCGTTCCGTGGAAGTACGTCAGGTAACGGACCAGGATCTCGTCGGTGAGGGGTGTCCGGTGGATACCCACGGCCGCCGCGGCTGCGGCTGTCCGGCGGGAGTCGAAGCGGCGGGTGTCCTTGGCCTCGTGCCGGCTTCGCCCCTCATCCCCGAGGAACAGTTGCGCCGCGTTGTCGGGCTGCGCGGCTACGCCGGCCTGCCACTGCGGCGCGGGTACGGTTCGCAGCTCGTGCCCGAGCCGGGCGGCCGCTTCGAAGACGCGGTCCAGACCCGGCGCGTCCGGGTTGGTGAGGTGATACGTCTGCGCGCCGGCCGGGCCGGACAGGGCGAGGGCCACGACCGCGGCGCTGACGTAGTCGACGGGCACCCAGCCCGTCGAACCGTACGGCAGGTCGGGCACCGCTCCCGCCTGGAGGCAGCCCTTGATGAGCTGCCAGAGCAGGTCGCGGTCCTGGCAGGCGCCGGTGGTGGTGTCGCCGCTGATCCGGCCGGGGCGGTGGACGGTCACCGGCAGGCCGCGTTCGCGGGCCAGGCCGACGAGTCCTTCGGCGACCCACTTGCTCTGCCCGTAACCGTCGGGCAGTTCGGGCGCGGGGCCCGTCGGCGTCGACTCCGTGATGGTGACGGGATCGGGGCCGGGCGCCGGGGCGTACACGCCGGTGGTCGAGATGTAGTGCATTCCGGGTGAGGCGGAGTCGGCGAGCAGACGCAGCAGTTCTTCGGTGCCGGCCACGTTGGCGTCGCGCAGATCACCGTACGTGGCGGCGAAGTTGACGCGCGCGCCGTTGTGCAGGACCGTGCCGAGGCGGCGGACCAGGGCGGTCCTGTCCTCGGGTGACAGGCCCAGGCCCGGGGCGGCGAGATCGCCCGGAACAGCGTGGATCAGGTCCTCGTACCGGGGGCGCCACAGTTCGTAGCGCTCCAGGTTGGCGCGCAGCCGCTGGGCGGCGCTGTGGCTGTCCCGCGCCCTTACGAGGCAGTCGACGGGCCCGTCCGTCGTCTCGATCAGGTCGCGCAGCAGGAACGCGCCGAGGAAGCCGGAGGCGCCGGTCAGAAGGGGCCGGGCGGACGGACGCAGGGGCCGGCGCGGGGCGGGCAGGAGGGCCGCGGCATGGCGGCGTGTGCCCGAGATGTCCGCGGCCAGCCGGACCTCGGAGGCGAGGTCCGTCGTGACGGTGTCCGCCCGGTCCTCCTCCCCCACCGCGCGCCCCAGCAGACGGTCGATCCCTTCGACGGTGGGCGCCGCGAACAGGGCCCGCAGGGAGGGGCGCCGGCCGCATCGCTCGCCGATCCGCCGGGCCAGGGTGACGGCGAGCAGGGAGTGGCCGCCCAGGGCGAAGAAGTCGTCCGTGACGCCCACCTCGGGCACGCCGAGTGTCTCCGCGAACACCTCGCACAGTGTGCGCTCGCGCGCGGTGCGCGGCGGTCGGCCCCCCGCCGGAGCGGCACGGTGGGGGGCGGGCAGTGCGCGTCGGTCGGTCTTCCCGTTGGGGGTGACGGGCAGGGACCCGAGGCTGACGTGGGCGGCGGGGACCATGTGGTCGGGCAGGCTCGCCGCGAGGTGCGCGCGCACGTCGTCCTCGTCCGGACCCGGCGTGCCGTCCGCGGGCACGGTGTAGACGACGAGACGCCGATCTCCGGGCCGGTCCTCACGGACGGCGGCGCAGGCCGCGGCCACACCGGGCATCGAGGCGAGGACCGCCTCGATCTCGCCGAGTTCGATGCGGAAGCCGCGGAGTTTGACCTGGTCGTCGACCCGGGAGACGTAGCTGAGCTCCCCCGCCGCCGTCCAGCGCACCAGATCGCCCGTGCGGTACATGCGGCCCCCCGCGCGGTCGAACGGGTTGGCCAGGAACCGGGAGGCGGTGAGCGCGGCGCGGCCGTGGTAACCGCGGGCGACTCCCGCCCCGGAGACGTACAGCTCACCGACCACTCCGGGCGGGACGGGTGCCAGCCGGTCGTCCAGGACGTGGACCATGGTGCCGTCGACCGGGGCTCCGATGGACACCGTGCGGCCGGGCGCCAGCGGCCCGTCCGCGTGCTGGTAGCCGCTCATGGTGGCGCAGACGGTGGTCTCCGTCGGTCCGTAGGCGTTGACGAGGAACCGGTCGCGCGCCCACGCGTGCACCAGGGCGGGCGGACAGGCCTCACCGGCGAGGACCATGGTGGTGCCGGCCGGCAGCGAGCCCGGCGGCATCACGGCGAGTGCGGCGGGTGGCAGGGTGAGGTGGGTGATGCCCCGCTCGCGGACCAGAGCGGCCAGAGTGGGACCCGGCAGCAGTGCGTCGCGCTCGTCGATCTCCAGGCAGGCCCCGGAGAGCAGCCCCATGCACAGTTCCCAGAACGCGGCGTCGAAGCTGACGGACGCCATGTGCAGGACCCGGCTGCCCGGGATGACGTTCAGCCGGTCGCTCTGGGTCCGTGCCATGGCTCCGACGCCCCGGTGGGTGACGACGACGCCCTTGGGCCGGCCGGTGGAACCGGATGTGTAGATGACGTAGGCCGGGTGTGCCGGGTGCGGAGCCGTGCCCGTGCGGGCAGCGGCGGTCGTCGGGGCGCAGTTGCCGAGCTGGTCGGCGTACAGGTGCGGCACGGCGGTCCGGGGAAGACGGCGGTGGATCGCGGGAGTGGTGAGGAGCAGGCGTGGAGCGGCGTCGTCGAGCATGTACGACAGGCGCTGGGCCGGGTAGTCGGGGTCGAGCGGTACGTAGGCCGCTCCGGTCCTGAGGACGGCGAGCAGGGCCACCACGAGGTGGTGGTTGCGGGGCAGGGCGACGGCGACGCGGTCCTCGGGGCCGATGCCCTGTGCGGCGAGGTGATGGGCGAGGGTCTCGGCGCGGGCGTCGAGTTCGCCGTAGGTGAGGGTGGTCGCGGCGTCGCGGACGGCCGGGGCGTGGGGGGTGCGCCGGACCCACTGCTCGAAGAGTGCGGGAACCGTCGCCCCGGTGTGGTGCTCGACGGGGCCGGTCCCCCATGCGGTGAGGCGGGCGCGCTCGGCGGCGGTGAGTACGTCGTAGGTGTGCAGGGCGCGGCCGGGGTCCGCTGTGACGGCGTCGAGCAGCAGGACGAGCCGGTCGGCGAGGCCGCGGACCGTCGCCTCTTCGAAGAGTTCCGTCGCGTAGTCGACTGCGGCCCGCATACCGTCCGGGGCGCCGCTGTCGTCGTACGTCTCGGTGAAGGTGAACGACAGGTCGAACTTGCTGACCCCGGCGACGACCGGTACGCCGCTCACGGCCAGGCCCGGCAGGTCGATGGCGGCAGACGCGTGGTTCTGCAGGACGAGCATGGTCTGGAAGAGGGGATGGTGGCTCTGCGAACGCGTGGGGTTGAGCAGTTCGACCAGACGCTCGAAGGGGACGTCCTGATGTGCGTACGCGGAGAGGTCGGAGTCCTTCACGCGGTCGAGCAGTTCGAGGAACGTCGGGTCGCCTGTCAGGTCCGTGCGCAGCACGAGGGTGTTCACGAAGAGTCCGACGAGGTCCGAGGCGGCTTCGTCGGTGCGTCCGGCGACTGCGGTGCCCAGCGGGATGTCGTCGCCGGCGCCGTGTCGGGACAGTACGGTCGACAGGGCGGCCTGGAGGACCATGAAGGCGCTGCATCCGCTGGTCCGGGCGAGTTCCGCGACCCGCCTGGAGGTGGCGGGGCCGACGGTGAAGTCGTAGGTGGCGCCGGTGTGCCGGGGCACGGCCGGGCGCGACCGGTCCCACGGTAGCTCGACCATCTCCGGCAGGCCGTCCAATGCGGCTTTCCAGTAGTCCAGTTGGCGCGATACGACACTCTCCGGGTCGTGCTCGTCGCCGAGGAGGCGGCGCTGCCAGAGGGTGTGGTCGGCGTAGTCGACAGGCAGTGCGGGCAGTGCGGGTTCCTCGGCGCGGACACGGGCCCGGTAGGCGGCGCCCAGGTCGTGGACGAGAGGCGCGAGGGAGGATCCGTCGGCGGCGATGTGGTGGATCACGAGCACCAGGACGTGGGCGTCGTCGGCCAGGCGCAACAGGGTCGCCTGGAGGGGGAGGCGGTGCTCGATGTCGATCGGCTCGGCCGCGGCGCTTTTGATCCGGTGGTGCATTTTGTCCTCGTCGACCGCCTCCCACGCGAACGGGAGCCGGACCTCGTCCGGGGCGGTGATGTGCTGGTGCGGTCCGGTCCCGCCCTCGGGGAAGACCGTGCGCAGGGCGGCGTGCCGGCTGACGACGTCGTGCAGGGCCAGGCGCAGGGCCTCCGTGTCGAGCGGTCCGTCGACGCGTACGGCGAAGGGGATGTTGTAAGTGGAGGAGGGGCCTTCGAGCCGGTGGAGGAACCACAGGCGCTGCTGGGCGTACGAGAGCGGGATCGTGGCGGGACGTTCCTGCGCGGTGAGGGCGGGGCGGGGCGGTCGGCCGGATTCCTCCAGGGCGGTGGCGAGTGCGGCGACGGTGGGGTTCTCGAAGAGGGTGCGGATCTCGGTCTCGGTGTCCAGGGCGGCGCGGATACGGCCGACCAGTCGGGTGGCGAGCAGGGAGTGGCCGCCCAGGGCGAAGAAGCTGTCGTCGATGCCGACGCGCGACACGCCGAGCACGTCGGCGAAGAGCCCGGCGAGGATCTCTTCCACGGCGCTGCGCGGCGGCCGCCCCTGCGCGGCCGGGGGGCCGTCCGGCCTGGGCAGGGCTGCCCGGTCGAGCTTGCCGTTGGGGGTCAGCGGCAGTGCGTCGACCGGCTGGATGACGGAGGGCACCATGTAGGCGGGCAGGTGGTGGCCCACGTGTGCGGCGAGCCGGTCCGGGTCCGGGGCACGCTGCCCGGGTGCAGGGACGACGTAGGCGGTGAGGGTGCGGTCGCCGGGCAGGTCCTCGCGGACCAGGACGCAGGCGGCGTGCACCGACGGGTCGGTGCGGAGCACCGTCTCGATCTCGGCGGGCTCGATGCGGTGGCCGCGGAGTTTGATCTGCTGGTCGGACCTGGCCACGTAGTGCAGGAGGCCGTCGGCGCACCGGCGCACGAGGTCGCCGGTGCGGTACATGCGCTCCCCGGCGTCGGAGAACGGGTCGGCGACGAATCGGGTGGCGGTGAGGCCGGGCCGCCCCAGATAGCCACGCGCCACTCCTGCGCCCGCCATGTACAGCTCGCCCTCGGCGCCGGACGGTACGGGTCGCATGCGCGCGTCCAGGACGTAGGCGCGCATGCCGTCGAGCGGCCGGCCGATCGGGGCCGCACCGGTGGGAGTGTCGTCGGGGCGGACGCGGTGGACGGTGGCGAAGGTGGTCGTCTCGGTGGGGCCGTAGGCGTGCAGGACGGTGGTGTCGGGGTGGGCGGCGGCGACGCGTTGCAGGACGCCGGGTGCGGCGGCCTCACCTCCGGTGGCGACCACTCGCAGCCGGCCGAGGGCGCCCGGGTCCGCTTCCGCGAGGACGTTGAACAGGGCCGTCGTCAGGAACGCCGACGTCAGGCCGTGCCGGGTGACGAGGTCCCTGAGCACGGCGGGCTGGAGCGTGCCCTCGGGTGCCACGACGACGCGGCCCCCGTTGAGGAGCGGGGCCCAGATCTCGAAGGTCGAGGCGTCGAAGACGTACGCCGAGTGCAGCAGGACGGCGTCTGCCGCGCCGTCCTGCCAGGCCCGGTGCGATCCGAGGGCGGTCACGTCGGCGTGGGTGACGCCGACGCCCTTGGGCAGACCGGTGGAACCGGAGGTGAACATCACGTACGCGAGCCGGGTTCCGCCCGTGACCACAGGAAGAGATCCCGGCCCGGCCGGGTCCCCTCGCCCGACACGGCCGGCGTCATCGACGCTCAGCACCGCTGTGTCCGGGCCGAGTTCTCGTACCCAGGGGTGTGTGCGGGTGCTCTCGTCGACAATCAGAACACGCACGGCTGCGACCTCCGCGACACGGCGGAGCCGTTCCACCGGCCAGCGCGGGTCGAGGGGCACATAGGCGGCGCCTGCGCGCAGGGCGGCCAGGGAGGTGGTGACGGTGGCGGCCGAGCGGGCGACGAGGATGCCGACGGCGTCCTCGGCGCCGGTCCCGGCCTCTGCCAGGGCGCCGGCGAGACGGTCCGAGAGGTCACAGAGCTGCCGGTAGGTGAGCTGCTCGCCCGCACCGGACACGGCCACCGCGTCCGGGTGCCGGGCGGCGTTCCTCGCCACGGCGTCCGGGATGCTCATGTCCAACGCGTCGGCGGCCAGTTCTGCGCCGCACCCCTGGGAGAGCAGTGTCTCGCGCTCGCCGTCCAGGAGGACGGGCACGGCGTCCGCGGGGCGGTCGAGCCCCTGCGCCATCGCCGTCAGCAGGCGCCGCATGCGGGCGACCGTCCGTGCCAGGTCGTCGTGGTCCAGGACTGCGGCCCGGTAGCCGAAGGTGATCCTCAGGGTGTCGCCCGGGGCGATGGTGAGGGTGAGCGGGTAGTGGGCCGCGTCCGTACCGCTGAACCCGGTGACGGCGAGACCTGGCAGCCCCCGTTGTGCGGTGCGCAGGGCCTCGTCGTCCATCGGGTAGTTCTCGAACACGGTGAGGGTGTCGAAGAGTTCGTCCAGTGCGGTGACGCCCCGGATCTCGCTCAGGCCCACGTGCTGGCTGCCGAGGAGCCGGCCCTGTTCCTCCTGGAGCCGCGTCAGGAGCGCGGCCAGGGTTTCGCCGGGCTCCGGGCGGAGCCGTACCGGCACGGTGTTGATGAACAGGCCGATCATCGACTCGATGCCGGGGATCTCCGGCGGCCGGCCGGACACGGTGGCGCCGAACACGACGTCCGGGCGCCCGGTGAGGTGCCCGAGCAGCAGGCCCCAGGCGCCCTGCACGAGGGTGTTCAGGGTGAGCCGGTGGGCGCGAGCCGTCTCGCGGAGGGCGGCCGTCGTGACCGCGTCCAGGTCGAGTACGAGGGTCTCGGGCAGTTCGGCGGAGTCCGGTGCACCGGCACGGCCGGGTCCGGCGATCAGGGTCGGCGCCTCGATCCCGGCCAGGGCGGTGGCCCAGGCGTCGAGCGCGGCGGCGCGGTCCTGCTGGGCGAGCCAGCCGAGATAGGTGCGGTAGGGGGTGACGCGCGGCAGGGTGCTGTCGTCGCCCCCGTTCGCGTACAGCTCGAAGAGCTCTCGCACGAGCAGGGGCATCGACCAGCCGTCGAGGAGGATGTGATGGCTCGTCATGACGAGGCGGTGGCGCTGCGGCGCGGTGCGCACCAGGGTGAAACGCATCAGGGGCGGGGTGGTCAGGTCGAAGCGGCGGGTGCGGTCGGCGGCGAGGAACGCGGTGAGGCGTTCCTGCGTCGTGCCCGTGTCGTGCGTACCGGTCAGGTCGAGTTCCTCCAGCGGCACCGGCACCTCGACGGCCACGGCCTGCACGGGCTCGTCCAGGCCCTCGTGGAGGAAGCCGACCCGCAGGTTGGCGTGCCTGCGCAGCAGGCTGCCGATGGCGGCGCGCAGCGCGGGGACGCCGACGGGGCCTTCGAGGTCGAAGACGAACTGCGCGGTGTAGACGTCCACGGCGTGCGAGTCGTACAGGGCGTGGAAGTGCATGCCTGCCTGAAGCGGCGTCAGCGGTAGTACGTCCTCCAACTGGAAACCGGTCACTTGCGTCCACCCCACTTGTTCTGCAGTCGGTCGATCTGGGCCTGGTTGAGCGACACCAGGGGAAGGTCGGACGGCGTGTAGCCGCCCGCGTCGGGCCGTTCGGCGTGGTCCGCGATGGCGCGCAGCGCCCGTGTGAACGCATCGGACAGCGCCCCCACGTCCTCCTCCTTGAGGAGGTCGCTGGGCCAGGTCCAGCGGGTCACCAGTCGCGGGCCGTCCGGCAGATCCTCGGTGTGCGCGTTGATGTCGAGGACGTGGTGCACGGGCATGTCCGGGTCCTGGCTGCGCGGCCCACCGCCGTCGAGCAGTACGTCCCAGTCGGCGCCCGCGCCGTCGTCCGGCGTGCCGTGTGAAGCGGCATACCGTCCGAGGTAGTTGAAGCCGATCTGGGGGTCGGCCGCAGTGGCCAGCCGGGGGCGGGTCACCGGGTTGAGGTGGCGCAGCATTCCGTGGCCGACGCCGTGGTCGGGCACGGCCCGCAGCTGTTCCTTGACGCGTTTGACCGCGCGTTCGACCAGTGCGGTGTCGAAGCCTCCTGGTCCGCGGGCGTCGACGGGTCCGGGGTCGAGCCGGACGGGGTAGAGGCTGGTGAACCAGCCGACGGTGCGGGAGAGGTCGATGTGGTCGGCGAT
>CBRG010000244.1 GCA_000470535.1 Streptomyces sp. AW19M42
ACACCAGCGGCAGAACGGCGGGCGCCGCACCGCCCGTCATACCGATGCTGAACGCGGTCAGTACGGCGAGCGCGATTCCGGAGCCGAGAATAGCGGCGATCAGCAGGACCGACAGGGTCTCGATACGGAGCATCCGCAGCACCTGGCGGCGCGTCGCCCCGGCCAGCCGGAGCAGCGCGAACTCCTTCAGCCGCTCGGACACCGACATGGCGAGCGTGTTGACCACCGCGATCGCGGTGAAGGCCAGGACGAGTCCCATGGCGAGGAGATTGACCTCGGCGTTGCTCTGCTCCTGGTCCGCCTGAAGCCGGTCGGCGGCGGTCGGTGCCAGGACCGCGATTCCGGAAAACTTCCTTACGGAGGATGTCAGTTCGCTTCGGGAGGCGTCTCCGGACACCAGGACGGTGGCGGCCAGGGGGTTGTCCATGTGGCGGGCGACCAGGTCGTGCGGCAGCGTCAGATCCCCGAAGCCCAGGCCCCGGTGGTAGACGGCGGCGACCGTGAGGGTGGCGGGCGTTCCGTCGCCGAGGTGCAGCTCCAGCTTGCTGCCGGGGTGAAGGCCGAGCTGGTCGGCGGCGAGCTCACTGATCGCGGCTGTACGTGAGCCGGCGGCAAACGCGGCGAGCGAGCCGCTCGTCACCTCGGGGTCCCAGGTGCGGGCGAGGCCGGCCGGGGTGACCCCCTGGGCCGGGTACTTGTCGAGCCCGACCCGGACCGTGGTCCGGACGACCTCCGTGGCGGCGGTGACACCGGGCGTCGCGCGGACGGCGTCGACGGCGGCGGCCGGGACACCGGGGCCCTGTGCGCCCAGTACCCAGGTCGCGCGGGTGCCCTCCCGGGCCTGGGCCAGGGCGGCGTTCCCGAGGGTCGGCTGGATGAAGAGCACCGTGCAGGTCATACCGATGAGCAGGGTGAGCGGGGTGACGACGGAGGCCATCCGGGTGGAGTTCCCGCGGACGTTCGAGTTGGCCAGCTTCCCGATGGGCCCGGTCGGCCGGATCACCAGGCCCAACAGAACGGAGGCCGCCCGTACGAGGTGGGGCCCCAGGAGCGACACCGACGTGGCCAGCATCACCACGGTGAGGAAGGTGACGGGGGTCGAGGCGGCCTCGGTGCGCAGGATGCTCAGTACGGCGACCAGCACGCCGCCGCCGACGAGCAGGACCAGACCGGCGGCTGTCCGCAGGCGTGCGGGACGGGCACGCTCGACCTGGGCTTCGGCCATGGCCTCGGCCGGGCGCAGCCGGGCGATGCGGCGGCCCGAGATCCGGGCGGCGGCCCAGGCGCCGATGAGGGTGACGGCCAGGGCGGCACAGGCCGGGAAGATGCCCGCCGTCCGCTCCAGGGTCGCCGGGATCGCCCCCATGTCGATGAATCGACCGCGCAGCCAGCCGGCGAGCGGCAGCCCGGCCAGCGCGCCCAGCACCCCGGCGACGGCACCGACCACCAGCGCTTCGCGTCCGAGCAGGCGGCGGATCTGCCGTGAGGTGGCGGCGATGGTGCGCAGCAGGGCCAGTTCACGGTGGCGCTGCTGGATGGAGAGCGCGAAGGTGCCGACGACGACGAGTACGGCGACCAGCAGCGAGGTGCCGCCCATGGCCGCTCCCATCGAGACGAGCTTGACCCGGGCGCCCGCCGCGTCCAGGAACTCGACCGGTCCTCGGTCGTCACCCGTGGCGACCTGGGCGGTCGTTCCCTTGAGGGCCTGTGCGACCTGCTGCTTCAGCGGGCCGAGGTCCGTACCGGCTGCGGGCAGCACGCCGAACGCGGTCCTGGCGGGGCGGGCGGCGAGCCGCTCGGCCTCCGCGGTGGAGAAGAACAGCGAGGTCTGCTCTTGGAGCCGGTCGCCGCCTTCCGGGGCCGCGACGCCGCTGACGCGGTACGTGCGAGGGGCCCGGGTGGACTGGACGGTGATCCGGTCTCCGACGGTCAGGCCCGCCCGCCGGGCGAGTCCCCGGTCGATCACCACATCGTCGGCGGCGGCCGGTGCGCGGCCTGTGGTGAGGGCGAACGGGGTGAGCGGGGCGGAGGTCCAGGCGTGGCCGTAGGACGGCGGACCGGACGCTCCGCCGTCCCCGGGGAGGCCGAGCGGCTGGGCGAGGAAGGTCAGTTCGGGGACGACCGCGCGAACGCCGTCCAGTGCGCGCAGCCGGTCGGCGTCGCCCGCGGGAAGCCAGGCACGTTCCGCGACCGGCTTCGCCTTGTGCTTGACCTTGGTCTTTCCGTTGCCCTTGTGCTTGACGGTGGTCTGATGGACGTCCTGGTCCGCGGAGACGACGAGCGGGGTCGCGGCGTAGCGTTCGGTGGCGATGCGTCCGCGCAGACCGGTTTCCAGCAGGGTGCCGCAGGCGGTGACGAGGGCGGCGGCGCACATGAGGGCCAGCAGTGCTCCGAGGAATCCCCCCTTGCGGTGTCTGATCGTCTGCAAGGCGTAGCGCAGCATCATGATGCGACCGTCTCTTCTCGGTTGTCGTCGTCCGCGGTGTTGTCGTGGTTCGCGGCGGTGTCGCCGCCTGCGGTGTTGCCTTCGCCTGAGCCGCCGTCACCGGGCGTGGCCTTTGCGGACGTGGCGTTTCCGGGCGTCACGTTTCCGGGCGTGGCGTTTCCGGGCGGTGACGGGAAGGCGAGCAGGCGGGTGTGGACCGTGCGGGCATCCGCCGGGGTCTCGGCGTCGGGACGCTTGTAGCGGTTCATCAGGGAGATGTACTCCTCGAAGAACGCACCGAGTTCGGCGTGGGTGAGCCGGAGGGAGCCACGTGAGTACGGGTAGGCGTCGGCCCACTCGTCCGCGTCCCGACCGTCCGCCGTCCCGGCGCTCGCGTGCTGAAGGCGCTCGAAGAGTGCGAGGTCGGCTGCGTACGCGTGCCGGTTCAGCTCGTCCATGACGAGCTGGGTCCCGGGCGTCCTGCGGGACGGCGGCGGGAAGCGGCGGTCGCCGGGGAGCACGCGCCACCACCGCCCCCTGCGGGCGCCCTGCTCGCGGTGCACGTCGTCCGCCACGAATCCGTAGCGGGCAAGTTCGCGCAGGTGGTAGCTGGTGGCGCCGGTGTTCAGGCCCAGGGCGTGGGCGAGACCCGTGGACGTCGCGGGGCCGTGCACGTTGAGGTGTTCAAGGATCTGCTGACGTCGGGGCTGGGCCAGCGCCTTGAGCGCCGCCAGTTCCGTGATCTCGGTACCACCGGGCTTCTCTGGCATGCGTCACACACTGCTCTGTGCACAGGTACCCGTGCACTGGAGAGTTCCGCCGTCTTCGTCCGGGGGCTATCCCCCGCATCGAGCGCGCTCCTCTGACCCGAACCCGCCGCGACACACCCGTATGGCCTCGCTCCGGTGGAGCGATCCCCGTACGGGACGGACATTCGGCTCAACGACAAGCCGCTACGACGAGGAGCCCGCACCGATGCCGACCACTGCCCTGACCCCTGACGAACTGGACATCCAGGCCGCTCGACTTCATGACACGGATGCGTGGCGGCAGATCGTCACGGGCTGGGACCGCACGGCTCCGGAGCCCGTACGTCCCGTCACGGCCGAACCTGATCCGGCCTCGTCACATCCGCGCCCGTCGCAGGCATCGCATCCGTCGCAGGCATCGCAGGCATCGCAGGCGGACCCGGCCGACTGGCGTGATCTGCTGTCCATGCCGGTCGATCAGCTGATCGCGGACACCCTCCGTACGCTGCCCGCCGCCGCGCCGCGTGAGCGTCCGCTCCCCGGGCGCCTCGGCGCGGTACTGCCCGACCGGCTCCACTCCTGGCGGCGCATCGGACAGCCCGAGGTACGGCCCTCCACCCATCTCGCCCACGCCCGGCAGATCCTCACCGAGTGGGGCTGGCAGAACACCCCGTACCGGCTTCGCAACGCGAGGGGCGCCCGCTGCGTCTGCGGTGCCATGCTCACCGCGCACCGCCTCGGCTACGGCTCGGCGGCCACCGTCGACCGGGCCGGCGCCTGGCTGATCACCGAGCTCCGCTCCCAGGGCTGGACCGGGCTGATCGGGCCGTGGAACCGGTACCCCGGACGTACCGCTGCCGATGCTGTCGCCCTGATCGACGCCACCATCAGCCGCGCAGCCCGCGCCGGGCAGTAACGGCCGGCCGACCGGCCGCAAGAACCAGCCGGCTGGACCGACCGGAAGGGCCGACTGGCAGGACCGACCGGAAGGACCAGTCAGCTGAGCCCGTCGGAAAGGCCGGTCGGAAAGGGCCGGTCGGGAAAGCCGGTCTGGAAGGCCGGTCTGGAAGCTCCGGTCGGAAGCTCCGGTCGGAAGCTCCGGTCAGAAGCTCCGGTCAGAAGCGTTCGTCCAGCCCTTCCGTGTCCTCGCCCTCTTCTTCGAGTGCTCTGCGCACCACACGCAGGGCCATTCCCTCCCCGTATCCCTTGCGGGCGAGCATGCCGGCAAGCCTGCGCAGCCGCTTGTCGCGGTCCAGCCCCCGCGTGGAGCGGAGTTTGCGCGCGACGAGCTCGCGCGCCGTCGCCTCCTCCTGGTCCGGGTCGAGCCGGCCGACGGCCTCGTCGATGACCGTCGCGTCCACACCCTTGGTCCGCAGCTCGCGGACGAGGGCGCGGCGGGCGAGTCCTCGGCCGTGGTGCCTGGATTCCACCCAGGCGTCAGCGAACGCCGCATCGTCGATCAGTCCGACATCCTCGAAGCGCGACAACACCTCTTCTGCGGCCTCGTCCGGGATCTCCCGCTTGCGCAGGGCGTCCGCGAGCTGTTTGCGGGTGCGCGGAGTCCCGGTGAGCAGCCGCAGACAGATGTCGCGCGCCTGCTCGACCGGGTCTCGCGGCTCCCCCTTCTCGGCCCTCGACGAGGAGGGGGAGCCGCTGCTTCTGGAACGGGACCGGGAACGGCGGCCGGCCCCCTCACCGAACCCCGGACTCGATCCCGAACTAGGTCCCCTGCCCCGGCCGGCCCCCGCCGCCGGTTCGTAGGGGAGATCAGCCTCCGACTCCGATCCGGAGGTGCGCCCGTCGGTTGATGCGGCGGCGAATCCGGGGCCGGGGCCCTCGCCGGATTCGGCGGCGAAGCCCGACCACTCCGTACGACGCGTCACGGTCTAGCTCTTGGCCGCCGCCGTCTTGGCCGGCTTGGTCTTGCCGGCCGCAGCGGACACCGGCTTGGCCGCACCGTCGGCCGGAGCCGCGGCAGTACCGGCCGCCTCCGCTCCGGGCTCGGCGGAGGCCGCGTCGGGCCGTACACCGACGCCCAGCTTCTCCAGGATCTTCTTCTCGATCTCGTTGGCGAGATCGGGGTTGTCCTTGAGGAAGTTGCGGGCGTTCTCCTTGCCCTGGCCGAGCTGGTCGCCCTCGTACGTGTACCAGGCGCCGGCCTTGCGCACGAAGCCGTGGTCCACGCCCATATCGATCAGACCGCCCTCACGGCTGATGCCCTGGCCGTAGAGGATGTCGAACTCGGCCTGCTTGAACGGCGGCGCGACCTTGTTCTTGACGACCTTGACGCGGGTGCGGTTACCGACGGCGTCGGTGCCGTCCTTGAGCGTCTCGATCCGTCGGATGTCGAGGCGCACCGAGGCGTAGAACTTGAGCGCGCGGCCACCGGTGGTGGTCTCCGGCGAGCCGAACATCACGCCGATCTTCTCGCGGAGCTGGTTGATGAAGATCGCGGTGGTCTTGGACTGGTTGAGCGCGCTGGTGATCTTCCGGAGCGCCTGGCTCATCAGGCGGGCCTGCAGACCCACGTGCGAGTCGCCCATCTCGCCCTCGATCTCCGCACGGGGCACCAGGGCCGCCACGGAGTCGATGACGATCAGGTCGAGGGCGCCCGAGCGGATCAGCATGTCCACGATCTCAAGGGCCTGCTCACCGTTGTCCGGCTGGGACAGGATGAGGTTGTCGATGTCGACACCGAGCTTCTTCGCGTACTCGGGGTCGAGGGCGTGTTCGGCATCGATGAAGGCCACCGTGCCGCCGAGCTTCTGCGCGTTCGCCACGGCGTGCAGCGTCAGCGTCGTCTTACCGGAGGACTCCGGCCCGTACACCTCCACCACACGGCCGCGCGGCAGGCCGCCGACGCCGAGCGCGACGTCGAGCGCCGTCGAACCGGTGGGGATCACTTCGATGGGCTCGTTCGGCCGCTCGCCGAGACGCATCACCGCGCCCTTGCCGAACTGCCGCTCAATCTGTGCGAGTGCGGCGTCCAGCGCCTTCTCGCGGTCGTTTCCTGCCATGGGTTCCACCCGATTTGCTTGAGTCGATCGCTTCACGTCTCAGACGCTAACCCCTGCCACTGACAATGGGCCTCGACGTCCTCCCGGCCTGTGGACAACTCCACGGTCGAGCCCGGCAAAACCCGGCCGGAATCCCATGAGAATGGATGTTCGATTTTAGTGTCAAGCGCGCCACTCGCCACCGGCTCACCCGCCCTCAGGAGCGCGGCGGCGGTCCCTGCGGCTCCTCGTCCTCGTCCGGCCTCTGCCCGCCGGCGCTCCCCTGGGCATGCCGGAAGCGGCGCAGCCGCGCTGCCAGCGGTTCGCCGAGCCGCCACTGGTGCTGACCGTGCACCCTCGGGTCGTCCGTGACGTCGTACCGCTTCACGTAGGCGCCGAGGAAGGCCTGGAGCGTGGCCACCGCCGGGATGGCGATCAGCGCGCCGACGGCGCCCATCAGCGCCGTACCCGCGATCACGGAGCCGAAGGCGACCGCCGGGTGGATGTCCACCGTCCTGGCGGTCAGCTTGGGCTGCAGCACGTAGTTCTCGAACTGCTGGTACACCACGACGAACCCGAGGACCCAGAGTGCGTACCAGGGGTCGACCGTGAAGGCGATCAGCATCGGCAGGGCGCCCGCCAGATACGTGCCGATCGTGGGGATGAACTGCGACACGAGCCCGACCCAGACCGCGAGCGCCGGCGCGTACGGCACTCCGAGAGCCGCCAGCAGGATGTAGTGCGCGATTCCCGAGATGAGCGCCATCAGCCCGCGCGAGTAGAGGTAACCGCCGGTCTTGGCGACCGCGATCTCCCAGGCCCGCAGCACCTCCGCCTGGCGGGAGGGCGGGAGAACGGAACACAGTCCGCGGCGCAGCCGGGGCCCGTCCGCTGCGAAGTAGAAGGAGAACAGGAAGATCGTCAGCAGCCGGAACAGGCCACCGAGGACCGTGGTCGACACGTCGAGCACCCCGGTCGCACTGTTCTGGACGTACTTCTGCAGCCAGTCGGAGTGCAACAGGCTGTCCTGCACCTCGACCCGGGAGAGCTCCGTGTGGAAGGTCTGGTTGACCCAGTTGATCACCGAGTCGAGGTACTTGGGGAACTCGTCGACCATGTCGACGATCTGGCCCGCGAGCATCGAGCCGAGCATCACGACGAAACCGACGCTCGCGATCAGCACGGCGAGGAAGACCAGGAACGTGGCGAGGCCCCGGCGCATACCGGCGGCCGACATGCGGCTCACCGCGGGCTCGATGGCGAGCGCCAGGAAGAAGGCGATCAGCACATTGATCAGCAGGCCGATGAGCTGGTCGAACGCCCAGCTCCCGAGCCGGAAGCAGGCGTAGAGCGCAAGGGCAAGCACCATCGCACGCGGCAGCCAGGCGGGCATGCGGACCGGTCCGGCACCCGACGGCGGGGCCGGTGGCTCGACCGGCGGGACGGGCGGGGTGAGGGGCGGCTGGGTCTGAGCGGTCTCGTCTGTCGGTGCCACAGAACCAGTCTCGCCTACAGCTGCGACACGCTGGCGCGCGCCCCGGGCAACCGTCGTCCGGCGCAGGGCTCCGAGCTGTGCCTCAGCGCTTGTCCGCGGGGATGCCGACCGCCGTGCAGACTCCGCGCCAGACGTCCTTGGCCTCCCAGCCGGCGGCCAGTGCCTCATGGACCGTGCGACCGCCCAGCTCGGCCATCACATGATCGCGCGCGAAGGAGTCGGCGTAGTCCGCGCCGAAGTGGTCCGCCATCCGTTCCCAGAAAATCGTCAACCGCATGCCATCAGTATCCCGCTCCTGAGAGTGCAGCCGGGCCGCTGGCCCTTGCCGGGAGCTCCTACCGGCTTACGGTCGGTCCATGGCTGGAACCGGAGAAAGTCCCCTCAACCGTGCCGAGCAGTTCATCTGGCTCACGGCCCGTGTCCTCGAACAGCGGCGGTTCGCCCATCACTTCCTGAACGGAAGCGCCGATGCCGTGGAAACGGCGCTCGCCGCCCACCTCAACGAGGACGGCGGGTACGGTCACGCGCTCGAACCCGATCTGCGCGGACCCGTCAGTCAGCCGCTGCACACGGCCCACGCGCTGAGCGTCCTCGATTCCATCGGCCGCTGCAGCGGGATCCGGGTGGAGCGGATCTGCCGCTTCCTTACGGACGTGTCCACGAAGGAGGGGGCCCTGCCCGCCCTTCTCCCCTCGCAACGCGGCTATCCGGCCGCGCCGTTCATTCCGATCGTCGACGCCCCGCCGGCCGAGCTGCTGGCCACCGGCCCGGTGGTCGGGCTGCTGCACCGCAACGCGGTGTGGCATGCCTGGCTGTTCCGGGCCACCGACTTCTGCTGGGCGGCCGTCGATGCCCTTCAGGTGTCTCATCCGTACGAGATCGAGGCGGCCGTCGCCTTTCTCGACGGGGCCCCGGACCGGTCGCGGGCCGAGGCGGCGGCCGATCGTCTGGGACGCCTGGTACGCGAGCAGCGGCTCGCCGTGCTGGATCCGGAGCAGCGGGCGGGGTACTCGGTGGCGGCCGGTTACGCGCCCGGTGAGCAGCACTTCCCGTACGACTACGCCCGTGCTCCCGAGTCGCTCGCCCGCCGATGGTTCACCGACGCCGAGATGGAGCTGTCGCTGGACCACCTGGCGGCCGGGCAGCAGGCGGACGGCGGCTGGCCGGTGACCTGGCGGCAGTGGGCGCCGGGGACCGCCCTGGAGGGGCGGCCTCTCGTGACGCTCAGGGCGTTGCAGACGTTGCGCGCGCACGGGCGCGTCCTGGTCTGACAGGGGCCCCCGGACGCGAGTGTTCAGCCGAGGGCGCGCACTGCGGCGGTGACGACCACGGCAGCGCCCACCACCACGAGGAAGGGGGCGCGCAGGACGAGCGCGAGCGCTGCCGCGGCGAGACCCGCACCCCTGGCGTCCAGCACCAGATGCTGGCCGTCACCGAAGGTCTGCTGCGCGGTCAGGGCGGCCAGAAGTGCCACCGGCAGCAGCGCGGCGAGGCGCTGCACGAGGGGGCGCTCCAGGGCTCCGGCGGGCACCAGGAGGCCGAGGAGCTTGGCGAGGTAGCAGCCGACTGTGGTGAGTGCGATGGCGATCCAGACGTTCATCGGCCGTCCTCCGGCGTGATCGTGGTCGAACCCGTCGCGCCCTTCGTGCCCCTTGTGCGCGGCGCGTTCTCGTCGTGCTGGGCGTTCCGCGGGTCGGGGCCCTTGACGCGCCCCTTCACAAAGAGGACGACGGGCGCCGCGAGCGCGGAGACCAGTACGGGCACCCCGGCGGGCAGGAGCGGCAGCAGACCGAGGGCGAGGACGACCGCGAGCCCGGCGGTGACGCGCTCCGTCGTGGTCCTCAGCATCGGCGCGAGCAGGGCGAGGAAGACGGCGGGGCTGGCCGCGTCCAGCCCCCAGGCGCCGGTGTCGCCGAGTGCCTCGGCGCCCAGGGCGCCGACCAGCGTCGTGAGGTTCCACAGCACGTAGAGCGTGAGCCCGGTGACGGTGAAGCCGATCCGGGCGGCGCGCCGGGTGGGCTGGGGCAGGGTCACGGCCGTCGTCTCGTCGATCACCCACTGGGCGGCGAAGGGGCGTACGGCGCGCGGGAGGGCGAGCAGCTGCGACAGCCGCAGGCCGTAGAACGAGTTCCGCACTCCGAGGAAGAAGGCGCCGGCTGCCGCGGTGTACGGATTGCCGCCCGCCGCGAGCGCGCCCACCAGGGCGAACTGGGAGGCGCCGGTGAAGACGAGGAGGCTGAGCGCGCAGGTCTGCAGCAGGCTCAGTCCGGAACCGGCCGAGGTGACGCCGAAGGCGAAGCCGGAGAGTCCGACGGCTATGCCGACGCCGAGCGCGTCCCGTACGACGGCCGCATCCGGTTTGGTGCCGGCGGTGATCACACTGCCCTCGGCGATCGCACCGGCGTCAACCGGTTCACCGGCCCGTTGAGGTGTTGTCTGTTCTGCCACGTTCGGCAAGCTACCCGGGCGGCTCTGGATCGGTCTTGTACGTTCTTGCACGTTCGCGCTGGTAGGCGCCCGGTGGCACGCCCACGATCCGGGTAAAGTGACGGTTGAGATGAGGCTGGTCGGTGAAGCCCACCTCGGCGGCCGCCACCGCCGGCGGCGTGCCCGCGTCGAGCATCCGGCGAACACGGCGGACCCGGGCGTCGGTGAGCCAGGTGTGCGGCGGCATTCCGTACTGCTTCTTGAAGGCTCTCAGCAGTGCGAACGGGCTGGTGCCCAGCTCGGTGGCCAGTGCCGCCAGGGTGGGCGGCCCGGCCATCCTGCTCTCCAGTACGGCACGGGCTCTCTCCGCGTCCCGCGTCCCCGCCGCCCGGGGCTCGAACGGGGGAAGAGCGCTGCCGTGCCGGGTCAGCAGGTGCGTGACGAGGACCCGCAGCACGCTGTCCGCCGCCAGCGCGTTGCCCTCCTCCGCGGCCCGGTGAACCGCGCCGATCAGCCGGGCCGCGTGCGGATCGCTCACGCGGGTCTCCGTGAAGCCGACCGTGCCGCGCAGGTTCGTCGTATCGGCCGCGATGTCGCTGATCACCTGTGCGGACGGGTAGAGCGTGGCGTACACCCAGCCCTCGGGAACACCGGCCCTGGCGGTATGCGGCACCTCCGGATTGATCATCACGACGGAGCCGGGGCCCGCGTGGACGGTGCCGCCGGGCAGCGCGACGTCTTCGATGCCCTGGCTGACCGCGCCGAAGACATAGCCCTCGTGGCTGTGACGCGGGAAGGTGTGGCGGACGTATCGGGCCCGCAGCAGGTCGAGCTCCGGGAGTTCCTCGTACTGCCAGTGCCTCGCCCACTCTCCCGGTCCCGCAGCTCCCGCCATACCCGGATTCTCGCAGCTCGCGGCCGTTGTCAGTGGCTGGGTGCACGATGGGGGCATGACCGGCTCCGCACTCGATTCGTTCTCCGCCGCGACCCGTGGTTGGTTCACGGGGGCCTTCAGCGCGCCCACGGCCGCGCAGGAGGGCGCCTGGCGGGCGATCGGTGAGGGCTCTGACGTACTGGTCGTCGCACCGACCGGATCGGGCAAGACCCTGGCGGCCTTCCTCGCCGCTCTGGACCAGCTGACGGCGGTCCCGCCGCCCGCGGAGGCGAAGAAGCGCTGCCGGGTGCTGTACGTGTCGCCGCTCAAGGCCCTCGCGGTCGACGTGGAGCGCAACCTCCGCTCCCCACTCACCGGCATCCGCCAGGAGTCGGTGCGCCTCGGGCTGCCCGAACCCGAGGTACGGGTGGGTATCCGCTCGGGCGACACCCCGCCCGCCGAGCGCCGGTCGATGGCGACCAGGCCGCCGGACATCCTGATCACCACCCCCGAGTCCCTTTTCCTGATGCTGACCTCCTCGGCCCGGGAGGCGCTGGCCGGGATCGAGACGGTGATCCTGGACGAGGTGCACGCCGTCGCGGGCACCAAGCGCGGCGCGCATCTCGCCCTGTCACTGGAGCGTCTCGACGAGCTGCTGCCGCGGCCGGCCCGCCGGATCGGCCTGTCCGCCACGGTCCGTCCGGTCGACGAGGTCGCGCGGTTCCTCTCCCCGCAGCGGAGGGTGGAGATCGTCCAGCCGCCGTCCACCAAGCAGTTCGATCTGTCGGTGGTCGTACCGGTCGAGGATCTGGGCGAGCTCGGCGGCTCCCCCGCCGCCGGCCCGGACACCGCGGACCAGGCGGACAAACCGTCGATCTGGCCGCATGTGGAGGAGCGGATCGCCGATCTCGTCCAGGCGCACCGCTCCACGATCGTGTTCGCCAACTCCCGTCGGCTGGCCGAGCGGCTCTGCAACCGGCTCAATGAGATCGCGTACGAGCGGGCCACCGGCGAGACGATGCCGGAGGCGCACTCACCCGCCGAGATCATGGCCGAGTCGGGTGCCGCGAAGGGTGCCCCCGCCCTGCTCGCCCGTGCGCACCACGGGTCGGTCTCCAAGGAGCAGCGGGCGCAGGTCGAGGAGGACCTCAAGGCGGGCAGGCTGCCCGCCGTGGTCGCCACCTCAAGCCTGGAGCTGGGGATCGACATGGGCGCGGTCGACCTGGTGATCCAGGTGGAGTCACCGCCCTCGGTCGCCTCCGGGCTGCAGCGGGTGGGCCGGGCCGGACACCAGGTGGGCGCGGTGTCCACCGGAGTCGTCTTCCCTAAATACCGCGGTGACCTGGTGCAGGCCGCGGTGGTCACCGAGCGGATGCGGGAGGGGTCCATCGAGGCGCTGCGGATCCCGTCCAATCCGCTGGACGTGCTGGCCCAGCAGCTGGTCGCGATGGTCGCCCTGGACAGCTGGCAGGTGGACGACCTGCTGGCCGTGGCACGCCGGGCGGCGCCCTTCGCCTCGCTTCCCGAGTCGGCGTTCACCTCCGTGCTCGACATGCTGGCCGGCCGCTATCCGTCCGACGCCTTCGCGGAGCTGCGCCCGCGCGTGGTCTGGGACCGCGTCGCGGGCACGGTCACCGGCCGCCCCGGCGCCCAGCGGCTCGCCGTCACCTCCGGTGGCACCATCCCCGACCGAGGGCTCTTCGGGGTCTTCCTGGCGGGCGCCGACCCGAAGAAGGGCGGCGGCCGGGTCGGTGAGCTGGACGAGGAGATGGTCTACGAGTCCCGGGTGGGGGACGTCTTCACGCTGGGCACCACGTCCTGGCGGATCGAGGACATCACCCGCGACCGGGTCCTGGTCTCGCCGGCGCCCGGCGTGCCCGGACGGCTGCCGTTCTGGAAGGGCGACCAGCTGGGCCGCCCGCTGGAGCTGGGCCGGGCCCTCGGCGCCTTCCTCCGCGAGCTCGGCGGGCTCTCCCCCGAGGACGCACGCGAAAGACTGCTGGCCGCGGGCCTGGACACCTGGGCCGTGGACAACGTGCTGTCGTACATCGACGAGCAGCGCCGCGCCTGCGGCCACGTCCCGGACGACCGGACGATCCTCGTCGAGCGTTTCCGCGACGAGCTGGGCGACTGGCGCGTCGTCGTGCACTCACCGTTCGGCGCCCAGGTGCACGCCCCCTGGGCGCTCGCGCTCAGCGCCCGCCTGGCCGAGCGGTACGGCATGGACGCCCAGGTCATGCATGCCGACGACGGCATCGTCCTCCGGCTGCCGGACGCCGACATGATGGGCCTGGACCTCCTGGACTTCGACCCGGTGGACCAGGACCGGGCCTCCGAATCCGGCGGCGGGGCAGCTCTCCCGCCGCCGAACGCCGCCCACGACAGCGATCAGCCCCCGGTCGGCGCCGCCGATGTCGCCTTCGATAAGGGCGAGATCAGGCAGATCGTCACCGACCAGGTCGGCGGGTCCGCCCTGTTCGCCTCCCGGTTCCGTGAGTGCGCGGCGCGGGCACTGCTGCTCCCCCGGCGGAGCCCCGGCAAGCGCACCCCGTTGTGGCAGCAGCGGCAGCGGGCCGCCCAGCTCCTTCAGGTCGCCTCCGAGTTCGGCTCGTTCCCCATCGTTCTCGAAGCGGTCCGCGAATGCCTTCAGGACGTCTTCGACGTCCCCGGGCTCACGGAAGTGATGGGCGATCTGGAAGCCCGCCGGATCCGCCTGGTCGAGGTGACGACCCAGGAGCCCTCACCGTTCGCGCGCTCCCTGCTGTTCGGCTACGTCGCGCAGTTCCTGTACGAGGGCGACTCGCCCCTTGCCGAGCGGCGGGCGGCCGCGCTCTCCCTCGACTCCCATCTACTGGCCGAGCTGCTGGGCCAGGCGGAGCTGCGCGAGCTGCTGGACGCGGACGTCCTGACCGAGCTGGAGCGGGAGCTCCAGTGGCTGGCCGATGACCGCCGGATCAAGGACATCGAGGGCGTCGCTGATCTGCTGCGGGTCCTCGGACCGCTCACCACCGCTGAGCTGACCGAGCGCGGGGCGCAAGCTCCGTGGGCGCAAGAGCTGTCATCGGCTCGCCGGGCCATCCGGGTCCGGATCGGCGGTGACGAGCACTGGGCGGCGATCGAGGACGCGGGCCGGCTGCGCGACGCGCTGGGCACGGCCCTCCCCGTCGGTGTCCCGGAGGCGTTCACCGAACCGGTGAAGGACCCGCTCGGTGACCTCCTCGCCCGCTACGCCCGTACGCACGGCCCGTTCACCTCCACCGCCGCCGCGGCCAGGTTCGGCCTCGGTACCGCGGTCACGGATGGTGCGCTGCAACGCCTCGCGGCCTCCGGCCGGATCGTCCAGGGAGAATTCCATCCCGCCGGCATCGGCCAGGAGTGGTGCGACGCGACGGTGCTGCGCCGGCTGCGGCGCCGCTCGCTCGCCGCGCTCCGCCATGAGCTGGAGCCGGTCCCGCCCGCCGCCCTCGCGGGCTTCCTGCCCCAGTGGCAGCACCTCGGCAGCACCAGCCTGCGCGGGATCGACGGACTGGCCCGCGCCATCGAGCAGTTGCAGGGCGCTCCGGTCCCCGCGTCGGCCCTGGAGAAGCTGGTCCTGCCCGGCCGCGTCACCGGCTACTCCCCCGGACTCCTGGACGAACTCACCACCACCGGCGAGGTCGTGTGGGCCGGTGCGGGCGCCCTCCCCGGCAAGGACGGCTGGCTCTCCCTCTACCTGGCCGACAGCGCGCCCCTGCTGCTCGCTCCCCCGCGCCCGCTCGAACTCAGCGCGCTGCACGCATCCGTACTCACCGCCCTCACCGGCGGGTACGGGCTCTTCTTCCGCCAGATCGCCGATCAGGTCCGGGCCACGACACACCCGGACTGCACCGATCCGCAGCTGGCGGACGCCGTCTGGGACCTCACCTGGTCGGGCCGGCTCACCAACGACACGCTCGCACCGCTGCGCTCCCTCCTGGGCTCGGGCCGGACCGCCGGATCGACCGCGCACCGCGCCAGACGGAACGTTCCGCGCGGCCGTTACGGCTCGCTGACGGCCGCCGCCCGTCCGGCCTCGCGCACCGGTCCGCCCACGGTCTCGGGCCGCTGGTCCCTGCTGCCCGCCGCCGAACCCGAACCCACGCACCGGGCCCACGCGCTGGCCCGCACCCTGCTGGACCGGCACGGTGTGGTGACGCGCGGCGCGGTCCAGGCCGAGGGCGTCGAGGGCGGGTTCTCCGCCGCGTACCGCGTGCTGGCGGCCTTCGAGGACAACGGGCAGGCCCGTCGCGGTTATGTCGTGGAGGGGCTGGGGGCCGCACAGTTCGCGATGGACGGCGCGGTGGACCGGCTCCGCGCGGCCTCCACCGCCCGCGACCGCAGGGAGCCGGGCCTGGCCCCCACCGCCCTGGTCCTCGCGGCGGCCGACCCGGCCAATGCCTACGGAGCGGCGCTGCCCTGGCCCGAGCCGCCGGACGGGGCCGGGCACAAACCCGGTCGCAAGGCCGGCTCCCTCGTGGTCCTGGTCGACGGCGAGCTGGCGCTGTACATGGAGCGCGGCGGGAAGACGCTGCTGGCCTGGCCGACCGATCCGGAGGACCCCGCGCTGCGGGCGGCCGCCGCCGCCCTGGCCTCGGCAGCCCGTGCCGGAGCCCTCGGCACGGTGACGGTGGAGCGCACCAACGGCGTCTCGGCGCTGACCTCCCCGCAGGGCCGCACGCTGGAGGCCGCCGGCTTCCTCGCCACCCCCAGAGGCCTCCGCCTCCGCGCGTGACCCCGGCGCGCGCACGCGTACGCGCTCACCCCCGCCCGCGCACCGCGCATCCCCCGCATCATGGAGGCATGCCCGAAGGAGATACCGTCCTGCAGACCGCCAAGCGTCTGCACCAGGCGCTCGCAGGCCAGGTCCTCACCCGGTCCGACCTGCGCGTCCCCCGGTTCGCCACCGCCGACCTCACCGGCCGGACCGTGCTCGACGCCGTCTCGCGCGGCAAGCATCTGCTGACCCGTTTCGAGGGCGGTCTGACCCTCCACAGCCATCTGCGGATGGACGGCGCCTGGCGGATCTACAGCCCCGACGAGCGCTGGCGCGGCGGCCCCGCGCACCAGATCCGCGCCATCCTCGTCAACACCGCGCACACGGCCGTCGGATACCGCCTACCGGTCCTGGAACTCCTGCGGACCTCGGACGAGGAGAAGGCGGTCGGCCATCTCGGCCCCGATCTCCTGGGCCCCGACTGGGACCCCGGCAAGGCGCTGCGCAATCTGCTCGCCGACCCGGGCCGCCCGCTCGGTGAGGCTCTCCTGGACCAGCGCAACCTGGCCGGCATCGGCAACATCTACAAGGCCGAGCTGTGCTTCCTGGCCCGTGCCACCCCCTGGCTCCCCATCGGTGACCTGCCCGCCGCCACGGCCCCCCTTCTGGTGAGCACCGCCCACCAGCTCCTCGAAGCCAACCGCGACCGGCCGGTCCGCATCACCACCACCGGCCCACGCTCCCGCACCGCGACCGGTCAGCCGTTCCGGGCCCGCCGCCCGAGCGAGAACCTCTGGGTGTACGGCAGAACCCACCGCCCCTGTCTGCGCTGCGGCACGCCGATCCGTATGGCGGAGCAGGACGCCAGGCCCGCCTACTGGTGTCCTCGCTGCCAATCCGGCCCCACCCCATAGTTGACGGGCCGTCAGATACGGTCGTACGGTCCGGTCATGTCCCTTGCCGCGTACGACCTCACCGGCCGATCCGCGTTCGTCACCGGCGCGGCGGGCGGCATCGGCCGCGCCTGCGCCGTCCTGCTCTCAGAGGCGGGCGCCAGCGTCCACTGTGCGGATCTCGACGCCAAGGGCCTCCAGGAGACCCTGGAACTGATCGGCGCGGCGGGTGGCGAAGTCCACACACATCCGCTGGATGTCACGGACCGCAATCAGGTCCGGGCCGCCGTCGCGGCCGCCGGAGATCTCGACATCCTGGCCGCCGTCGCCGGGATCATGCACACGAGCAGCGTCCTGGATACCACTGACGAGGACCTCGACCGCGTGCTCTCGGTCAACTTCAAGGGCGTGCTGTACGCCTGCCAGGAAGTGGCCCGCACCATGCTCGACCGCGAGGCCCCCGGATCCCTGATCACCATGGCCTCGGGTGCGGTCGACTCCGCGAGCCCGGGGCTGCTCTGCTACAGCACGGCCAAAGCGGCGGTGGTCCAGCTGACCAAGACCCTGGCGACCGAACTGGGGCCGCACGCCATTCGGGTCAACGCCGTCGCACCGGGCTGGGTCCGCACCCCCATGACCGCCCGCCACGACGCGGAACAGCAGCACCGCACGGAGGCCACCATGGCGCGGATCTCGCCGCTCGGCAGGGTCGGGGAACCCATGGACGTGGCGCACACGGTGCTGCATCTGGCGTCCGACGCGTCGGCCTTCATGACGGGTCAGATCCTCCGCCCGAACGGCGGCGTCGCCATGCCCTGGTAGCCCCCGTGCCCGCCCACCAGGAGCGCGCCTCCGCGGCACACCGCCGCAGCAGGCCGGTACCCGCGTCGAATATCCCGATCGGCCGGGTGGTCGTGGCCACGTGTACCGGCAGGAGGCTCAGTCCCCAGCCGCCCGCCGCCACCACTCCCTCGACCACTCCGGTGTGCGCCGGCTCCAGTACCAGCCGCAGCACGGCCCACCACCACACACCACCGAGAACGAGCGCCGGCACCCATCGCCGTACCACGGCTGCCTCCTCCGGCCGAACCCAGTACCTCCCGGCAATATGTCCGGCCTGATCACCCAATGGGAGAGCACACCGGTGCAGTACCGGCGCGCACGGCGCAGGCGCACACCCCCGAAGTCTCACCCGGCTCCGCCGGGGCCGCATCCAGAGCGGAGCCCCCACCGCTCCCGGTGGGGGCTCCGCGTCCAGGCACAGGCACACGCTCTCAGGCCTCCCGGGCCTCAAGCGCAGACCTCAGGCCTCACGCCTCAGGCCTTGAGCCTCAGCGCTTGTCGTCGTCGGTCAGGGAGTCCTTGACGCCCTCGGCATGCCCCTTGGCATCGCCCACGGCGCCCTTGGCCTTGCCCTTCGCCTGATCCGTCTTGCCCTCGGTCTCCATGCGGCGGTCACCGGTCATCTTGCCCATGGCCTCCTTGGCCTTGCCGGTGATCTTGTCCTTCGCGCCCTTGTCGGTCATGACTGCTCCTCGAATGGAAGTGGAAATGGGGGCGTGGGCTCAGGCGCTTTCGGCCTGGAACATCCACGCGTGCTTCTCAAGATCAGCGGTCAGCGTGATCAGGATGTCCTGGCTGACCGGATCGGGGTCGCCGGTCAGCTCGATCCGCTCACGCATCCGGCCGATGACCACTCCGAGGGCGTCGACCAGCGTGCGCACCGCGTCCACGTCCTTGACCCAGCCCTCGGGCACGGAGTCGATGGCCGTGGCCCTGGCGATCGTCCCCGACCGCCCGTCCGGATTGACGCCGAGCGCGGAGGCCCGTTCGGCAACCGTGTCGGAGTGCTGGCGGGCGGTGTCGACGACCTCGTCGAGCTGAAGGTGCACGGACCTGAAGCGCGGCCCCACCACGTTCCAGTGAACCTGCTTCGCGACCAGGGAGAGGTCGACGAGGTCCACCAGGGCGCCCTGGAGCGCACCGCCGACAGACTTGAGGTCGGCCTCGGACAGCGGGCTCTTCACCACAGACATGCACGTCTCCAATCTGTATCCGTTCCGTTCAGCACCATCCACGATGGCACAAACGAAGCAAAACGGTTATTCGGGGAAACCTCCGTACGAGATCGCTCCCCGGTCTCACAAAGAGCGCATGCCCGCCATCTCGCGGACAACACACAAAAACCCCGACCCACCCCCTGAGGGGAGGACCGGGGCTCCGGGTTTCACACCGAACCGAGCGGGTCAGGCGGCGACGACATCCACCGCTTCCGCAGGCGCCTTGATGGTCACCCGTCCCGTCGGTACACCAGCCACCGACGAGACAGAGACGGAATTGAGCCTGGGGCGCACCGGTACGGGCACCGGATCGCCGGCTGCTGCCGACTCGGCCAGTTCAGCGAGCGACAGATCATCGCTCACTTCACGCATGAGCTCGGACATCCGTACGTCAAGCGCGTCGCAAATGGCGGAGAGCAGTTCGGAGGATGCCTCCTTCTGCCCCCGCTCCACCTCGGAGAGATAGCCGAGCGAAACTCGGGCGGACGAGGAGACTTCGCGCAGAGTACGGCCTTGGCGCTGGCGCTGCCGACGCAGCACGTCACCAAGCAGGCGACGGAGCAGAATCATCGGTGGCTCCCTCCTCGGACCGCGTAGCCGCATCCTTCACGCCCCACCGTACCGCCTAGCGCCGCGGCCGTGCGGGGAGCGATGTCGTGTTCACTCAGGGCTGCAAACATCAGTTCCCCCCGATCTGTTCCGTATCCTGTGCGCTCGGGTACCCGCCGAGTTCGCCGGAGAGCAGATCGAGCACGCTCCGTACGCTCTCATTACGGATGTCCGCCCGTCCGCCGTTCAACCTCAGTGTGGCCACTTTCGGCTCGCCGTCAGGGCCGCAGGCTGCGACGAAGACCGTTCCCACCGGCCGGCCGTCCTGCGGCTCGGGGCCCGCTACTCCGGTGGTGGCCAGGCCCCAGTCCGCGCCCAGGACCCGGCGTACGCCCGCCGCCATCTGGCACGCCACTTCGGGGTCCACCGCACCGCGTGACGCGAGAAGGGCCGGATCCACACCCAGGACTTCACTCTTGAGGGGGGTCGCATAGGCCGTCACGGACCCGCGGAAGGAGCGCGAGGCACCGGGTACGGACGTCAACTCCGCCGCGACCAGGCCGCCGGTCAGCGACTCCGCCACGGCCAGGGTCTCGCCCCGCTCGACCAACAGTCGCAGCACCCGGGCCGCGACTGTCACCGCTCGGCCTCGGCCGCACCACGGGCCCCTGAGGTCCCGGAGACCCTGTCCGCGCCCCCGGCGCCCCCGGGTGTCTCCGCGGCCGCCTCGACGGCTTCCTGTGCCGCTGCCGACCGCTCCGCTGCCAGCCCCTGGCGACGCAGCACAATGGCCTGGCGCACATAGTCCAGACCGGTGACGACCGTCAGCACGACGGCCACCGCCATCACCCAGAACCGCAGCGTCGCCAGCGGTCCGGTCAGTGCCAGGACGTACATCCCCACCGCCGTCCCCTGCGCCAGCGTCTTCATCTTCCCGCCGCGGCTGGCCGGAATCACCCCGTGGCGGATCACCCAGAACCGCAGCACGGTAATGCCGAGCTCGCGGAAGAGGATCACGCCCGTGACCCACCAGGGCAGATCGCCCAGGTACGACAGGCAGATCAGCGCAGCGCCCATGATCGCCTTGTCCGCGATCGGGTCGGCGATCTTCCCGAAGTCCGTGACCAGGTTGTACGTACGCGCAAGGTGCCCGTCGAACAGGTCGGTGATCATGGCGATGGCGAAGGCCGCCCAGGCGAAGGAGCGCCACGCCGGGTCGTATCCGCCGTTGTGGAGCAGCAGCATGACGAAGCCGGGGACGAGCACCAGCCTCGCCATGGTGAGGAGATTGGCGACGTTCCACAGGCTCGCCTGATTCACGGCCGCAGTGCCAAGCTTCCCGCCGCGGACCGGCGTAGCGCCGGAGCCCCCTGTCGCGGATGCCGGCGCTCCGGTCATCTGGCCACCTCCGCAAGCTCACGGCATTCGGCCACCAGGTCGACGCCCTCGGTGCCCACTGCCTTTGCCTCGACCATACGGCCCGGGACGAGTCCCTCGCGTGCTGTGAAGAGCACCTGGCCGTCCGTTTCGGGGGCCTGGTGGGCCGCGCGGCCCACGGCCCGTGACTCGTCCTCGGTCGCCTCGACCGATTCGACGAGCACCTGGAGCGTCTCCCCGACGCGTTCCTCGGCCCGCTGGGAGGTCAGCTCCTCGGCCAGCTGCGAGATGTGAGCGAGCCGTTCCGCGATGGTGTCGGCGTCCAGCTTGTCGCCGTAGCCGACCGCCTCTGTGCCGTCCTCGTCGGAGTAGCCGAAGACGCCGATGGCGTCGAGGCGCGCCCCGGTGAGGAAGCGTTCCAGCTCCGCCAGGTCCGCCTCGGTCTCGCCGGGGAAGCCCACGATGAAGTTGGAGCGGGCACCGGCGTACGGTGCCTTGCTCCGGATGGTGTCCAGCAGTTCGAGGAAGCTGTCGGTGTCACCGAACCGGCGCATCGCGCGCAGCACGCCGGGGGCCGAGTGCTGGAAGGAGAGGTCGAAGTAGGGCGCGACCTTGGGCGTGGAGGTCAGCACGTCGATGAGGCCGGGCCGCATCTCGGCGGGCTGCAGATAGCTGACCCGGATGCGCTCGATCCCGTCGACGTCCGCGAGCTCCGGCAGCAGCGTCTCCAGCAGCCGGATGTCACCGAGGTCCTTGCCGTACGAGGTGTTGTTCTCGGAGACCAGCATGACCTCCTTCACCCCCTGCTCGGCCAGCCACCTGGTCTCGCCCAGGACGTCCGAGGGACGGCGTGAGATGAAGGAGCCGCGGAAGGACGGGATGGCGCAGAAGGAGCACCGGCGGTCACAGCCGGAGGCCAGCTTCACCGAGGCGACCGGGCTGGTGCCGAGACGGCGGCGCAGGGGGGCCCGGGGTCCGGAGACCGGGGCGACGCCCTCCGGGAGATCGGCGGGAGCCGGTTCGGGCTCCTGGGCGTGGCCGGGCAGGGCCACCACGGCGTCCTGGCGCTCGGCCGGGCTGATCGGCAGCAGCTTGCGGCGGTCGCGCGGGGTGTGGGAGGCATGGATGCCACCGTTGAGGATGGTCTGGAGGCGGTCCGAGATGTCTGCGTAGTCGTCGAATCCGAGGACTCCGTCCGCTTCCGGCAGGGCCTCGGCGAGGTCCTTGCCGTAGCGCTCGGCCATACAGCCGACGGCGACGACGGCCTGGGTGCGGCCGTGGTCCTTCAGATCATTGGCTTCGAGCAGGGCATCGACGGAGTCCTTCTTGGCGGCCTCGACGAATCCACAGGTGTTGACCACGGCGACATCGGCATCGGAGGCATCCTCGACGAGCTCCCAGCCGTCCGCTGCCAAGCGGCCTGCGAGCTCCTCCGAGTCCACCTCGTTACGGGCGCAGCCAAGAGTGACAAGGGCGACGGTACGGCGTTCGGGCATGGGCTCAAGACTACTTTGTCCCGGCACTGGCCCCACCGTGCAGGTTCCTCGGTCACAGGGAGTGACAAAGCGGCGAGCGCCCGGCCTGGTGGCCGGGCGCTCGCCGCTGAGCGTGAACCGCGGAGTACTGGTCAGCCGACCTCGGGATCACCCTTGGTGTACGAGAGCCGCTCGACCTGACCGGGCTGGAACTGGTCCTCGACCTTCTTGCCGTTGACGAAGAGCTCGACCGATCCGGCGTCACCGAGGACGAGGTCGACCCGCTCCTTGTCCTGGAACGTCTTGGACTGGCCCTGCTGGAGCAGCCCGTCGAAGAGCAGCCGGCCGTTGTGGTCCTTGGCGGAGATCCAGCTCTTGCCCTGACTGGCGCTGAGCCTGACCGTCACCTTGTCCTGCGGCGCCGCGGCGATGGCGCTGTCGGAGGGAGCCGGCTTGGGATCGGCGGGCTTGCTGCTCGCCGGTTTGGGGCTGGTCTTGGCCGACGTCGGTCCCTCGGCGACCTGGCCGGCCGTCGGGGAGTCGTCGCCGCCATTGAAGAACGTGAAGCCGACGAACCCCACCACGGCGACGATGGCCGCGACCATGGCCGCGGTCCAGTTGGGCCGCCGGGGTTCGGAACGGATCCGCTCGGCCTCGAACAGCGGAGCCGCCGGGGTGGGTGAGGGACGGCCGCCGTGCTCGCCGTCGTACTGCGAGACCAGCGGTTCAGGATCGATGGCGACGGCACGTGCCAGCGTACGGATGTGGCCGCGCGCATACACGTCGCCGCCGCAGCGGGAGAAGTCGTCGTCCTCGATCGCGTGCACGATGGGAATGCGCACCCGGGTGGACGTGCTGACCTCTTCGACCGTGAGACCTGCGGCGATTCGAGCCTGCTGGAGCACTCGACCGATCGAAGGCCGGTCGTCTTCGGGGGAGTTGCCGATGGACACGGGGGCGCCTTTCGAGCGTGAGCCACCTGCTGGATGTTCAGTCTAGGGGGGGTAGGAAAGGGTGGGGCAACCGGGAGGGAGCACTTTGTACGCCATCAGATTCGAACAGGCTCTGATGCGCCGGACCACCCCTCGGAAGGACACTCTGCTGTCCCTCCCTCCAACTTGACGTACGACCCGGCGAAACGGTTGCCCGCAAAACCCTCACGAACCGGTTTCCCCGCGAATCAGCGCCAACACCCCGTCGAGCTCGTCCGGCTTCACCATGACGTCGCGCGCCTTGGATCCCTCGCTGGGTCCGACGATGTTCCGGGACTCCATGAGGTCCATCAGCCGGCCGGCCTTGGCGAAGCCCACCCGCAGCTTGCGCTGGAGCATCGAGGTGGATCCGAACTGGGTGGAGACGACCAGTTCGGCGGCCTGGCAGAGCAGATCCAGGTCGTCGCCGATGTCCTCGTCGATCTCCTTCTTCTGCTTCGTGCCGACCACCACGTCCTCGCGGAACACCGGGGCCATCTGGTCCTTGCAGTGCTGGACCACGGCGGCGACCTCGTCCTCCGTGACGAAGGCGCCCTGCATCCGGGTCGGCTTGTTCGCCCCCATCGGCAGGAACAGCCCGTCACCCTTTCCGATGAGCTTCTCGGCTCCGGGCTGGTCGAGGATGACCCGGCTGTCCGCGAGCGACGAGGTCGCGAAGGCGAGCCGGGAGGGCACGTTCGCCTTGATCAGCCCGGTGACGACGTCCACCGAGGGCCGCTGGGTGGCGAGGACCAGATGGATGCCGGCGGCGCGGGCCAGCTGGGTGATGCGGACGATCGAGTCCTCGACATCGCGCGGAGCGACCATCATCAGGTCGGCCAGCTCGTCGACGATCACCAGCAGATACGGGTACGGCGACAGCTCCCGTTCGCTGCCCTGCGGAGTCTTGAGCTTTCCGGTGCGCACCGCGTGGTTGAAGTCGTCGATGTGCCGGTACCCGAACGCGGCGAGGTCGTCGTAGCGCAGATCCATCTCGCGCACGACCCACTGAAGGGCCTCTGCGGCCTTCTTGGGGTTGGTGATGATCGGCGTGATCAGGTGCGGAATACCCTCGTACGCGGTCAGCTCGACGCGCTTGGGGTCGACCAGCACCATCCGGACGTCCTCCGGGGTCGCCCTTATCATCACCGAGGTGATCAGGCAGTTGATGCAGGAGGACTTCCCGGAACCGGTCGCACCGGCCACCAGAACGTGCGGCATCTTCGCCAGGTTGGCCATCTCGTAGCCGCCCTCGACGTTCTTGCCGAGTGCGACCAGCATGGGGTGGTCGTCCTCGGCCGCGTCCGCGAGGCGCAGCACGTCTCCGAGGTTGACCATCTCGCGGTCGCTGTTGGGGATCTCGATGCCGACCGCCGACTTCCCCGGGATCGGGGAGATGATCCGGACGTCGGGGCTGGCGACGGCGTACGCGATGTTCTTGGCGAGCGCCGTGATCCGCTCGACCTTCACGGCCGGGCCGAGCTCCACCTCGTACCGCGTCACCGTCGGCCCGCGGGTGAAGCCGGTGACGGCCGCGTCGACCTTGAACTCGGTGAAAACGTTGGTCAGCGACGCGACGATCGCGTCGTTGGCGGCGCTGCGGGTCTTGCCGGGACCGCCCCGCTCCAGCAGATCGAGCGAGGGCAGCGAGTACGTGATGTCGCCGGACAGCTGGAGCTGCTCGGCGCGGGTCGGCAGCGCCTGCGGCTCCGGGCGCTCGGGCACCGGCTTGGTCAGGTCGGGTACGCCGCCGGAGGGCGAGGACGCCTTCTCGCCCGGCCTCCGGGCGGGCTCCGCCTCCCTGGCCCCCGGCACCGGGGTGCCGGCGCGCTCACGGTCCACCGAGACGCCCTGGGTGAGGTCGGCGACGACGGGCGAGGGCGGCATGCCGTTGAGCACGGCCCCGTCGAGCGCGGCGGCAGCGGCGGCCGCGACGTCGACCGCGTCCATGGAGCGGTTCATCGCGGGCTGCGCGGAGGGCCTGCGCGGCCGGCCGCGGCGCTTGGAGAGCGCCTCTGCCTCGACGCGGTCGGTGTCGTACACCTCATCGGACGCCTCGGACGCCTCGGAGCGCCGGGAGGAGCGCCGGGAGCGGGCGGGCAGCGCC
>CBRG010000245.1 GCA_000470535.1 Streptomyces sp. AW19M42
GGCGCCGCCGGAGACCGGCGGGTGCAGTCCGTGCGCGGCCACGTCGAGCAGTTCGGACAGGGCGGTCTCGGGACCGGCGACGGAGAGCGCCGCGACGATGCGCCGCGTGTCGTGGTCGAGCCGGCCGAGCCGTTCCGCGACCAGCTGCCGGATGCCGTCCGGCGCCGGCGCACCGGGCACGTCGTCGGCCAGACCGTGGGCGAGCTCGACGGCGAACAGCGGGTTGCCGAGGGAGAGTTCCCACACCCGGTTCAGCCGTTCGTCCTCCGCGACGCCACCGGCCCGGTCGTCGGGTGCCGGCGCCGGGTGCCGTGCGGCGGGCAGTAGCACCGTGTCGCGCACCACCGCGAGACAGGCCTCCTGGCTCAGCCGCCGCACCTCCTCGCGCGTGGCCAGCCCCTGGCGCAGCAGGGACGTCAGCCCGGTCCTGCGCGGGTCGCCGTCGGGTATCTCCTCCTCGCGGCACGTCACCAGGAACCGTGGGCAGCCCGTCCGCGCCGCCCTCCGCGCCAAGTGGCTCAGCAGTTGGAACGAGCCCTCGTCCGCCGCGTGCAGGTCGTCCAGGACGATCAGCACCGGCTGCACCGAGGACAGTTCGCCGAGCAGCCCCGCCGTGGCGCGGAACAGCCGGTCCCGTTCCTCCTCCGGGCTCCGCTCCTCGTCCGCACGCACCCGGCCCAGCGCCGGGAGGAACGCGGCCAGCTCCGGGTACTCCGCGCCGACCCCGGCCCGCTGGTCCGGGTCGCGTTCGGCCAGCCACCCGTCGAGCGCCTCCGCGAACGCCCCGTACGGCGTGTGGCCCTCCGCGTCGTGCCCGCCGCCCCACAGCACGGCGGTGCCGGACGCGGCGGCCCGTCGCGCCACCTCTCCCACCAGCCGGGTCTTGCCCACCCCGGCCTCGCCGGTCAGCAGCGTGACGACAGCGGGGCCGTCCGCCGCGAGCAGCCGTTCGAGGACCGCCTCGCGTCCGCGCAGCGGCATCGCCACCGGGGCCCGCAGGACGGCCGGCAGGGACGGCGCGGACGGCACGAGCGGAAGGTCCGCCGCCAGCGCGACCCGGTGCAGGCGCTCGGTCTCCGTACCCGGCCGCACCCCCAGCTCCGCGTCCAGCGTGGCCCGGCACACGTGGTACTGCCGCACCGCGCGCCGCCGCAGGCCCTGGCGGGTGTACACGTCGATGAGGATGCGGTGCGCCAGCTCCTCCGCGGGGCTCGATTCGAGGACCCGCTCGGCGGCGGCGGCCGCCTCCCGTCCCGCGCCCGCCTCCAGATGTGCGGAGGCGAGCCCGAGCAGCACCCGCTCCTTCAGCTCCGCGAGCTGCGAGCGATGGCCGCCGGCCCAGTCGGCGTAACGGTCCTCCGGTAGCAGTTCGCCGGAGAACCACTCCAGGGCCCGCGCCAGCTCCGCCATGCCGCCGCTCGCCAGCGCGTCCCGCGCGTCCCGTTCGGCCTGGTCCGCGTCGATCCACACCGTCGCCGGGTTCAGGAACAGCAGTGCTCCCTCCGAGACCAGGTAGGCGGACGTGGCACGCGAGGCGAGTTCGGGCTCCAGAATCCGGCGCGCCGAGTGGAGCGCGACGCGCAGGCTGCCCTGGGCCGCGTGCGGATCGGCGCCGGGCCAGCAGATGTCGATGACCTGCTCACGGTGCAGACTGTGCTCCGGTACCACGGCGAGCAGCTTCACCAGCGCCTGTGCGGTCATTCTCGGCCAGCGCTCGGCAGGCGCCGGACCGGATTCCCGGGTGACCCGAAAACCGCCGAAAAGGTGCAGGTTCAGGCGTGGCGCCACGGGATCGGTGCCGGTGGTACGTCGTGCGTTCATGAGGGCGCAACTGTAGCCGAGCATGCTGAGGACCCCCGGCCGCCGCCGGGGGTCCTCAGTGGTCAGCGATTGCGGGTCGTCACGGCGGGGCGCCGCTCGGACCGGTGGGGCGTCAGGACAGGGTGTACACGACCATCTGGCGAGCGGCGTCGTTCATGGACAGGACGCCGCCGCCCAGCTGCTCAGCCATCCGGTTGGTGCCGTGGTCGTCGAAGTTCAGCGAGATCATGTCGTCGACTCCGTCGCCGTCCAGGTCGGCGGCGAGGTAGTTGCGGCCGCCCAGGGCGGTCGCGCTGCCGACGCCGGACTGGAAGGACCAGCCCGAGGTGAGCACCGACGGGTCCCACACGCCCAGGCCGCCCTCCACTCCGCCGGCCACCAGCCGCCGGCCGCCGGGTCCGTTGATGAACTGGGCGCTCCGCAGCGGCGCCACCACCGAGCTGCTGGTGTCCTGGCCGTCGGCGCCGTAGCCGCGGAAGGTGCCGAAGCTCAGGTCGTAGAGCGGGTCGCCCTTGCCGTCGATGAAGAAGTTGCCGTGCGACCACGGACCGCCGTTCACCGTGCTGTGCAGCAGCTCTCCGGTGCGTCCGTCGCGGATCTCGATGACATCGTGCGGGGTGGCGGTGGAGATGTCGCCGGCCGTGGCCGGGTCGGTCAGCGCCATCCAGGTGTAGACGACCGCGTGTCCGTCCGCGTACGGGATCTTCGGCGATGCGAAGACGGCGTGGTCCAGGAGCGCGCCGTGCAGCTTGCCGTCGACCGCCTTGGCAGGGGCCTTGGGATCGGCGGTCCAGCGCACGGTGCCCTTCGCGCCGTCGAGCGCGACACCGTTCTCGGCGGCGTCGGGCAGGGCCAGCGCGTTCTTGGAGGCGTACTGCGTGTACACCTGGCCGTCACCGGTCACGGTGTCGGAGAAGACCACGTCGCCGTCGTCCGCGGGGGCCGAATACGTCCACAGCGCCTTGCCGTTTCCCTTGTAGGCGCGCAGGGCGTCGGTCGGCACCAGGATCTCGGCCTTGCCCCTTCCGTCGACGTCGGCGACCGTGACGGAGCGTACGTACTGCCCTCCGCCTTCGATGGTCGTCAGGACCTCGCCGGTGGTGCCGTCGAGCACGACCACCGCCGTCTCCGCGGCGACGATCACCTCCGGCTTCTTGTCACCGGTCACGTCACCGGTCTGGACGCTGAGCACGGCGCCGGGCACGGTGGCCTTCCACAGCTCCTTGGGCGCGCCCTTGACCAGTGACGGGCCCGACCACGCCCACACCCCGTTCGACGTGCCGCCGGCGACCACGTCCGGCTTCTTGTCGCCGTCCAGATCGGCTGCCCGCGCGTAGTTGAGGTCGCTCCGGAGCGGCGTCAGGCTCTGCTGCTTGCCGTTGCCCAGTTTGTACTCGTGGATGTTCTGCTGCGCGTCGATGGTCCGCACGTAGTCGCTGCCGCCGGAGCGGTACGCCTGCTGGAACATGGGCGAGGCGTTCAGGCCGGCCTGCCGCCAGGCGACCTTTCCTTTGGCGTTGAACGCCGTCAGCGACCCGTACCGCAGGCTGCTGATGTTCTGTGCCAGTGCGCTGTCCGTGTCGTCCTGGGCCGCGGCGATCAGCTTGCCGCCGACGACGTCCAGGTGCCAGGTGGCCGGAGCGTTCCGGTCGTTGCCGGGCGCGCGCTTGGTCGTGTGCGTCCACTGGACCGCGGCTCCGTCCGAGCCGCTCAGGACGCGGAGGGTACTGGAGTTCAGGAACATGGAGGAGTCGAGGGTCGACTCGCTGACCGCGTACTCGGACCCGCCGCCGGGCGTCACGTCACCGATCGTCATGGCCGTCGGGAAGGCGTTGATCCGGGTGTCCAGCGTGATGCGCCTGCCGCTGCCCAGATCGTAGGAGGCGATCTGGTACTTGACCGCGTCCGAGGTGTCCGCCTGCTCCAGGGCCACGATCCGGCCACGGGCGGTGTCCAGATGCAGCTGACGCCCGTACAGCTCGCTGTCCGTCTTCCAGATCAAGGAGCCGTCGGCGGTGTCCAGGAGCAGGGTGCGCCCGCGGGCGGCGGTTTTCGCGGTCTTGCTGAGGTTCCAGGAGGCGGCGACCTGCCCGTCGCCCGCGTCCTCCAGCGCGCCCCAGGCGGCCGTCCCCGTCTCCCCGGTGTCGTAGGTCCAGGTCGAGGAGGGCGTCAGCGCCCCGTCGGCGTACGAGAAGCGGGTCCCGTACAGGGCGCCCGCCGTGTCGGCAGCGGATCTGTTGTTCAGCCGGGGCGAGTCGGCGACCAGCAGCGTCCCGTCAACGATCTTGACCATTCTGGCGTAGGCGTACACCTTCGACCAGAGCGTGTTCCCGGACTTGCCGTCCAGGACGGTCACCATCGTGCCGGACGTCAGCGTGGAGCCGGGGATGGTGACGCCGGTCGGCGGGTTCATGCCCACGCTCGCGGAGAAGACCAGGTCAGGAATGCCGTCGCCGGTCAGGTCGCCCGTGTCGTAACCCTGGTCGGAGTAGGGCGAGAACGGGCTGACCGCGTTGTAGCCCATCAGGACCCGGGCCGGGTAGAACTCGGTGTCCCAGGGCCGCAGGGGCGTGATCCCCCAGTCCGCGTACAGCGAGTCGCTGCTCCGGGACCAGGTGGTCGAGCCGTCGGCCTTGTGGAGCTGGATGGTGGCGAGGCTGTGCACGGTGAAGTAGCCGTGGGAGCCGGCCTGCACGGTGGCGCCCAGTCCGGTGACGCCGTCCAGCGCGGACTTCTTGGTGAAGGTGACGGGCGTGTCCGCCGCGGCGGTGCCGGATGCCTTGGGCTTCGGTGCGTTCTTGCCGGACGAGTCCTGGAGCGATGTTCCGTGATCCGTGGCGGCGCCGTCGTCCGGTGCGCCGTCCTTGGCCGTGCCGTCGCCGTAGACATCGACGTGGGCGTTGTCGGCCAGCTGCTTCGCCTGGTCGGCGGTGAGCCGCATCGCTGTGGGGGAGCTGTCGGAGGCCAGTGCGTGCGGGGCCGCGGTCAGCGTGAGACCGGCCGCGACGAGGGTGGAGGCGAGCCGCAGGGCCCGCCGCGGGGCGTGGGTTCTCATTACTTGCCTTCCGGCGCGATACGAACGGCGGAACCGGCGGTCAGCACCGGCTGGTTGTACGCGTACTGGAGTGCGTCGACGCCGGCCTGGTTCTCGATGCCGACCGTCGCGCCGACGCCGCGGTCGTCGACCGTCTTGTACTGCAGCGTCACCGCACCGGTGGCCTCGTCGAAGACGGCCTCGAAGGTGGCGCGGTCGCCCGAGCCGTCCGCGTAGGCGGCCTTGTTCCACACGACGGCGAACGTACGGTGGCCCACATCGCCCTTGGTGGCCGTCTGCACGCTGGACTTCGTGTCCAGGACCAGGTCGTCCCAGAGGGCGGCGACGGTGCCGTTGGGCTCGGCGACGGACGGCAGCGCGACGTTGTCGAAGTCACCGAGCCGCGGTTCCATGAAGTTGATCAGGCCGTTCGTGGTGACCGAGGCGGTGGTGTACCCAACGTCGTACAGCTCCACCGGGAACGGCAGCGAGATCGTTGTGGCATCCTCGTCACCGCTGAGCGCCACCTTCGCGGTGCCCTTGACCCAGGAGTACGTGGCCGGGGAGCAGGTGTGGCCGTAGGAGTCGGTGCGCAGGGGGAGCTTGACCTTCTCCGCCGTGTCACCGGCCACCTTGACGGGCTCGGCGTACACACCGTTGCAGAGCACCGGGGCGGCGGGCGTCACGATCAGGGTGTAGCTGCCCTCAGCGACCTCGGGCAGGGTGAACGTGCCGTCGGTGCCGGTGGTGACCGGCTTCACCGGCGTACCGGATACCTCGACGGTGGCCTTGCCCAGCGGCCGGCCCTGGACGTCCTTGACGGTGCCGGAGACCTGGTGCGAGGCGACGGCGTCGAGCGCGAAGTCCTGGGTGAGGTCCCCGTTGTCGGTGATTTCGACGCCGGAGACGGTGGACGTCGCGTAGCCGTAGCCGCTCACTGTGAAGTCGTACGTGCCGGCCGACAGGGTCAGCCGGTAGCCGCCGCTCGCGGTGGTGTGCACGGTGCGTGTGGTGCCTGCGATGTCGGTGGCCCGGACGGAGAGGCCGGACAGCGCGGTGCCGACGGCCTTGTCGGAGACCTTGCCGGTCACGGTGCCGGCGCTGTGCGGGGCCTTCTCGATGGAGGAGTAGATGTCGAGCTTGCCCTCGCCCCAGACGTTGTTGGCGCCCGTGGTGCCGCCGCAGTGCGTGTCGTCGACGTCGGTCGCGCCTTCGTTGAGCAGGGTGCGGGTGGTCTCGATGTCACCGATGAGCGACGGGGCTGCCGACCACAACAGGGCCACCGCCCCGGCGACGTGCGGAGTCGCCATCGACGTACCGGAGATCGTGTTGTACGAGTCTCCCGGCCAGGTGGAGCGGACGTCGACGCCCGGGGCCGAGATGTTCGGCTTCATCGAGCCGTCGACGAGCGACGGACCGAAGCCGGAGAACCTCGCGATCTTCCCGGTCGAGTCGTACGCGCCGACGCCGTAGGCCGGAGCCTGCGCGCCGGGTGCCTCCGTGGTCGAGCAGGTGGCGCCGTCACCGGCGTTGCCGGCCGCGAAGGCCTCGAAGATGCCCGCCGCGTTCCATGCCTCGACGGTGTCCTGGTAGAACGTCGTGTTGCCGCCGCCCCAGGAGTTGTTGACGATGTTCGGCGCGAGGCCCGGACGCGGGTTCTCACCGTTGTGGTCGGTCGGTGCGAGAATCCACTGGCCGGCCGCGAGCAGCGCCCCGTCCGAGCAGCTCCCCGACTCGCAGCCCTTCGCGGCGATCCAGGTCGCGCCGGGGGCGACGCCGATGCCGCCCTTGCCCGCCATCGTGCCCATGGTGTGCGTGCCGTGGCCGTTGTTGTCGCACGGAGCGCTGGTCGGGCACTGACCGCTGGCGTCGAACCAGTTGTAGTCGTGCGTGAAGGAGCCGTCCCCGTTGTTGCCGCGGTAGTTGCCGACCAGATCCGGGTGGTCGAACTGGACGCCCGAGTCGACGCTGGCGATGACGATGCCCTCGCCGCGGTCCCGGTACTCGTCCCAGACCTGGTCGGCCTTGATGTCCTTGACACCCCACTCGGGCGCGCCGTCCTCCTCGGTGGTCGCGGTCTTCGAGGCGGCGTGGACCGCGGCCTCGGTCTCGGCCTTGGAGGGCTTGCTCTCGATGTCGTCGAGTTTGTAGTGCTGCTCCTTGACGATCTGCGCGACATCGGAGCGCCTGGAGAGTTCCGCGACGAGGTTCGCGTCACCGGTGACCTTGACGGTGTTGGCGATCCAGAAGTCCTGGTGGCCGACCTTCTTCTTGTCGAGGAAGGAGTTGAGCGAGCGCTGGCTGCTCTGTGCCTTCGTCTTCAGCTCGCTGAACGCCGACTTCGCCTTCGCGGCGTGGGCGCGCTTGTTCTTGGCCGGCGACAGGTCGGCCTTGTCCTTGAGGACGACGAAGAACGACGCGTCGCCACCGCCGTCCACGGCGTTCAGCAGGGCGGCGTCGACCTGGGCGGTCGGCCCGGAAGCGGCGGCCGCGGACGGTGGGCCGATCAGCAGGCCCGTGACGGTGAGCGCTGCGGCCGCCCATGCGGCGGTTCTGCGCCGGGGCGATCGGGACAGGTGCATCGGGATGCTCCTCCAGGAACGGTACGGGGGAGTCCGGACGCTAGAGCGGCACCGTTACTCGGGCATTACAAGTCCCGGCGGGGTCGTGGCCGAGTGCGGGTGGGTGGCTCCGACCGGTGGTTCAGGAGCCGTCCGGCGAACCGTCGCCCGAGTGACGGCGGGCCCACGTACGGCTCTGCGCGAGCGCCCGTTCCAGCGGCTCGAACAGCGCGCCCCCGGCGGGGACCACCCCGTCGGGACCGAGATCCGCGGCGATGCCGGTCGCCGCCAGGACGCGGCCGAGCTCCGGCTGCACGCCCACGAGGACCAGCCGGGCCCCGTTCCGGTCGAGTTCCCGGATTCGCCGCCGCAGCAGCTTGACCACCATGGAGGACGGTACGTCCGGCAGCCCACGCATCACGAGGACGAGCACGGCGCCGGTCGCCCCGTCCGCATGCGGCAGCGACGCTTCGATCCGGGGAGCTCCGCGAACAGGCTGACCCCGTCGTAGTACAGGACGGTGACCTCGCCGGGCGTCAGCCGCCCGGGAACCGGCGCCAGATGCCACCGGCCCTCCGGGTCGCGCACCAGTGCCAGCAGACGGGCCCGGCGCGCCGCCTGTACGCAGTACAGCAGCAGCGACAGGACCGCGCCGAGCACGATCGCCCGTTGCAAAGGGATCTGAGTGGTGGCCAGGAAGGTCAGCGCCACCATGACCACGCCCGCCATGAGCGTCAGGGTGGCGATGCCGCCCGTGTCCTTCTGGTCGAGTCCGGCGTCCTTCAGCACGCTCTGGGAGGTCAGGGCGATCACACTGGTGAGGGTGGTGACCATGAGGACGGTACGGGCGGTGAGCGAGCCGACGATCGTCGGTACGACGCCCGCGTACAGCCCGGCGACCGGATTGAACCCGGCGATCGCCGCGTACGCCATGCCCTCCGGGATGGAGAACAGGCCCGTGACCAGTCCGGAACCCACGTCCGCCGGGCGGGGTCTGCCCAGCCTGGACCTCGCCCGCGTGAGGACGGCACGCACCGGGATCACGCCGTCGGACCGCTCACCGTGTCACCCACGTACTTGACGCCAGGATGATCAGCGGCGTCGTCATGACGGGGGCGTTGTGGAGCGTCATCCACGCCTTCCAGCCGCCGAGCACCCGCGCCGAACGTTCGCCGCCAGGAGATGAACGGCGAGCGGGACCGTCGTGCAGAGCGACGCGATCAGGACCATCACCACGACGGCGACCACCCGGCCGTTCGCGGTGGCGTCGGCTCCGGCGACGGACACACCGCCGCCGACGGCCGGCACCAGGTTCTTGGGGTGGGCGACGACCAGTGCCAGGGCGAGGCCTGCCGACCCGCCGGTACGAGTACTTGTCCGATGGCGTCGCCCATGGCCGGCCTCCGTGCTGCGTCGGGTCTGCGGCCTTCTGCGGAGGCCGTGAGTACATACGGCTCAAGGTAGTTAACAAATATGACAAATCGCCTAGTAGTGATTCGATAGGCCCGGCAATACCCCGAATGGCCCAGTTCGGCTCGCGTTCGCCTGCCGCAGACCCTTCCCTGACAGACAGACAGACAGACAGACAGACAGAACGTGGGCCGGGCGGGGAGCGGGGGCGTCCGGAGCAGACGGAGCAGTCGGAGCTTAAGGGTCTGCGCACGCGGGTGGCCGCCCTCGAAAGCGAGCGCGCCCGGCCGCCCCGGCACCGCGGCCGGTCCTTCCTCGCGGCGGTGCTCATCACGGTGGGCTGCCTGCTTGCCCCCCCACGTCCGCGAGGAGGGCCGGGAGGCCGATCCGGGCCATGAGCGCATCGGTCACCCGCCCGGCCACGGCCCGAAAAGGCGCTGGACCCGCTGGGCGACTCACTCGAGGGCGCGGGCCGACCCGGGCTCAGGCCCTAGCCCTGCGGGACGTCCTTGACGAACACGATCCCGTCGATCCGGTCGAGGTGGGCCGGGTCGAGCGGTGAGTAGCCGTAGTACGGGGACACCCTGGGGGCGGGCCGCCGGTCACCGAGGGAGGCGACCAGTCCCGCCGCGTCGACCAGACAGCGGTCCTCCGGGAGCGCGTACAGCAGCCCCTCGACACTGTCCGGCGGCGGGGCGTCCACGCCCTGGTGCCGGAGCGTGCCGAGAACCGTGGCCAGGAAGGCGTACCCCTCGCCCAGGTGGGCGCTCACGAGTGCGCCGGCGCTCCACCACTCCAGCGGCCGACCCGCCATCCGCGTCGTGCTCCTGTCCAGCTGGAGGTGTCCGTTGTGGGCGCTGACCAGTGTCGGTCCCTGTTCGGCGAGGGCGAGCAGGTTGGCGGCCATCATCGAGTCCCGCAGACCCATCAGCCAGGAGAAGCGGTTCGGTGACGTGTCGGCCATCCAGAAGTGGTACCGGAGCAGCCCGACGGCGGTGCGCCCGTACAGGCGCGCCCGGTGCCAGCCTTCCCGCGAGCTGGACGCGATCAGCTGCGGTGTCCGGGCTTCGAGCAGCGCCACGAGATCGTCGGTGAGCAGCCGCAGCCGCCCGGCCTCCTCCGACTGCCCGAACGACTTGCCCGGGTCCAGCATCGCGTCGGGATCGGTCCACCGGTCGTCGGAGCCGAGCAGCCGGTCGAGCGTCTCCACGGTGCAGGGGAGCAGCTCCGCGTCCACGTGGGACGAGAGGTGGCCGTGGAGGGCGATGAGGGCCTGCCGGGGGCTCGCGGCGCCGGTGATCTCCAGCGGCCCGTCGAAACCGGCGAAGCGGACCTGGTCGGACGCGGGCCGGCTCTCGTTGTACGCCCGCATCCAGCGCACGAGCTCGCGGTTGCCCGCGAAGGCGCCCCACTCGTGGCTGAATCCTTGCTCCATGGCCTCGTTGAGAGTGCCAGTGCCCGAGGTGACGTAGCCGTCCACGAGCAGGCCCATCAGACAGTCGCTCTCGATCGCGATCGTCCGGTAGCCCTCCTGCTCGACCAGCTGACCGAAGAGCTTGTTGCGTGCTCCGAGCACCGTGCCCGCGCCGTGGGTGGGCTCGCCCAGAGCGAGCAGCCGCGGCCGGCCCGGGAGCAGCTTCATGACGGCGGAGGCCTCTACGGCATGCGTGGTGTCCTTGATGTCAGTAGCCATGCCTTCAACGCTATCGTTGAACCAACGGTGGAGACTTTGCCGCGCGACCGGCAGGAAAACAGCAGGACAGCGGGGTAGGCGATGAAAAGAAACCTTCAAAGGGGTGAGCGGCTCAGGCCGGTTGACCTGGCGCGCGGGCACGGTCTGTCCACGCAGGCGGTGAGGAACTACGAGGAGGCCGGCATCCTTCCGCCGGCCGGCCGCACACCCAACGGCTACCGCACCTATGCGCCGCTGCACGCGGTCGCCCTGCGCGCGTTTCTCGCCCTGGTGCCCGGCCACGGCCACCGGACGGCGACGCAGATCATGCGGGCGGCGAACGAGGGCGCGGCCGATCACGCGTTCCACCTCATCGACGAGAGCCACGTCCAGCTCCTCGACGACCGCCGGACCCTCCAGGCCGTGGAGAGCGCCCTCCGTGACCTGGCGCCCCCGGCGTCCGAGGCCGGTGCGGGCTCCGGTGGTCCACCCGGTCCGGGCACCGGGGCGCACGGCGGCACGTTCATCGGGCCG
>CBRG010000246.1 GCA_000470535.1 Streptomyces sp. AW19M42
CGGGCCGGGCCGGCCGCGAGGCGCCCGGGACGGTCTACCGCTGCTGGGAACAGGCGGAGGACGGGCGGCTCGCCCGGTTCCCCTCCCCCGAGATCAAGGTGGCCGACCTCGCGGCCTTCGCCCTCCAGGCGGCCTGCTGGGGTGATCCGGAGGCCACCGGGCTCGCGCTGCTCGACGCGCCTCCGGCCGGTGCGATGGGCGCGGCCCACGAGGTCCTGACGGCGGTCGGCGCGGTGGGCGCCGACGGGCGGGTGACCGGACGCGGCGTACGGATGTCCCGGCTCGGGCTGCATCCACGGCTGGCCAGGGCACTGCTGGACGGGGCGGCCTCGGTCGGCGGGCGCCGGGCCGCCGAGGTGGTGGCGCTGCTGAGCGAGGAGCCGCCCCGGGAGTACGGGGACGACCTGGCGGCCGCGTTGCGCACCGCGCGCCAGGGCAAGGACGCCTACGCGGCCCGCTGGCGCCAGGAGGTGCGGCGGCTGTCTTCGTCGTCCAAGGGCTCCGGTGGCGGCGGTTCCGGTCCGGACGACGCGGCGGTAGGGCTGGTGGCGGCCCTGGCCTTCCCGGAGCGGGTGGCGCGGGCCCGGGGCGAGGGGACGTTCCTGATGGCGTCCGGCACGGGCGCGGAGCTGCGGGAGGGCTCACGGCTGCGCAGCGCGGCGTGGCTGGCGGTCGCGGTCGCGGACCGTCCGGCGCACGCCGCGTCGGCGCGGGTCAGGCTCGCCGCCGTCATCGACGAGGACACGGCACGCCTGGCGGCCGGGCACCTGCGGTTCGCGGGAGAGGAGGTCCGCTGGGACGGCCACGACGTGGTGGCCCGCCGGGTGGAACGCCTCGGCGCCGTCGAACTGTCGGCGCGCCCCCTGAAGCAGCCCGACCCCGCCCTGGTCCGCGAGGCGCTGGTGGAGGGGCTGCGGCGGGAGGGGCTCGGCCTGCTGCGCTGGACCCGGGACACCGGACAGCTCCGGGAGCGGCTGGCCTTCCTCCACCGGGAGCTGGGCGAGCCCTGGCCGGATGTGTCGGACGAGGCGCTGCTGAACCGTACGCAGGAGTGGCTGGAGCCCGAGCTGTCGCGGGCCCGGCGCCGCTCGGCGCTGGCCGGGATCGACGCCGGGCAGGCGCTGCGCAGGCTGCTGCCCTGGGCGACCGGCGAGGGGGCCCGGCTGGACGAGCTGGCCCCGGAGCGGATCGAGGTGCCGAGCGGTTCACGGATCAGGGTGGAGTACGGCGGGGCGCAGCCGGTGCTCGCGGTGAAGCTCCAGGAACTGTTCGGCCTCCAGGAGACCCCGCGGGTGGCCGGGGTGCCGGTCCTGGTGCACCTGCTCTCCCCGGCCGGCCGGCCCGCCGCGGTGACGGCGGACCTGGCGTCGTTCTGGCGGGAGGGTTACAAGGCGGTGCGCGCGGAGCTGCGCGGCCGCTACCCGAAGCACCCGTGGCCGGAGGACCCGACGACGGTGGAGGCGACCCGGTTCACGAAGGCCCGGCTCAAGCGGGAGTAGGTTCCGGGTCCGGGGCGGGTTCGGGCGCGGCGTGCGGCCTCTGGGTGCCCGGCCGCCGGGAGCGGGCCTCCAGCCAGAGCGCGAGTGCCAGGAGCGCGGCGCCGAGGAGGAGGAAGCCCCAGGGCAGGTACGAGGTCAGCAGCAGGACCAGCACCCGTTGGGACTTGACCTGGTCGACGATCGAGGTGACGTAGTCCTCGCGCATCTTCACGTCCCCGGCGAACACGGTGACGGTGTCCTCGGGCATGCCCATCGCCTTCGCGTTCCGCATCTCCTCCTTGTGGATCTCCTCGCCGTTGACCGGCGCCCCGGTGACGGGATCGACCCAGAACATCCGCTTGGTGGTGTACCAGCGGGTCATCCCGGTCTTGGCGATCTGCGCCGGGGTGATGCCCTTGATGGGCATCGTCTTCGGCATCGGGACCTTGGTCCACGGGATGGTCTGCTCGAAGTAGTAGACCTTCAGGCCGCGGAAGGTCTGGGTGCCCTCGTAGTGGATGGGCGAGCTGGTGCGGGTCTGGGCGTCGAAGTACTCGTAGTCGCGCTTCTCGGTGAGGAAGGGCCACTTGTACTCGATGCCCTCGCGGCTGACCCGGTCGCCGTCGACCATCTCGCCGGTGGCGTGGACCGGGGCCTGGCTGTGCGCGTCGAAGATGTAGCGCTCGGGAATCTTGGAGACCATCTTGCCGTCGGGGCCCTGAACGTAGGAGAGCGCGTTCCAGACGACGACGTCGCGGCCGGCGCTGCGCTCGATCTTCTCCGACGCCTCCACATCGCCCTTGAGGGTCTGCACGATGGTGACCTTGTCGACCTTCTTGGCCGTGAGGGTGCTGTAGTCGAGCAGGGTCGCGGGCTTCGCCTCCAGCACCGTCTCCTGGTACTGGTTCGGCGGGATCTTCGCCAGCCGCGGGAAGGCGTACCAGCGCAGCAGCGGCGACATGGCTGCGAAGAAGACGGCGAAGGCCAGGAGTACGAGGCTGGCTCGGCGGCGCATGGAGTGTCCTCACTCTGCATTCCGTGGTGCGGACGGCTAGTTCTTGGAGCCCGGGACGGTGGTCAGCAGGGGTTTGGGCGAGGTCTCGCCGGGGGGCGTGCCCACCGCGCTGATGGTGAGCACGAGGGCGAGGGCGGCGGCCAGTCCGATGGCGGCGGCGACTAGGGCACGCATGCTCGGCCTCCCGGGGCGCGGAACTGATGGGGTGTCAGGGCTGGGGCACCGTAGCAACCGGGGCGCGAGATGAGAACACCTGGTGTGCTCCGCGACCCGTCCGCCGTCGCGGCGGCCCGCCTCGGGGCAATCCCGGCCGGACCGCGGATCGCCCGGACCCGGCACCACAGCGGACAGCCCCTCCGCCGGGTCCGGCGGAGGGGCTGTCGCGGTCGTGGGACGTCCGGGTCAGGCGCCCGCCTCGGCCCCGGCTTCGGTTCCTGTGTCAGTCCCGCCTTCGGTTCCTGCGCCGGTCCCGGCTTCGGTTCCTGCGTCGGTCGCCGCTTCGACCGTCAGCTCGATGTCGACGGTGGCGCCGCCCTCGGTGGTGAGGCGCAGCTTGTACGTGCCCGCGGTGTCACCTGCGTGGATCTTCGAGAGGACGAGCTTCCCGTCGGCATCGGTGGTCAGGTCCGTCAGGGTGCGGACCTGCTTGCCGTCCTTCTCCTCGAAGTACGGGCCCTTGTCGTTCTCGGTCGGCTTCTCGTCGTCGGTGATCATGGTGGCGGTGACGGCGACGCCGTGGGCGGCCGCCTTCTTGTACATCGCCTTGAACGCGACGTCGTCGAAGGTGGCGCCGGCCTCGGCGGTCAGCTTCTCGGTGCCGGTCCTGGTGATCGTGTCGGCCTGCCGGGCGGTGACCGTCGCGGAGTAGCTCACGCCGGGCAGCGAGGTGCCGGTGGCCGTCGCGCGAACGGCGAACTCGCCGGTCTTCTCGCCCGCCTTCAGCACCGGTGCGGTGACCGTGCCGTCGGCGCCGGTGGTGAGGATGACGGTGCGCTTCCCGCCGGTGAACGCGGCGTCCGTGTCACCGGTGACGGCGAAGGTCACGGACACCTTGGCGAGCGGGCCGCCCAAGCCGTTCTGCGCCCGCACCTTGATCCGCTCGGTGAAGGCGTCGCCCGCCGTGGCGGTCAGCGGGCCGGTGCCCGCGTTCTTCACCCCGGCGAGGGTCTGGGACGGCGTGGGCTCCGGCGTCGGCGGCGGGTACGTCGGCTTGCCGCCCGGGTCGGACGGGGTGGGGCTCGGCTTCGAAGGAGGCTTCGGGGTCGTCGAACCGTGTGGCGAGGGCGACGGTGACGGCGTGGGTGACGCCGTGGTGCCGGGGCGCCCGGAGGACGGGTTCCGGTCCGTGCCGCTGCCGAGGCCGGAGGGCAGCACGCCGCTGCCGTCCGGCACCTCGTGGGTGCCGCGCCTGTAGTACTCGAACCAGGAGCGGACGGTGCGCAGGTACTCGTCCGAGTGGTTGTAACTCAGGACCGCCTGGTCGAGGTTGGTCGCCAGCGACAGGTCGCGGGAGCCGGCGCAGAGGTAGCGTCCGGCGGCGAGGGCCGCGTCGTAGATGTTGTTGGGGTCCTTGCGGCCGTCGCCGTTGCCGTCCTGGCCCCAGGTCTCCCAGGTGGACGGGATGAACTGCATCGGGCCGACCGCGCGGTCGTGCGTCGAGTCCCCGTCGTAGGCACCGTCGTCGGTGTCCTTGATCAGGGCGAAGCCCTGGCCGTTGAGAGCCGGGCCGAGGATCGGAGAGAACGTGGTGCCCTGCGCGTCGACGCGGCCGCCGCGGGCCTGCCCGGACTCGACCTTGCCGATCGCGGCGAGGAGCTGCCAGGGCAGCCGGCAGGCGGCGTCCGTGCCCGCGACGGTCTGCTGGGTCTTCTTGTACGCCGCCAGGATCGACGCCGGTATGCCCGATTCCGCACTGCCCGTCACCGGCAGGTCGACGGAAGTGCCGGGCTTGTTCGGCGTGTTCAGCGGCGGCAGGTCCGTGAAGTAGGGCGAGTTGCCGGAGGCCGCGCTGTCGTCCGACGGCGTCGCACCGGCGGCCGGCTGGTCGTCCTCGGACGCCACCAGGGGCGAACCGGGGCCCTGCGAGGCGGAAAGTGCGGCGACGGCGGCGGCGGCCACAGCAGTGGTGGTCGCCCCTCTGCGCAGTCGGCGACCGAATTGCACTGCCATAACGTGTGGGCCCTCCCCGTCGTCGGCGTCCGCGCTCCCCTGCGCCTGGACTCAGGCGACCCTACGGCAACTTGTGCCGCCCGAACACAGTGGCCTTACCGCTTCTCACCGGTTTCTCACGTTCCGGATCACGCGGTGTACAGGGGGCGGCGCTCCGGTGACGGCGGCTCACCCATACTTCCACCATGCCGTTCACCCTCAGCCATGCCGCAGCCGTCCTGCCGGGACTCCGCCGCGACGGAACGGGGCGTGGGCCGCTCGTCGCCTCGGCCCTCGTTGCCGGTTCGTTCGCCCCCGACATCACGTACTACGCGGACACCGCCATTCCGGGCGCCATGGAGTTCGGGGAGGTCACCCATGCGGTGTGGGGGGTGTTCACGGTGGATGTCCTGATCACCGCGGCGACCGTCGCACTGTGGCTGCTGCTGCGCGAACCGCTGGTGGCGCTGCTGCCGAGGAGGCGTCAGGGGCGGGTGTACGCACTGGTACGGGGAGCCCGGCGGGGGCCCGGCCAGGGGCCGTGGGGGGTCCGGGACGGTGCGTGGTTCGTCGCGTCGGCGGTCATCGGGGCCGGTACGCATGTCGTCTGGGACGCGTTCACCCACCACGGCCGGTGGGGAGTACGGCTGGTGCCGGCGCTCAGCCGTGACGCGGGCGGATACCCGGTGTTCCAGCTGGTGCAGTACGGCACTTCGGCAGTGGCGCTGACCGTACTCACCTGGTTCACGGTCGCCGCGCTGCGGCGCGACGGCGGACAGCCCGCGCCCGCGTCCGTACCGGTGCCGGGCCGGCGGGCGCGGTGGTGCGCGGCCGGCTTCATCGGCCTGTGCGTAGTGCTGGGCATCGTCCACCGGTGCGCGCGCTGGTACGCGTACTTCGGGCACATCGACACCCCGCTCGACATCATCCCGACCGCGTGCTTCGGCGCGGGCGCCGGACTCGCTGTGGGGCTGGTGCTCTACGGGGTGTGGATGCGGCTCCCGGGGCGCGGCGGCAGCGGCACACCGACGCTCCCCGCCACCGGACGGGCCCGCGGGACGAGCCCGTCCGACAGCTGAGAGCGATACCCGCCGAGGCCCCGCGGCCGCCTGGCACCGAAGTCTCCTGAGCCCCGGGGAGCCCTCCGCGGACCGGGAGCCCTCCGCGGCCCTGGCTGTCAGTGCGCCGCGGACTCCCAGTCCGTGCCGACACCGACCGACACGTCGAGCGGCGCGCGCAGCTGCACCGCGGTCGACATCTCGTGGCGCAGGATGCGCTCCACCTGTTCCCGCTCACCCGCGGCGATCTCCAGCACGATTTCGTCATGCACCTGGAGGAGCATCCGGGACGTCAGCTCCGCCTCGGTGAGCGCCCGGTCGACGTGGAGCATCGCGACCTTCACGATGTCCGCCGCCGTGCCCTGGATCGGTGCGTTGAGCGCCATCCGCTCGGCCGTCTCCCTGCGCTGGCGGTTGTCGCTGTTCAGGTCCGGCAGGTAGCGGCGGCGGCCGAAGACCGTCTCCGTGTAACCGGTGGCGCGGGCCTCCTCCACCACCCGGCGCAGATAGTCGCGGACCCCGCCGAACCGCTCGAAGTAGGTGTCCATCAGGCCCCGGGCCTCGCCCGCCTCGATGTTCAGCTGCTGGGAGAGGCCGAACGCGGAGAGGCCGTAGGCCAGCCCGTAGCTCATGGCCTTGATCTTGCGCCGCATCTCCGGGTCGACCGCGGTCTTCTCGACCCCGAAGACCTGCGAGGCGACCGTGGTGTGCAGGTCCTCACCGGAGGTGAACGCATCGATCAGGCCCGCGTCCTCGGAGAGGTGGGCCATCACCCGCAGTTCGATCTGGCTGTAGTCCGCCGTCATCAGCGTCTCGAAGCCCTCGCCGACGACGAAGCCGCGACGGATCGCCCTGCCCTCGTCCGTCCGGACGGGGATGTTCTGCAGATTCGGGTCGGTCGAGGACAGCCGGCCGGTCGCCGCCACCGTCTGGTTGAACGTGGTGTGGATCCGGCCGTCCGCCCCGACCGTCTTGACCAGGCCCTCGACCGTCACCCGGAGCTTCGCCTGCTCGCGGTGGCGCAGCATGATGACGGGAAGCTCGTGCTCCGTCTGCGCCGCCAGCCACGCCAGCGCGTCGGCATCCGTGGTGAAACCGGTCTTCGTCTTCTTCGTCTTCGGCAGGCCCAGCTCACCGAACAGCACTTCCTGGAGCTGCTTGGGCGAACCGAGGTTGAACTCACGGCCCACCGCCGCGTGCGCCTCCTTCACCGCCTGCTGCACGGCGCCCGCGAACTGCTGCTCCATGCCCTCCAGATGGGCCCGGTCGGCAGCGATGCCGTGCCGCTCAAGGCGGGCCAGCAGGATGGACGTCGGCAGCTCCATGTCATGGAGCAGCTCGGCGGCGCCCACCTCCTTGAGCCGGGTGGTGAACGCGTCCCCGAGGTCCAGGACCGCACGGGCCTGCGCCATCAGGGCGTCGGCCTCCGCCCGGTCGTCCGCGCCGAAGGCCAGCTGACCGTCGGAGGCGGCCGCCGGGGCCAGCTCCCGCCCCAGGTACTCCACCGCGAGGGCGTCCAGCGCGAAGGAACGCCGGCCGGGCTTGACCAGGTAGGCGGCGAGCGCGGTGTCCATCGAGACACCCTCGATCCGCCAGCCGTGCTCCGGGAAGACCCGCATGGCACTCTTCGCGTTGTGCATGACCTTGGGCCGGCCGGCGTCCGCGATCCAGGCCGCGAACGCCTGCTCGTCGGCCTCGTCGAGCTGTGTGGGGTCGAACCAGGCGGCGGCCCCGCCCGCCGCGGCGAGCGCGATCTCGGTGACCGTGCCGCTGCCGAGCGCCCAGGTGTCGACCGTCGCGACGCCGAGCGGCTGCCCGCCGTGCTCGGCCAGCCACGGAGCGACCTCGCCCGCACCCAGCACCGCGCCGTCCAGCTCGATGCCCGCGGCGGGCGCCGGCGCCTCGTCCTGCGTCTTGCCCGGGTCCACCGCGAGCAGCCGCTCACGCAGGCTCGGGTTGCGGATCTCCAGCACATCCAGCACCCCGGTGACCGCGGTGCGGTCATAGGGGGCGCGCTCCAGGTCGACGGGGGTCTTCGGCAGCGCGACGTCCCGGACCATCTCGGTCAGCCGCCGGTTCAGCCGCACCGCGTCCAGGTGGTCCCGGAAATTCTGCCCGGCCTTCCCCTTGACCTCCTCGGCCCGCTCCACCAGCTCGTCGAACGAACCGAACTGGTTGATCCACTTCGCGGCCGTCTTCTCACCGACCCCGGGGATGCCCGGAAGGTTGTCCGACGGGTCACCGCGCAGCGCCGCGAAATCCGGGTACTGCTGCGGGGTGAGCCCGTACTTCTCCTCGACCTTCGCCGGAGTGAAGCGGGTCAGCTCCGAGACGCCCTTGGTCGGGTACAGCACCGTGACGTTGTCCGTGATCAGCTGGAACGAATCCCGGTCACCGGTGACGATCAGCACTTCAAAACCGGCCGCCTCCGCCTGGGTGGCCAGCGTGGCGATCACATCGTCCGCCTCGAAGCCGTCGACCGCGAAACGGTCGGCGTTCATCGCGTCGAGCAGCTCCCCGATCAGCTCGACCTGGCCCTTGAACTCGTCCGGCGTCTTCGACCGGTTCGCCTTGTATTCGGGGAACTCCTGCGCGCGCCAGGTCTTGCGGGACACGTCGAACGCCACCGCGAAGTGCGTCGGCGCCTCGTCACGCAGGGTGTTCGCCAGCATCGACGCGAAGCCGTACACCGCGTTCGTCGGCTGCCCCGCCCCGGTCGTGAAATTCTCCGCAGGCAGCGCAAAGAACGCCCGGTACGCCAGGGAGTGCCCGTCCATCAGGAGCAGGCGCGGTCGGTTGTCTGCCGTCTTCTTCGATGCCGTCTCAGCCACACCCCGATCCTGCCACGTACCACTGACAATCCGGACCGGGGACGGCCCCGGTCCGCCCGCGGGGCCGCTCGCCGGGCCGCCGCACCGCGCCGCGTGCCAGGATCGGGAGAGAAGGAAACACGCACAGCGGACCCCGCCCGGTCCGCAGTCGGCTCGAAGGGGAAAGACGATGGCCACCAAGCCGCCCGCAGGTGATCCGGTCCAGGACGCACCACAGGTCGAACCGGCCAAACACGCCGCCGCCGGGCTGCCCGCCGTCGCCCACAGCCTGCGCGTCGCCCAGCAGCAGATGGGGGCCCGCCGCACCGCGCAGACCCTCCTCAAGGTCAACCAGAAGGACGGCTTCGACTGCCCCGGCTGCGCCTGGCCGGAGGGCGACAAGCGGCACACCGCCGAATTCTGCGAGAACGGCGCCAAGGCCGTCGCCGAGGAAGCGACGCTGCGCCGCGTCACCCCGGACTTCTTCGCCGCCCACCCGGTCGCCGACCTCGCCACCCGCAGCGGCTACTGGCTCGGCCAGCAAGGCCGCATCACGCAACCCGTGTACCTGCCCGATGGGGCCGACCGGTACGAGGCCGTGACCTGGGAACGCGCCTTCGCCATCATCGCCGAGGAGCTCGGCGCGCTCGGCTCCCCCGACGAGGCCCTCTTCTACACCTCCGGGCGCACCAGCAACGAGGCCGCGTTCCTGCTCCAGCTGTTCGCCCGCGAATTCGGCACCAACAACCTGCCCGACTGCTCCAACATGTGCCACGAGTCCTCCGGCTCCGCGCTCACGGAGACCATCGGCGTCGGCAAGGGCTCCGTCTCCCTGGAGGACCTGCACCATGCCGACCTGATCATCGTCGCCGGGCAGAACCCCGGCACCAACCACCCCCGGATGCTCTCCGCCCTGGAGAAGGCCAAATCCGCCGGCGCGAAGATCATCTCGGTGAACCCGCTGCCCGAAGCCGGACTCGAACGCTTCAAGAACCCGCAGACCCCGCTCGGCATGGTGAAGGGCACAGCCCTCAACGACCTCTTCCTCCAGATCCGCATCGGCGGCGACCAGGCCCTCTTCCGGCTCCTCAACAAGATGATCCTCGCCACCGAGGGCGCCGTCGACGAAGACTTCGTCACCGAACACACCCACGGCTACGAGGAGTTCGCCACCGCGGCAGCCGAAGCCGACTGGGAACAGACCCTCGCCGCCACCGGACTCGACCGCACCGCCATCGAAGAAGCCCTCGCGATGGTCCTCGCATCGAAACGCACCATCGTGTGCTGGGCCATGGGGCTCACCCAGCACAAACACTCCGTGCCGACCATCCGCGAAGTCGTCAACTTCCTCCTCCTGCGCGGCAACATAGGCCGGGCCGGCGCCGGCGTCTGCCCCGTGCGCGGCCACTCCAACGTCCAGGGCGACCGCACCATGGGCATCTTCGAGAGGCCCTCACCGGCATTCCTCGACGCCCTCGACAAGGAATTCTCCATCACCTCGCCCCGCCACCACGGCTACGACGTGGTCCGCTCCATAGAAGCCCTGCGCGACGGCGACGCCAAGGTCTTCTTCGCGATGGGCGGCAACTTCGTCGCCGCCACCCCCGACACCGACGTCACCGAGGCCGCGATGCGCAGCGCCCGCCTCACCGTGCACGTCTCCACCAAGGTCAACCGCTCCCACGCCGTCACCGGCACCCGCGCCCTGATCCTGCCCACGCTGGGCCGCACCGACAAGGACGTCCAGGCCGGTGGCAAGCAGTTCGTCACCGTCGAGGACTCCATGAGCATGGTGCACGCCTCCCGGGGCAACCTCACCCCCGCGAGCCCCCACCTGCTCTCCGAACCCGCCATCGTCGCCCGACTCGCCCGCGCCGTGCTCGGACCCGCCTCCACCACCCCCTGGGAGGAGTTCGAGAAGGACTACGCGACGATCCGCGACCGCATCTCCCGCGTCGTCCCCGGCTTCGAGAACTTCAACGCACGCGTCGCCCACCCCGGCGGATTCACCCTCCCGCACGGCCCCCGCGACTCCCGCCGCTTCCCCACCGCCACCGGCAGGGCCAACTTCACCGCCGCCCCCGTCGAGTTCCCCGAACTCCCCGAAGGACGGCTGCTGCTGCAGACCCTGCGCTCCCACGACCAGTACAACACCACCATCTACGGCCTCGACGACCGATACCGCGGCATCAAGGGAGGCCGACGCGTCGTCCTCGTCAACCCCGACGACGCCACCGCCCTCGGCCTCACCGACGGCGCCTACGCCGACCTCGTCAGCGAGTGGAAGGACGGAGCCGAACGCCGCGCCCCAAGCTTCCGCATCGTCCACTACCCCACCGCCCGGGGCTGCGCCGCCGCCTACTACCCCGAGACCAACGTCCTGGTCCCCCTCGGCTCCACCGCCGACACCAGCAACACCCCCGCCAGCAAATCCGTCGTGATCCACTTCGAGAACGTCCGCTGACGCCCCGGGCCCACCCTCACCACGCAGGCACACTAAGCGTCCGCTCAGCCGTCTGATAAGAACGACGGACACCACACGCAGCAGCGCACCACCGCAGAGAGAAGGAGCCGGACCCATGGGCGAGCACACCGCACCCAAGTTCCCCCAGGAGATCATCGACGAGTACGCCACCCTCGGCGTCGACCTCCCGGCACTGTTCTCCGCCGGACACCTCGGCGAACGCATGGGCGTCCGGATCATCGAGGCCGCCGCGGACCGCGTCGTCGGCACTTTGCCCGTCGAGGGCAACACCCAGCCCTACGGACTCCTGCACGGCGGCGCCTCCGCCGTCCTCGCCGAGACCCTCGGCTCCGTCGGCGCCATGCTCCACGGCGGCGCCACCAAGCTCGCCGTCGGCGTCGACCTGAACTGCACCCATCACAGAGGGGCACGAAGCGGCCTCGTCACCGGCGTCGCCACCCCCGTCCACCGCGGCCGCACCACCGCCACGTACGAGATCGTCATCACCGACGAGCACGACAAGCGCGTCTGTACCGCCCGCCTCACCTGCCTCCTGCGTGACGCACCCACGAGCAGCCCCGTCTGACCGCCCGACACCCCCGCACCCCGCTGCCCGGCCGGACCCCAAACCGGCCGGGCAGCGCCATATCCCCCCACAACCACCGCCCCGAACGCCGGAATCACCCGCCCCCACCGGCCAACACCCTTGACCGCACACCCCGTTCTGTGGCCCACTCAGCAGCCACGCCCGCCCGCGCACCCGCCACCCCGCGTCGACCACACCACCCCCGGCGTAACACTGCGTAACACCCGCGCAATGTTCACCCGCCCCGACGCCGCCCGAAGAACCCGGCCCCGCAGGCACCGGGCACTTTCACGCGCGCCCACGCGCCCCCACCACGCGACAGCAGCAAGATCGGTTCAAGCCCCTTAACAGAGCTGCGCGTTCTCAGGATGCGGTCACTTCACGGTCCAGTAAAAAGCCGTACATGTCAGCACAGCCACCTCAAGCCTTCCTCAAAGGCATAACAAGACAGTCACATCATTCGGCTGACCCATCCCCGACCCCCACCCCTGCCCTTAGAGTCACCGCCAGTCACCGCGCCGCCGGGCGCGACTGCGGCACGGCCCTGTACCAACCAGTACGGCCCGGCGAACGACACGGCACCTCAAGCAGAGGAGGCCGCGCCAGGGAAAGGACTTTTCGTGCGACACCGTTCTTTGCTCATCCTCACCACAGTGCTCACCACAGGAGCACTGACACTCACCGCCTGCGGGTCGCGCGACGACGACAAGAAGAGCAGCGACAGCGGCGGCACCCAGACCGTCGTCATCGGCGTCGACGCACCCATCACCGGTGACCTCTCCGCGCTCGGCCTCGGCATCAAGAACTCCGCCGACCTCGCCGCCAAGACGGCGAACAAGGCCAAAACCGTCCCCGGCATCAACTTCGTCGTCAAGGCCCTCGACGACCAGGCACAGCCCTCCGTCGGCCAGCAGAACGCCCAGAAGTTCATCGACGACGACACCGTCCTCGGCGTCGTCGGCCCCCTGAACTCCGGCGTCTCCCAGTCGATGCAGAAGCCGCTCAACGACGCCAGCCTCACCCAGATCTCCCCCGCCAACACGGGCACCGAACTGACCCAGGGCGAGAACTGGAAGAGCGGCGACAAGAAGCGCCCCTTCAAGACCTTCTTCCGTACCGCCACCACGGACCAGATCCAGGGCGCCTTCGCGGCGAAGTACCTCTACAACAACGCGAAGATCAAGCAGGTCTACCTCATCGACGACCAGAAGCCCTACGGCGCCGGTCTCGCAGCCTCCTTCAAGGCGACCTTCACCAAGCTCGGCGGCAAGATCGCCGGCGCGGACCACGTCAACCCCGACGACCGCGACTTCAACGCCGTCGTCACCAAGGTCAAGAAGTCCGGCGCCAAGGCCGTCTACTACGGCGGTGAGTACCCCGCCGGCGCACCCCTGAGCCAGCAGCTCAAGGACAGCGTCAAGATCCCCCTCATGGGCGGCGACGGCATGTACAGCGCCGACTTCATCAAGCTCAACAAGAAGGCCCAGGGCGACATCGCCACCTCCGTCGGCAAGCCCGTCGAGGAACTCGGCTCCGCCAAGGACTTCATCGCGAACTACAAGACGGCCGGATACAAGGACGCCTACGAGGCCTATGGCGGCAGCACCTACGACGCCACCTGGTCCATCATCGAGGCCGTCAAGATCGCCGTCGCCGACAACGACGGCAAGCTCCCCGACGGCGCCCGCGAAAAGGTCCTCGCCGCCATGGACAAGGTCAAGTTCGACGGCGTCACCGGCCCCGTCTCCTTCGACCAGTACGGCGACACCACCAACACCATGATGACCGCCTACCAGGTCGACGGCGGGAAGTGGGCCTCCAAGCTCAGCGAGGTCTACAAGCCGTAACCAGCTCCCCGGTCACCACTGACTGACACCAGACCGCGCGGGAGCGCCAAGAGCGCTCCCGCGCGGTGCCATATCCGAACCACTCCACGGAGGCCCTGCGGTGCACGAACTGCCGCAACAGCTGGCCAATGGACTCATCCTCGGCGCGATGTACGGTCTCATCGCGATCGGTTACACGATGGTCTACGGAATCATCCAGCTCATCAACTTCGCCCACGGCGAGATCTTCATGATCGGAGGCTTCGGGGCCCTCACCGTCTACCTCTGGATGCCGGCCGGCGCCAACCTCCTCGCAATCATCCCCCTCATGATCATCGGCGGCGTCATCTGCTCCGTCGCCATCAGCGCCGCCGCCGAACGCTTCGCCTACCGGCCCCTGCGCAACGCCCCACGACTGGCCCCGCTCATCACGGCCATCGGCCTCTCCCTCGCCCTCCAGCAGGCCATCTGGAAGTGGTACCCGGACGCCAAGAAGGACCGCTCCTTCCCCCAGTTCAAGGGCGACGCCCTCGACATCTTCGGCGCCCACATCCAGCGCGGCGACCTCTTCGTCCTGATCAGCGCACCCGTCTGCATGATCGCCCTCGGCCTCTTCGTCTCCAAGACCCGCGCCGGCCGCGGCATGCAGGCCACCAGCCAGGACCCCGACACCGCCAAGCTCATGGGCATCAACACCGACCGCATCATCGTCATGGCCTTCGCCATCGGTGCCGCGTTCGCCGCCGTCGCCGCCGTCGCCTACGGGCTCAAGAACGGCCAGATCGGCTTCAAAATGGGCTTCATCATGGGCCTCAAAGCCTTCACCGCAGCCGTACTCGGCGGAATCGGCAACATCTATGGCGCCATGCTCGGCGGCGTCGTACTCGGCATCGCCGAATCACTCGCCACCGGCTACATGAGCGACGTTCCCGGCATGGAACTCTTCGGCGGCGGCGCCTGGAAGGACGTATGGGCCTTCGTCCTCCTCATCATCGTCCTGCTGCTCCGCCCCCAGGGCCTGCTCGGCGAACGCGTCGCGGATCGGGCGTGATACGGATGACCACCAACACCACCACCACGCCCCCCGCCTCCGCCCTGATCCCGATGCCCGCCTCCGCGGCCCGCATCGCCACCACGGCAGGCGCGGCAGTCGCCCTCGCGGGCACCTTCCTCGCCTGGACCTGGACCGACCAGTTCCCCGGCGACCTCACCGTCACCGGCTACCCCGGCGGCCTCCAGGTCCTCACCCTCATCGGCGCCGCACTCACCCTGCTCCTCGCCCTCTCCGGGTACGGCATCCGCGGCTTCGGCTGGCTCACCCCCGGCGGCACCAACAGCCCCGTGCGCCTCCTGGCACTCGGGACCTTCGGCACCACCGCCTACACCATCGGCGCCATCACCTACGACCTCGGCGGCGTCGTCAACCTCGAACCCGGCGCCTGGGTCAGCGGCATCGGCTCACTCATCGCCGTCGTCGCCGCCCACGGACTCCCCGCCGACCAGCCACTCTCCGACACCGGAAACCCGGACGCCGGCTGGCAGCGCTTCCGCAACGGCCTCGCCGCACCGTCCCCCCGCCGCGCCAAACCCCTGCCCGCCTGGGCCGAAATCCTCATCATCGTCATCACCTTCGGCATCGGCCTCTACGTCTTCGCCTACGGCATCGACACCGACTACACCGAACTCTTCGTCGGCTTCCTCATCACCGCCGCCTTCGCCTTCACCGCACTGAACCGCGCCGGACTCATCTCCCGCATCACCGCGCTGACCTCGAAGCACCGCAACATCACCCTCACCGCCGCACTCGTCGCAGCCGTCTGCTTCCCCTTCACCCAGCAGAAAGAGGAATACGCGCTCATCGGCGCCAACATCCTCATCTTCGCGACCGTGGCACTCGGCCTGAACGTCGTCGTCGGCCTCGCCGGCCTCCTCGACCTCGGCTACGTCGCCTTCCTCGGCGTCGGCGCCTACGCAGCCGCCCTGGTCTCCGGCTCCACCATGTCGGCCATCGGCGTCGAATTCCCCTTCTGGGCCGCCATCCTCACCGGCGCGGGAGCCTCACTGATCTTCGGCGTCCTCATCGGCGCCCCCACCCTGCGACTACGCGGCGACTACCTCGCCATCGTCACGCTCGGCTTCGGTGAGATCTTCCGCCTCACCGTGAACAACCTCAACGGCAACAGCGGACCCGACCTCACCAACGGCTCCCAGGGCATCCCGAGCATCCCCGACCTCAACCTCTTCGGAATCGACTTCGGGCTCAAGCACGACATCGGCGGCTTCACCCTCGGCAGGTCCGCCAACTACTACCTGCTCATGCTCGTCTTCACCGCCGTCGTCGTCCTCGTCTTCCGCCGCTCCGGAGAATCCCGCATCGGCCGCGCCTGGGTCGCCATCCGCGAGGACGAGACCGCAGCCACCGCCATGGGCATCAACGCCTTCCGGCTCAAACTGCTCGCCTTCGCCCTCGGCGCCACCCTCGCCGGACTCGCCGGGACCGTGCAGTCGCACGTCAACTACACCGTCACCCCCGAGCAGTACCAGTTCGCCGGCCCAGTGCCGCCGAACTCCGCGTTCCTCCTCGCCGCCGTCATCCTCGGCGGCATGGGAACCCTCAGCGGACCCCTCGTAGGCGCCGCACTGCTCTACCTCATCCCGGCCAAGCTCCAGTTCATGCAGGACTACCAGCTCTTCCTCTTCGGCATCGCACTCATCCTCCTGATGCGCCTGCGCCCCGAAGGACTGATCGCCGACCGCAGGAAGCAGCTCGAATTCCACGAGACCGACCAGCTCGACGTACCGGAACCGCGGAAGTCCGACGACGTCGACGCCGGCATCGCCAAGGCGGGGGCGTGACCACCATGACCACCACCACGAAGACCGGCACCCCCGTGCTCGACGCCAGCGGCGTCACCATGCGGTTCGGCGGCCTCACCGCCGTCCACGACGTCGACCTCACCGTCAACGCAGGTGAGATCGTCGGCCTCATCGGCCCCAACGGCGCCGGAAAGACCACCTTCTTCAACTGCCTCACCGGCCTCTACGTCCCCACCGAGGGCAAGGTCCGCTACAAGGGCACCGTCCTGCCGCCCAAGCCCCACCTCGTCACCCAGGCAGGCATCGCCCGCACCTTCCAGAACATCCGGCTCTTCGCCAACATGACCGTTCTGGAAAACGTCCTCGTCGGACGCCACACCAGGACCAAGGAAGGTCTCTGGTCCGCCCTCCTGCGCCTCCCCGGATTCACCAAGGCCGAGAACGCCAGCCGGGAACGCGCCATGGAACTACTGGAGTTCATCGGCCTCCAGGACAAGGCCGACCACCTCGCGCGCAACCTCCCCTACGGAGACCAGCGCAAGCTGGAAATCGCCCGCGCCCTCGCCAGCGACCCCGGCCTCCTCCTCCTGGACGAGCCCACCGCCGGCATGAACCCACAGGAAACCCGGGTCACGGAAGAGCTCATCTTCGCCATCCGCGACCAGGGCATCGCCGTACTCGTCATCGAGCACGACATGCGCTTCATCTTCAACCTCTGCGACCGCGTCACCGTGCTCGTCCAGGGCGAGAAGCTCGTCGAAGGCACCTCCGACGTCGTCCAGAGCGACGAACGCGTCGTCGCCGCCTACCTCGGCACCCCCTTCGAAGGCGCCCCCGGCGCCGAAGAAATCGCCGAGGTCGAAGCCGCCGAGGCCGTCGCCACCAAGAGCACCGTAACCACCACCGACATCACCAGCACCAGCACCGAGGAGGAGGACACCCGATGACCGCACTGCTAGAGGTCGAGGACCTCCGCGTCGCCTACGGCAAGATCGAAGCCGTCAAGGGCATCTCCTTCAGCGTCGACGCCGGCCAGGTCGTCACCCTGATCGGCACCAACGGTGCGGGCAAGACCACCACCCTGCGCACCCTCTCCGGACTGCTCAAGCCCCTCGACGGCCGCATCCTGTTCGAGGGCAAGCCGCTGACCGGCATCCCCGCCCACAAGATCGTCGCCCTGGGCCTCGCCCACTCCCCCGAGGGCCGCCACATCTTCCCCCGGCTGACGATCACCGAGAACCTCCAGCTCGGCGCCTATCTCCGCAACGACAGGGCAGGCATCGAGAAGGACATCCAGCGCGCCTACGACCTCTTCCCCATCCTCGGGGAACGCCGCAAGCAGGCCGCCGGCACCCTCTCGGGCGGCGAACAGCAGATGCTCGCCATGGGCAGGGCCCTGATGTGCCAGCCCAAGCTCCTGATGCTCGACGAACCCTCCATGGGCCTCTCCCCGATCATGATGCAGAAGATCATGGAGACCATCGTCGAACTCAAGTCCCAGGGCACCACGATCCTGCTCGTCGAGCAGAACGCCCAGGCCGCGCTCTCCCTGGCCGACCAGGGCCACGTCATGGAGGTCGGCAAGATCGTCCTCTCCGGCACCGGCTCCGACCTCCTCCACGACGAGTCGGTCCGCAAGGCCTACCTCGGCGAGGACTGAGCCCGTACGCGCATGGAGAAGGCCCACGCCCCGGACTGCATCCGGGGCGCGGGCCTTCTCCATGTACTGCGGGACTACTCCGCGGCCTTCTTCTTCTCCTCGGCGTCCTCGATCAACGCCTCGGCCAGCTGCTGCATCGACAGCCGCCGGTCCATCGACGTCTTCTGGATCCAGCGGAACGCCGCGGGCTCGGAGAGCCCGTAGTCCGTCTGCAGAATGCTCTTCGCCCGGTCCACCAGCTTCCGGGTCTCCAGCCGCTGCGACAGGTCCGCGACCTCGCCCTCCAGTGCCTTCAGCTCCGCGAACCGCGACACCGCCATCTCGATGGCCGGCACCACATCGCTCTTGCTGAACGGCTTCACCAGGTACGCCATCGCCCCGGCGTCCCGGGCCCGCTCCACGAGGTCGCGCTGCGAGAACGCGGTGAGCATCAGGACCGGCGCGATGGACTCCTCGGCGATCTTCTCGGCGGCGGAGATCCCGTCGAGGACCGGCATCTTCACATCGAGGATGACCAGGTCCGGCTTGTGCTCCCGGGCCAGCTCGACAGCCTGCTGCCCGTCCCCGGCCTCACCGACGACCGAGTACCCCTCTTCCTCCAGCATCTCTTTCAGGTCGAGGCGGATGAGCGCCTCGTCCTCAGCGATGACGACGCGGGTCGTCAGCGGCGGAACGTGCGACTTGTCGTCGTCGGACGCGTCTACGGGCTGGGGCGACTCGGGGGTGGTCACGGGGCTCCTTGATCAAGACAGGGGTGCTGCTCCCAAGAGCCTACCTAGTTACGGTATGTTTGAGGCACGGAGGGTCGCGCACATCCTTCGTTTCAAAGGGGCCCCGGTAGCCCAGCGGTAGAGGCCATGGATTCAAAACCCATACAGCGTCGGTTCGAATCCGACTCGGGGCACTTCTCCTTCGTTTCTAAGGTTGAGGCACATATTGGCGATCTTCACCCTTGCTGATGAAGGCGCCTTCGAACCGCGCACACGCCAGCGAAGGTCGCACAAGACTCCACCGCATGGAACAGCACAATCCGTCGATTCGTGACGAAGCACTCGCCCTCTTGAGGGGCGGGACCACAAATCGAGCGGTCGCGGAGCTCCTCAATGTGCCTCGCGGAACAGTCGGCTGGTGGCTGTACGAGGATCGCAAACGACGCGGGATCGAGTACGTCCAGCCGACCGACTGCCCCTTATGCACCGGTCGCGAGTTCGATCGTCTCGCCTACTCCTATCTGCTGGGGCTCTATCTGGGCGACGGCCACATCATCTCCAAGCCGAAACAGCACCATCTGTCGATCTTCTGCGGCGATGCACATCCGGGACTGATCGATGAGGCCGAGTCGGCCATCCGCCGAGTAATGCCCATGCCCCGCACGGGGAGGCGCCATAGAAATGGCTGCGTCGAGGTCAAGTCCTACACAAAGCACTGGACATGCGTCTTCCCGCAGCACGGCCCTGGCAAAAAGCACGACCGCCCGATCATCCTCGAACCCTGGCAGCAGGAGATCGTCGACGCGCACCCCTGGGACTTCATCCGTGGGCTCATCCACTCCGACGGGTGCCGGAACATGAACTGGACGACCAGGATGGTCGGCGGCGTGCGAAAGCGGTACGAGTACCCCCGGTACTGGTTCACCAATGTCTCGGACGACATCCGCCGCCTCTACACCGACACCCTGGACAAGCTCGGCATCGAGTGGACGCACTGCACCCGCGCGGGCAGGGAGTACAACATCTCCGTCGCCCGACGGGCATCCGTGGCGCTCATGGATGCACACGTCGGGCCGAAATACTGAGCTGCCCTACTTCGGGCTGTCGTCCTCGCCGATGTGGTGCACGCGCACCAGGTTCGTCGAGCCCGCGACTCCGGGCGGGGAGCCGGCGGTGATGACCACGACGTCGCCCTTTTGGCAGCGGCCGATCTTCAGCAGCTCCTCGTCGACCTGGGCGACCATCGCGTCCGTCGAGTCCACGTGCGGGCCCAGGAACGTCTCCACGCCCCAGGTGAGGTTCAACTGGGAGCGGGTGGCCGGGTCCGGGGTGAAGGCCAGGAGCGGGATGGGCGAGCGGTAGCGGGAGAGGCGCTTGACCGTGTCGCCGCTCTGGGTGAAGGCCACCAGGAACTTCGCGCCGAGGAAGTCGCCCATCTCCGCCGCCGCGCGGGCGACCGCGCCACCCTGGGTGCGGGGCTTGTTGCGGTCGGTGAGCGGCGGGAGGCCCTTGGCGAGAATGTCCTCCTCGGCGGCTTCGACGATGCGGGACATCGTGCGGACCGTCTCGATGGGGTATTTGCCGACGCTGGTCTCGCCGGAGAGCATGACCGCGTCCGTGCCGTCGATGACGGCGTTGGCGACGTCGGAGGCCTCGGCGCGGGTGGGGCGGGAGTTGTCGATCATCGAGTCGAGCATCTGGGTGGCGACGATGACCGGCTTGGCGTTGCGCTTGGCGAGCTTGATGGCGCGCTTCTGGACGATCGGCACCTGCTCCAGGGGCATTTCGACGCCGAGGTCGCCGCGGGCGACCATGATGCCGTCGAAGGCGGCGACGATGTCGTCGATGTTGTCGACGGCCTGGGGCTTCTCGACCTTGGCGATGACGGGGAGACGACGGCCTTCCTCGTCCATGACGCGGTGGACGGGTTCGATGTCGCGTCCGCTGCGTACGAAGGAGAGGGCGATGATGTCCGCGCCGGTACGCAGGGCCCAGCGGAGGTCGTCGATGTCCTTCTCGGAGAGGGCGGGGACGGAGACCGCGACGCCGGGGAGGTTGAGTCCCTTGTGGTCGGAGACCATGCCGCCCTCGATGACGGTGGTGTGGACGCGGGGTCCGTCGACGTCGGTGACTTCGAGGGTGACGCGTCCGTCGTCGATGAGGATGCGTTCGCCGGGGGTGACGTCGGCGTTGAGGCCTTCGTAGGTGGTGCCGCAGGTGTGGCGGTCACCTTCCATGGGTTCGACGGTGATGGTGAAGTCGTCGCCGCGTTCAAGGAGTACGGGTCCTTCGCGGAAGCGTCCGAGGCGGATCTTCGGGCCTTGAAGGTCTGCGAGGATTCCGACGCTGCGTCCGGCTTCGTCGGATGCTTTGCGTACTCGGTGGTAGCGCTCTTCGTGTTCGGCGTAGGTGCCGTGGCTGAGGTTGAGGCGGGCGATGTCCATACCCGCCTCAACCAGGGCCTTGATCTGGTCGTATGTGTCGGTGGCGGGTCCTAGGGTGCAAACGATTTTTGCTCGGCGCATGGTTTGAGCCTAAACCTTACCTACGGGTAGGGAATTGGCTCGGGAGGACTGCTCAACATCCTTTGGGTGAGGGCGTTTTGACAAGTGTTGAATTGTGCGGCGGGGTGCTCGGATGAGCATTCCGGTCAGAGGGTCGGTGGGGTCATGATGAAGCGGGCGTTCACCTGGGCACTGACTGTCTGGCGTTGTGGTTCGAGGTCGAGTGCGGGGGCGGCTTCGGACGGGGCGCCGGCGAATCCGCGGGTGGCGCCGTAGCCGCCGGGCGCTGCGGGCATGGCGGGGGCGGTGTTCTCGGCGCCGAGGTCGGCCAGTTCGACGAGGGCGGCGAGCCCGGCTCCGACGGCGTCGGCGTATTCGCGGGCGCGCTGGACCGCTTCGCGTACGGCTTGGCGGCGGGCTTCGCCGTGGGCGGGCGAGTTGGGGCGCAGGGCCCACCAGGGGCCGTCGATGCGGGTCATGTCGAGGTCCGCGATGCGGGTGGTGAATTCACCGAGTGCGGTGAAGTCGCCCAGTACGGCGGTGATGTGGACGCGTCCGTGGTAAGCGCGGACCTTCTCGTCGCGGCCGCGTTGGGTGAGTTCGGGGGTGATGGAGAAGGCGCCGGTTTCGAGTTTCTCGACGGCTTCTCCGTAGGTGCGGGCGAGTTCGAGGACGGTGGTGTTGCGTCGGGTGAGGTCTTCGAGGGCGGTGCGGCGGTCCCTTCCCCGGGCGCTGACGGTGATGCCGACGCGGGCGATCTCGGGGTCGATCTCCAGGCGGGCTTCGCCGCGGACGGCGAGGCGGGGGTAGTCGGGGGTGCCGTAGGGGTACGGGGTGTCGGTCATGGGTCCACTGTGGCACTCGGGTATGACAGCTGGTGGTCATCGAAACGAAACCTGTAAGGGGTGTTGCCGGGTGTGGTGCGTGGGTGATTATCTACGCGCGTTGTCCATGCGTGTGCGAGGTCTACGCGCGTTGTGCGGCGAGAGCACTGGTAAGGACAGAACTGAGATGTGGGAGACGAGATGCCGCTGAACCGAAGGACGTTCCTGGGCACATCGGCCGCGGCCGGCGCCGGTGTCGCGATCGTGGGCGGTGGAGCGGTTCCTGCCGAGGCGCACGGTCACGGGCATGGGCACGGACACGGACACGGTCAGGGGCGTCCGCAGAAGCGGTACTCGTTCACCGTGATGGGCACGACGGATCTGCACGGCAACGTCTTCAACTGGGACTACTTCACGGACCGGGAGTTCGACGACAAGGATCACAACGACGTCGGGCTGGCGAAGATCTCGACGCTGGTGGAGCAGGTGCGGCGGGAGAAGGGCCGTCACAACACCCTGATGATCGATGCGGGTGACACGATCCAGGGCACGCAGTTGTCGTACTACTACGCGAAGATCGATCCGATCACCGCGAAGCGTGGTCCGGTGCATCCGATGGCGCAGGCGATGAACGTGATCGGCTATGACGCGGCGGCGCTGGGCAACCACGAGTTCAACTACGGCATTCCGGTGCTGCGCAAGTTCGAGGAGCAGTGTGACTTCCCGCTGCTGGGTGCGAACGCGCTGGACGCGAAGACGCTGAAGCCGGCGTTCGCGCCGTATGTGATCAAGAAGCTGCGTACGCCGCACGGCCGGGATGTGAAGGTGGCGATCCTGGGGCTGACGAATCCGGGTATCGCCATCTGGGACAAGGTGAACGTCGGCGGCAAGATGGTGTTCCCGGGCCTTGAGGAGCAGGCGGCGAAGTTCGTGCCTCGGCTGCGCTCCATGGGTGCGGATGTGGTGATCGTGTCGGCGCACTCGGGGAACAGCGGGACGTCGTCGTACGGGGATCAGATTCCGTACGTGGAGAATGCCGCGGGTCTGGTGGCGGAGCAGGTGCCGGGGATCGACGCGATTCTGGTGGGTCACGCGCATCTGGAGATCCCCGAGTACTTCGTGGAGAACAAGCAGACCGGTAAGAAGGTCGTGCTTTCCGAGCCGTTGAAGTGGGGGCAGCGGCTGACGCTGTTCGACTTCGATCTGGTGTGGGAGAAGGGCCGCTGGGTGGTCGAGAAGGCCGGTTCGCAGGTGCTGAACTCCAACACGGCGGCGGAGGACCGGCGGATCACGAGGTTGCTGGCGGACGAGCACAAGAAGGTCGTGGCGTACGTCAATCAGGTGATCGGTACGTCGACGGCGGCGATGACGACGGCCGAGGCGGCGTGGAAGGACGAGCCGATCATCGATCTGATCAACGTGGTTCAGGCGGAGACGGTGAAGGAGGCGCTGGCGGGTGGCGAGTACGCGTCGCTTCCGGTGTTGTCGCAGGCGTCCTGCTTCTCGCGTACGGCGCAGATTCCGGCCGGTGATGTGACGATCAAGGATGCGGCGGGGCTGTATCCGTTCGAGAACACCCTTGAGGCACGGTTGGTGACGGGTGCGCAGGTCAAGGATTATCTGGAGTTCTCGGCGCGGTATTACGTGCAGACGGCGGCCGGCGCTCCGGTGGATACGGCGAAGCTGACGAACGCGGACGGCACTCCGGATTACAACTATGACGCGGTGTCGGGTCTGACGTATGAGATCGACATCGCGAAGCCGAACGGTTCGCGGATTGTCGGTCTCTCGTTCGAGGGCAAGGCGATTGATCCGGCGGCGCAGTTCGTGCTGGCGGTGAACAACTACCGGGCGAGCGGCGGGGGCAACTTCCCGCATGTGCCGGGCGCGAAGCAGTTGTGGGCGAATTCGGAGGAGATCCGGAACACCATTATCGCGTGGGTGCAGGCGAAGGGTTCGGTGGACGGTACACAGTTCGCTTCGGTGGACTGGCGGCTGACGCGGGACGGTACGCCGGTGTTCTAGGTCTGCGGTTCTTCTGGGTCTGCGGTCCTTCTGGGTCTGCGGTGGGCGGCCGTCTCCTTTCCTTGTGGGGGGGAGCGGCCGCTTTTCTGTGTGCCGGTGTGGGGCGGGGAGGGTCAGTTGCTCTGGACGAGAGGGGTGAGGGTCGGGGCTTGGGTGGGGATGTTCGGGGTGTGGGGGGTGAGGCCGAAGGTGGTGAAGGCGGTGCGTTGCGGCAGGTGGTAGGCGGTGGTGTCGGTGAGGTTGTTGAGGATGGTGGCGCTGCGCCAGGCGGCGAGGCCCAGGTCGGGTGCGCCGACGCCGTGGGTGTGGCGTTCGGCGTTCTGTACGTAGATGTTGCCGGTGATGGCGGGGTCCAGTTCGAGGCGGAACTGCTCGTCGATGCGGGGGCGGCCCGAGCTGTCGCGGCGCAGGCAAGTGTGGAGGCCGTCGAGCATCTGGTCGAGGGGGCGTTCGCGGTAGCCGGTGGCGAGGACGACGGCGTCGGTGGTGAGTCGGGAGCGGGTGCCTTGCTGGATGTGTTCGAGGTGGAGTTCGACGCGGGTGGTGGCGACGCGGCCCGCGGTGCGTACGCAGACGCCGGGGGTGAGGGTGGCGTCGGGCCAGCCGCCGTGGAGGGTGCGGCGGTAGAGCTCTTCGTGGATGGCGGTGATGGTGTCGTGGTCGATGCCCTTGTGGAGTTGCCATTGGTGGGGGACGAGTTCGTCGCGTACGGGTTCGGGGAGGGCGTGGAAGTAGCGGGTGTAGTCGGGGGTGAAGTGTTCGAGGCCGAGTTTGGAGTACTCCATGGGTGCGAAGGCGGGGGTGCGGGCGAGCCAGTGGAGTTTTTCGTGTCCGGCGGGGCGGGCGCGCAGCAGGTCGAGGAAGATCTCGGCGCCGGACTGGCCTGAGCCGATGACGGTGATGTGTTCGGCGTTGAGGAGTCGTTCGCGGTGGTGGAGGTAGTCGGCGGAGTGGATGACGGGGACTGATCCGGCTTCGGCGAGGGGTTTGAGGGGTTCGGGGATGTGGGGTTCGGTGCCGACGCCGAGGGCGATGTGGCGGGTGTGGGTGCGGCCGAGTGCTTCGGCTTCGCCGTGGGCGTCGAGTTGGGTGAAGTCGACTTCGAAGAGGGCGCGTTCGGTGTTCCAGCGGATGGCGTCGACCTGGTGGCCGAAGTGGAGGCCGGGGAGTTGTTCGGTGACCCAGCGGCAGTAGGCGTCGTATTCGGCGCGTTGGATGTGGAAGCGCTCGGCGAAGTAGAAGGGGAAGAGCCGGTCGCGGGTGCGTAGGTAGTTGAGGAAGGTCCAGGGGCTGGTGGGGTCCGCGAGGGTGACGAGGTCTGCGAGGAAGGGGACCTGGAGGCTGGCGCCGTCGATGAGGAGGCCGGGGTGCCAGTGGAAGGCGGGGCGTTGTTCGTAGAAGGCGGCGGCGAGGGGGCGGGGGCTGCCGGGGATGCCGTGGGCGAGGGCGGCGAGGGAGAGGTTGAAGGGGCCGATGCCGATGCCGACGAGGTCGTGGGGCTGGTCGGTCTCGGGTGCGGGCCGGTCGGGCCTGGGTGGCCGGGCTGTCATCGGGGGGTGCTGCCTTCCGTGGTCTCTGCGGTGTCTGAGATCTCCGTGTTCTCTGAGATCTCTGTGGCGAGGTGGGTGACGAGGTCGAGCAGTTCGCGGAGGTCGTGGGGGGTGGTGTGGGGGTTGAGAAGGGTGGCCTTGAGCCAGAGGCGGCCGTTGGCGCGGGTGCGGCCGAGTACGGCGTGGCCGCGGGTGAGGAGGGTGCGGCGGATGGTGGCGATGGTGTGGTCGGTGGCGTCGGTGGGACGGAAGAGGACGGTGGAGATGGTGGGGTGGTCGTAGAGGTCGATGGCGGGGGTTTTGATGACGAGGTCGGCGAGTTGGTGGGCGGCGGCACAGGTGCGGTCGATGAGGTCGGCCAGTCCGGTGCGCCCGAGCGCCTGGAGGGTGACGGCGATCTTGAGCGCGTCGGGGCGGCGGGTGGTGCGCAGGGAGCGGCCGAGGAGGTCGGGGAGGCCGGCTTCGGTGTCGTCGTCGGCGTTGAGGTAGGGGGCGTGGTGGTGGAGGGCGTCGAGGTGGTGGTGGTGCGGGACGGCGAGGATGCCTGCCGAGGCGGGTTGCCAGCCGAGTTTGTGCAGGTCGAGGGTGACGCTGTGGGCGCGGTCGAGGCCGTGGACCTTGTTGCGGTGGGTGGGGCTGAAGAGGAGGGGGCCGCCGTAGGCGGCGTCGATGTGGAGTTCGGCGCCGTGGGTGGCGCAGAGGGCCGCGATCTCGGCGAGGGGGTCGATCTGGCCGGTGTCGGTGGTACCTGCGGTGGCGGTGACCAGGACGGGGGTGCCTCCGGGCCGCTCGTGGAGGCGGGTGAGGGTGTCGTCCAGGGCGGTGAGGTCCATGACGCCGGTGGGGGCGGGGATGGTGAGGGGTGCGGGGAGGCCGAGGAGCCAGGCGGCGCGGGTGATGCTGTGGTGGGCGTTGGCGCCGCTGACGGTCTGGACGGGGCCGTGGCGTTCGCGGGCTAGGAGCAGCGCGAGTTGGTTGGCTTCGGTGCCGCCGGTGGTGACGAGGGCGTCGGGTGCGGTGCGGTGGGGGTAGACCTCGGCGGCGAGTGCGGTGGTGAGGTCGGCTTCCAGGGCGGAGGCGGCGGGGGCCTGGTCCCAGGAGTCCATGGAGGGGTTGAGGGCCGAGGCGGCGAGGTCGGCTGCTGCGGCGAGCGCGAGGGGCGGGGTGTGGAGGTGTGCCGCGCAGAGCGGGTCTGCGGGATCTGCGGCGCCTTCGGTGAGGGCGCCGATGAGGGTGGTGAGTGCGTGGTGGGCGCCGGTGCCCTGGTCGGGGATGACGGGGCGCAGGGCGGTGCGCAGCTGGGGGGTGACGGTGTCGGGGCCGCCTGCGGGGAGGGGGCCGTCTCGTCGGCGGGCGCCGTCGTGGAGTGCGGTGAGCACGGTGTCGATAAGCGGGCGCAGGGCGGCGGGGCCGGTGGTGCCTCCGGCGAGGGGCGGGATGGGCATGGAGGTGGTGGCCCTTCGGAGCGCATGGGTGGACATCCCAGCTTGTCCGGGTTTTGGGTGGCGTGGCCGGTGAGCGCGGTGATCTGAACTCGAAAGGGGGATGCGTGTGCGAGGGGGGCGGGGTGGTGGCGGTGCGGGTGATATGGGTGCGTGCGGGTGTGGTCCCGGCTGTTCGCGGGCTGCTGGAGGCGGTTTCGGTGGTGGCCGCGGCGGGGGCGCCGCCGGAACGCGGACGATCGGCGTACGTCGCCGGAACGCGGACGATCGGGCGCCCGGTCGCGTTCGCCAGGGGCCCGATCGTGTCTGCGGGGGCGGGAGTGTTCCTCCGGGGCCCGATCGTGTCTGCGGGGGCGGGAGTGTTCCTCCGGTTCGGTCAGCCGTACATCGCCAGGCGGCAGAAGGCCGCGAGCGCGCCGTCGATGGGGTGGGGCCGCGGCTTGCCGGAGGGGTCGAGGGTGTTCCACCTCTGCAGGTTCAGCGCGAGGGACATCTGCCGGTTGCCGTCGGCACGGGTCGTGGTCAGGGCTCCGGCACCCCAGGCCGAGCCGCCGTGGCCCCAGAAGGTGGCCTGGCCCGGGGCCTTTGTCGGGTACAGGCCGAGGCCGTAGGCGATCGTCTTTCCCTCCTGGGAGAGGACCGGGACGGTGCGTCGCATCTCGGCCAGCGATGCCGGGCTGACGATCTCGCCGGCCAGGAGCAGGCCGTAGAAGCGGTTGAGGTCGGTGACGGTCGATATCAGTCCGGCCGCCGGCCCCACCCACGACATGTCGAAGACGCTGTAGTCGCGCGGTGGGTCGATCATGCCGAACCACGCCTCGTAGAGCTGCGAGTGCGGTCCCGCGATGTGGGGTCCGGTGGGGAGTTCGGTGTTCCGGAGTCCGGCGTGTTCGATGACGTTCCGGGTGATGCACTGCTGGGCCGTGGTGCCGGTGACGTGTTCCAGGAGTTCGCCGAGGAGCAGGTAGTTGGTGTTGGAGTAGATGCCCGGTGTGCTGCCCGGGGCGCCGGTGGCGGGTGCGCCGACTCCCATCTCGATGAGTTCGGCGGCGTGGAACCGGGTGAACCGGTTGTCGTCCAGGCTTTCCGGCCGGGTCTCCGCGGCGTCGGGGAATCCCTTGAGGGAGGGGTAGGCGTAGGGGAGGTATCCGGCGAGGCCGCTGGTGTGGTTGATCAGCATCCTGACGGTGATCGCCTCGCCGCGTTCGCCGGGAACCAGCGCCGGGAGGTACCGGCCGATCGGTGTGTCGAGGCCGATCCGTCCGCTGTCGACCTGTTGCAGCACGGCAGCGGCGGTGAAGGTCTTGGTGATGCTGCCGACGCGGTGGCGCATGTCGGCGGTGACGGGGCGTCCGGTGGCCGTGTCAGCGACCCCGGCGGCGCCGCGCCAGACCTGGTCGCCGTCCCGTACTTCGGCGAACAGGCCTGGAATTCCTGCGCGGTGGACGTGTCCGATGGCGGTGTCCAGCTCCGCGGGGTCCAGTGCGTTCCTCACGACGTGCGTCCTTTCGTAGTCCCGGGGGTGACCGTCCGCATCGGTTGCCCTGCCCGGTTAACAGGGCACGAGGGCAGGGCGGGGGTCCGCTGCCGGCTGCTCGGCAGGCCCATGCACCCATTATGCACGCGGTGCGTGCAACACCAAGTGCGTAAGTTAGGCTGGGAGCCGACGAGAGGAACGGGATGGCAGGGAGAAGGCGCTGGTCGACCGAGGAGATCCTGGATGCGGCGGCGGATTTGCTCCGCACGGGTGATGCCGAGTCGTTCAGCGTGCGCAAGCTGGCCGCGGTTCTCGGGACCGATTCCTCCAGCCTCTACCGGCATTTCCGCAGCAAGACCGAACTGCTGCGCGCGGTCGCTGACCGGATCCTGCTGGCCGCCATGGACGGCTACCGCCCCGAGGGCGACTGGAAGCAGCGCATCACCGCGCTGGGCCTGAGGCTGAGAGAGGCCTTCGGCCAGCAGCCCCAGCTCGCCGCGGTCTGGGGGCGCTACGCGTCGAGCGGCACCGGTTCCCGGCTGGTGATGGAAGCGGTGCTGCAGGACCTGCGGGCCTCGGGCCTGCCCGACGAGGAGATCCCGGCGCACTATCACCGGATCGCGGTCCTCATCTCCGCGCTGGTCGCCTCGGAGGCCGGGGTCAGCACGATCACCCCCCAGGAGTACGACCAGGGCATGGAGCTGTTCCGCGTCGCGGTGCTCGGCGCGGATCCCGGGCGCTTCCCCGCCCTGTCGCACTTCGCCCGCGACGTCCGCCCTCTCGGCGTGGACCGCCGTGAAGCGTTCGTGGAGCTGCTCGCCGCCCAGCTCGCCCATGTGGAGGCCGCCGCGGTCGGTCCCCGCTGAGGACCCCCGCGGGTCCCGTACCGACGTGACGTGCGGGACCCGGGGCGCGCGGCCCTGGCTGTGACCGGGTGTGCGGCCTCAGTCCAGGTAGGCGTCGTACTGCTCGACGTCACCGGGCTTGAGCTGCATCTTGGGGTCGGTCTTGATGCTGGAGAGCTCCGTGCCCAGGATGCGTCCGGTGTGCTCGTCGAGGATGATCGTCCACCGCACCGTCCCCTTGAAGTCCGCGGCGTACGCCTGGCCCCGTCGCCCCGCACGGTCCTTGACCGCACCGATGGCGCGCAGCCCGGACTGCTCGGCGAGCAGGCCGTCGATCGCGGCCGTCTGGGCGGGGCCCGGCGTCCACTCACGCAGCAGCGCCTCGACGGAGTCCACCGTCCAGTACGCGTTGCCGCGGGTGTCGGGGTTCTCCTTCGCCAGGTAGTCGGCGAGGCCGCCGACGGTGGTCGGGGGCGTGCTCACGTAGGAGGCGAACTTCTCCCACGCACCTGCCGGCAGGTGCGTGCGGTGGACGACCCGGCCGTCCACGATGTCCTGCGCCTCACCGCTGCCGTCGGCGTTGTAGCGGTCGCGGGACTCGGTCACCGGCATCTGCTCCGGCTTGTGCTTGCCGTCGTCCCACATCCCCATCGCCCACTCACGGCGGTGGGTTCCTCTGCGCGCGGCGCCATCGGAGCCGGCGAGGGCCGACGCCCGCTTCGCGACGGTGGCGAGCGGCACGGTGGCCCGGGAGCTCTCCACCTTGAGCGGGGCGGGTGCGGCGACGGCCGTCTGACCGCTGCTGCCGGTGACGGCGAACCCCGCCACGGTCGCCGCGACGACGGCGGCGGCCACCCCGAGGGACATCGACCGGCCGGGCGTCAGCCGGCCGAAGGACGAGGCGCGGCCAACGGCGGACCGGGACTTGGTGGGCTTGAAGGACTTCGCGGCGTCGGACGTGGCGGCCGTGTCGTTGACCGCGTTCATCAGGCGCGCTTCGAGGTTGACCTCGTTCATCAGGTGCGCTTCGAGCTCCGCGTGACGGGTGGGCGAGAGCCGGGGGGCGCCGGGGTGCGGGACCATCTCACGCAGTGCGGCGAGCTCGGCGCGGTCTTGGGACGCCGGACGGGAGGAGGGGGCGGCAGCGCCGGAACGGTGCCGGAACAGGGCGTTCATGCGAGGTTCTCCTGGGTGGTTCGAGCCAGAATGCTGTCTACGTGCTGTACTTGTCCGCCGCCTCCGGGGAGTTCCCGGCCGGAGGCGCTCCGTGTGCCGTCGCGCGGGGCGGCCTGGTGCTTCACGGAGTCGCGCAGCTTGGCGCGGGCGCGGGACAGCCGGGAGCGCACGGTGCCGACGGGTATGCCCAGGGCCTCGGCGGCGGACGCGTAGTCCAGCCCGCCCCAGACGCACAGGGTGAAGACCTCGCGCTCGGTGCGCCGCAGCCCCTCCAGCGCCGCCTTGGCCGCCGCCAGCTGTTCGGCGTCCGCCAGCCGCCCGGTCACCTCTTCGGCGAAGTCCGGGACGGTGTCCGAGCGCTCCATCCGGGCCAGGGCTCTCTGGTGCCGCCGGGCCGAACGGGCCGTGTTGCGGGAAACGTTGGTGGCGATGCCCAGCAGCCACGGGCGCAGACTGTCGGTCTCCGGGCGCAGCCGCTCGCGCGAGCGCCACGCTTCCAGGTAGGTGAGGGAGACGACGTCCTCGGCCGTGGACCAGTTGCCGGTGGACCACAGGGCATGGCGGTACACGGCGTCCGCGTGCTCCCGGAACGCCTCGGCGAGCGCGGCCGGGTCGCCTTCGCGCAGACGGGCGGGGGTTGAGTGAGTCACGTGGATAAATGTCCGACCGGACCGGCGGGTTCCTGTGATGTGCGTCACCGGACGAGGCTTCGCGGGCTCGGCCCGGCAGCCTGTCCGGCGCGCCACGGGCCGTGCCCGGCCGTCCTCGGGGTGAGGGCGGCCGGGCACGGGTGGTGCGGGTTCGTCGGTCCGGTCAGTGGGCGTCGCGGACGGCGAGGGCGCGGCGCAGGTCGTCGATCTGGTCGGCGAGCTTGCGGCGCAGCGCGGGGATCAGGGCCTGGTCGGTGAGTGCTTGTTCGCCGAGGTGGAGGCTGTGGGCGTCGACGGCGTACGCGGGGAAGGCGTAGCGTCCGGCGGCCTCCGCGATGGCGGGTCCTCGGCGGACGGCGAGCTGGGTCGCCTCGGGGTAGTAGCGGGGTACGTACGCGCTGACGAGGTCGGCCTGTTCGGGCTGCCAGAAGCCCTGGGCGACGGCAATGAAGAGGTAGTTGGAGAGGCTGTCGTCGGTGAACATGGCCTTCCAGGCCGCGGCCTTGGCCTCAGCGGTGGGCAGGGCGGCGCGGCAGCGGGCGGCGCCTTCCTGTCCGGTGGCGCTGGGGTCCTGGTCGAGTTCGGCGGCGATGGCCGTCTCGTCGACGGCGCCGAGGACGGCGAGGCGGGTGAGGGCACGCCAGCGCAGTTCCGCGTCGAGTTCGGGTCCGCCGGGGACGGTGCCTTCGGTGAGCCAGCCCTGGATGGCGTCGGGCTGGCTGGCGGCGTCGATGAGGTGGCGTACGGCGATGAGGCGGAGGCCGGGGTTGCTGCCGTCCTCGGTGCGGCGGATGAGGTCGCGGCACAGGGCGGTGAGGGTGGTGAGGGCGGCCGGGCGGTCGTCGGGGCCGAGGTAGCGTCCGGCGATCTGGGTGGTGGCGAAGGCGAGGACGCCCTGGTGGAGTGCGAGGTCGGTTTCGTGCGGGAGGTGGGTGCGGGCGGTTTCGATGTAGGTGGTGGGGGCGAGTTCGCCGTCGCGGACCATGTCGCGGGCGGTGTTCCAGATGACGGCTCGGGTGAGTGCGTCGGGGATGCCGGAGAGGCTGCGCAGGACGGTGTTCCAGGAGTCCGGGTCGAGGCGGACCTTGGCGTAGGTGAGGTCGCCGTCGTTGAGGACGACGAGGGCGGGGCGGCGGCCGGGCCGGGTGGTGGGGGCGTCGTCCTGCGGGATGCCGATGTCGAAGCGGTCGCGCGGGACGAGCCGGTCGGGGCCGGACTGGGTGTCGATGGCGTGGTCGTAGGTGCCGACGGTGATGCGGTGGGGGCGGGAGCCCTGTTGGCCGACGGTGAGGGACCAGGTGGTGTCGGCTTCGGTGATGTGCGGGGTGAGGGTGTCGACTCCGGTGGTGCGCAGCCACTGGTCGGCCCAGGCGTGGACGTCGCGGTCGGTGGCGGATGCCAGGTTGTCGATGAAGTCGGCCAGCGTGGCGTTGGCGAACTTGTGGCGGGCGAAGTGGGTGTTGATGCCGGCCAGGAAGTCCTTCTCGCCGAGCCAGGCGACGAGCTGGCGCAGGGCGGACGCGCCCTTGGCGTAGGAGATGCCGTCGAAGTTGAGCATCGCGGAGGCGGTGTCGGGGACGGCGGCCGGGTCGGGGGCGACGGGGTGGGTGGAGGGGCGCTGGTCTGCGTCGTAGCCCCAGCCCTTGCGGGCGACGCCGAAGTCGACCCAGGTGTCGGTGTAGCCGGTGGCTTCGGCGAGGGTCTGGTAGCCCATGTACTCGGCGAAGGACTCGTTGAGCCAGATGTCGTCCCACCAGGCGAGGGTGACGAGGTCTCCGAACCACATGTGGGCCATCTCGTGGGCGATGACCATGCCGCGGGTCTGGCGCTCGGTGTCGGTGACGGCTGAGCGGTAGATGAACTCGTCGCGGAAGGTGACGAGGCCGGGGTTCTCCATGGCGCCCGCGTTGAACTCGGGGACGAAGGCCTGGTCGTAGGAGTCGAACGGGTAGGGCTCGTCGAACTTCTCCTGGAACCGGTCGAAGCAGGCCCGGGTGATGTCGAGGATCTCGTCGGCGTCGGCGTCGAGGTGGGGGGCGAGGGAGGCGCGGCAGTGGATGCCGAAGGGCAGTCCGGCGTGTTCGGTGGTCACGGAGTGCCAGGGGCCCGCGGCGACGGCGACGAGATAGGTGGAGATGGGCGGCGTAGGGGCGAGGGTCCAGCGGCCGTCGCCGGTGTGTTCGGTGATGCCGTTGCCGAGGACGGTCCAGCCTTCGGGGGCGGTGACGGTGAGCGCGAAGACGGACTTGAGGTCGGGCTGGTCGAACGCGGCGAAGACGCGCTGGACGTCCTCCATGAAGAGCTGGGTGTAGACGTACGTCTCGTTGTCGGTGGGGTCGGTGAAGCGGTGCATGCCTTCGCCGGTCCGGGAGTAGCGCATGGTGGCGTCGACGCGCAGTTCGTGTTCGCCGCTGGTCAGGGCGGTGAGCGGGAAGCGGTTGCCGTCGAGGTCCGCGGGGTCGAGCGGGTGCCCGTCGAGGCTGATGGAGCGCAGGGTGGCGGGCTTGATCTCGACGAAGGTGTCGCCCTCCGTGCGGGCGGTGAACCGGATGAGGGTACGGGAGTCGAAGGTCTCCTCCCCCACGGTCAGATCGAGGTCGACCGTGTACCGCTGTACGTCGAGGAACTGGGCTCTGGTCTGCGCTTCGTCGCGCATCAGTACGGACATGTCCCCATGCTGCCGTATGCGGTGTGCGGGATGCGGGCGGGTTCGCGGCGGGCTGAGCGGGTTCCGGTGCTAGGGCACCGGCGCTCCAAGGGGGCGCCGGTACCTAAGGGCTGTCCCGTAGGGCGTGTTTCGAAAGGAGCACCGTCCGCCCGGACGCCGCGGGGCAGTCGGGACTTCCAAAAAACGCCCTGGGCGCGGGGATGTTCCTCAGTCGCCGGGCGGGCTGGGATGTGCCGGGGCGGCGGGCCCCCGTGGGGGTGCTCAGGCCTCGGCGTCGGCGTTCGCGCCGTGCGCGGATTCCTCCGCGATGCGCTCGTGGTGGCGGATGACCTCGGCCACGATGAAGTTCAGCAGCTTCTCGGCGAAAGCCGGATCCAGGTGGGCGCTCTCCGCCAGCTGCCGCAGCCGGGCGATCTGGCGGGACTCTCTGGCCGGATCGGCCGGGGGAAGCTGGTGGGTGGCCTTGAGGTGACCAACCTGCTGGGTGCACTTGAAGCGCTCGGCCAGTATGTGGACGACAGCCGCGTCGATGTTGTCGATGCTCTCTCGCAGCCGGTTCAGCTCGGCGCCTACGGAATCGTCGATGTTGCTCGTGGTCATGGTCATCGAGCTTAGAGCCTGTGCGGCGCGGCGGACTACGGAGTGATCGTCGGCGGGTGGTCGGGGTCCGGCACCCGGTCGCTCCAGCCGCCCGGCACACTGCGCCCCTGCTGCTCACGGAAGCGGACCGGTGCGGTGCCGACCCGGCGGGCGAACAGCCGGGAGAAGTAGGCCGGATCGTCGTACCCGACGCGGCGGGCGACGGCCGCGACCGGCAGATCGCTGGTGGCGAGGAGCTCCTTGGCGCGGCCGAGCCGGATGCCGAGGAGGTAGTCCTTCGGGCTGCACCCCGCCCCCCGCCGGACGGCCGTGCGCAGCTCGGCGGCGGTCATCCCGTGCCGTGCGGCGTGCTCGGCGACGGAGAGCGGCTGGAACGCGTCCCGGGCCATGGCCTGGAGCACCGGGTCCCCGTCGGGGCTGACGTCGGCGCGGGCCCGGCGCAGCGCGACGAGCAGTTCGTGGACGGCGGCGCCCGTCTCCACTTCGAGCAGCGGGTTGCCGCGGCGCGCCGCCCGGACCATCCGGCCGATGGCGGCCCGGGGTGCCGCCGTGTCGGAGAGGGGGACGAGGGGGCGGTCCGGCTCGATGTAGCCGAGTTCGGTGTACGTGGTGGTGGCGGGGCCCGTGAAGTCGACGAAGCTCTCGTCCCAGCCGGTGGTGGGGTCGGCGCCGTAGTGGTGCGGGGTGCCGGGGGTGAGCCAGATCAGGCTGGGTCCGGTGACCGGCGTCCGCCGCCCGTCGGGCCCGGCGAACCATCCGCTGCCGGAGTTGATGACGACGGCGACGTGGTGGTCCAGGGTGCGGGGGCCGACGGTGGGCAGCGCGCCGTGCTGGAGGCCCACCCCGAGGCAGACCAGGCCGAGGCGGTGGTGGAGCGGGCTCGGGGTGAAGAAGCGCATCCAGGTGTGGTACATCGGCCTTCGCTCCCCCGTTCTCGCGTCGTGCGGCGCCGGTGATGTGTCGCTTCCGACAGCGTCTCTCTTGAGCGGCGCTGCGTCCAAACAGCAATGATCTTTGTCCATGGACCGGCCGCACGCCAGAGGGCGAGGCTGGGTCGCGACATTCCTCCCGGGTTCGCCCGCTCCGTCACACGTGCCGCGTTCCGGCCGTACCCGGTCGCGGAGCACGGCGTTCCGGGACCGCCCGCACAGGAGAGTACGAGCACGATGGCTGACTTCACGGTGGGCGACGACGACCACTTCCGGTTCGACGGGCGGCCCGTGCGGCTGCTGTCGGGTGCCCTGCACTACTTCCGGGTGCACGAGGCGCAGTGGGATCACCGGCTGTCGATGCTGCGGGCGATGGGTCTGAACTGCGTCGAGACATACGTGCCGTGGAATCTCCACGAGCCGTCGCCAGGCCGGTTCCGGGACGTGGCGGCGCTCGGCCGGTTCCTGGACGCGGCCGGGCGGGCCGGCCTCTGGGCGATCGTCCGCCCGGGGCCGTACATCTGCGCGGAGTGGGAGAACGGTGGTCTGCCGGTCTGGGTGACCGGGCGGTACGGCCGGCGGGTGCGGACCCGCGACGCCGGTTATCTGGACGCGGTACGGCGGTGGTTCGCCGAACTCCTGCCCCAGGTCGTGGAGCGGCAGATCGACCGCGGCGGCCCGGTGATCATGGTCCAGGCGGAGAACGAGTACGGCAGCTACGGCACCGACCTGGACTATCTGCGGCAGCTGGCCGCGATGCTCGTCGAGTACGGGGTGAGTGTGCCGCTGTTCACCTCCGACGGGCCGGAGGACCACATGCTGACGGGCGGTTCGGTGCCCGGTCTGCTGGCCACGGCGAACTTCGGCTCCGGGGCGCGCGAGGCGTTCCGGGTGCTCCGGCGTCACAGGGACGGGGGCCCGCTGATGTGCATGGAGTTCTGGTGCGGCTGGTTCGAGCACTGGGGTGCCCCGTCGGTCGTACGTGATCCGGCGCGGGCCGCGGAGGCGCTGCGGGAGATCCTGGAGTGCGGGGCGTCGGTCAACATCTACATGGCGCACGGCGGGACGAACTTCGGCGGCTGGGCGGGCGCCAACCGCGGGGGCCCGCTCCAGGACCAGGAGCTCCAGCCGACGGTGACGTCGTACGACTACGACGCGCCGGTCGACGAGTACGGGCGGCCCACGGAGAAGTTCTGGCTGTTCCGGAAGGTCCTCGCCCGGTACGCGGACGGGCCGCTGCCGGAGCTGCCGCCGGAGCCCGCCGGGCTTGCCGGACCGCTGCGGGCGGAGCTGACCGACTGGGCGCCGCTCCAGGACGTGATGGAGGCGCTCGGGGACGAGGAGCAGCCGGAGTCCGGTGTTCCGCCCACGTTCGAGGAACTGGGCGTCGACCGCGGCCTGGTGCGCTACCGGGTCGGCGTGCCGGGTCCCCGACGGCCGTACGCCCTGGGGGTGTCGGGCCTCCGGGACCGGGCGGTGGTGTACGTGGACGGTGTCCGCCGGGGCGTCCTGAGTGAGGAGGACGGAACGCTTGAGGAGCCGGTGGCCGGCCCCGCCGAGGTCGAGCTGTGGGTCGAGTCGCTGGGCCGGGTCAACTACGGGCCGCGCCTCGGTGAGGCCAAGGGGATCACCGGGGGCGTGCTGCACGAACGGCAGTTCCTGCACGGCGTACGGGCGCGGGCCCTGCGGCTGGACGCGTTCGAGGATGCGGCGGCGGTGGCCGGTGTCCCGTTCGTCCCGCTCGACGGATCCGGGCGCGGCGGCCTGTACCGGGGCTCCTTCGAGCTCGCGGACGCCGGCGGCACCGGGCACGCGGGCCTCGAACTGCCGGGCTGGACGCGCGGATTCGTCTGGGTGAACGGGTTCTGCCTGGGGCGGTACTGGTCGACGGGCCCGCAGCACACGCTGTACGTACCGGGTCCGGTGCTCCGGGAAGGGCGCAACGAGGTGTGGGTGCTGGAGGTGGAGGACGCGGGCGCGCCGTACGCGGAGCTGGGTCCGGGGCTGCCGTCGCGGAACGCGGCGGGCACCGTCTAGGGCTGTCCCGTCATCCCCGGTGGATCAGGGGACGACGGGCCCTAGGAGCCGCCCGGCGCCCGTCCCGCTACTGTGGGCGGGAGCCGAGTGGCACGGACGGGGGTGAGGGTGTGAGCGACAGCCCCCACGGCAGCCCGGTGGTGCACGGCTTCCCGCACCTGGCCACCGTCCGGTCCGCGGTCACCGCGCTGTACCGGCGGCTGTCGTACGACGGTGTGCACCGCTTCGCGCCGAGCCTGCTGCCCGCCGACGCCGCCTTCGCGGACGCGGACGATCTGCATCTCGGCGCGCAGCGCGTGGCGCGGGCGATGGTGCAGCACCTGCGTCTGCCGGACGCCCGTATGGTCGTGGCGTTCCGTGCGATGGAGCATGCGGGAAGTGTCGAACTCGCGGCCGGTCCGGAGTACTTCATCGAGCTCAACGACCGGTTCCGCACCCACCGCAGGGACATCGGGGCCGCGCTGTCGCACGAGGTCATGCACGTGCTGCTGCACCGGCTGGACCTCCAGTTCCCGGGGACCCGCGACAACGAGATCCTCACCGACACCGCGGCCGCCTATCTGGGGGCGGGCTGGCTGCTGCTGGACGCGTTCCGGGAGGACGCCACCTCCAGCCAGAAGCTGGGCTACCTCACCCCGGAGGAGTTCGGGTACGTACTGGCCAAGCGGGCTCTCGCCTTCGACGAGGACCCCTCGCCCTGGTTCACCAGTCCGCAGGCCTACACCGCGTACACGAAGGGCCGGGCGCAGGCCCTGCGCGAGAGTCTGCAGCCGCCGCTGACGGCGGCCGGCTGGGCGGGCCGGCGCCGGTACGCCAAGGACCGGCGGTACGCCCAGGACCATCCCGGTGCGGCTGCGGCCCCGGGGCCCGAGCCCCCGTACGCGTTCGAGACCGGCCGGGACGGGCTGCGGGTCGCCTTCGCGTGCCCGACCTGCCATCAGCGCAACAGGGTGCCGGTGCGCGGCCGGGTGCGGGCCAGGTGCGCGCTGTGCCGCACGGTGCTGGACTGCACGACCTGAGCCGCCGCCCGCAACGGGCCTTGGCGCGAAAGGTATTACAGTCGAAATGTGGCAGAAGACCCGATGACGTGGGCGGACGCGGCGGCGGACGGGCAGAGCCTGTTCGAGGCCGTGTACGAGGGCGAGGACGCCGTCGTACGGCTGCTCCGCGCCGGTGCGCCCGCGGAGTCGTCCGACGAGAGCGGCGCGAGCCCGCTCTATCTGGCCGCGGTCTCTGACCGGCCGGGCGTGGTGCGGTTGCTCCTCGCCGCGGGCGCCGACCCGGACCGGGCCTGTGGTCCGGAATCGGGCGACCTGCCGATCTGCGGGGCGGCGTGCGGGGGTCACACCGAGGTGGTCGAGGCGCTGCTGTCGGCCGGCGCCCGGCCGGATCTGCGCGAGCAGTTCGGGTTCACGGCGCTGCGCTGGGCGGTGGGTCTCGGCCACGCGGGGACCGCGCGCACCCTGCTCGCCCATGGCGCCGACCCCTGTCTGCCGGGGCCGGAGGGCGAGGCACCGCTCTTCCTGGCCGCCCGCAGGGGCTCCCTCGAAACCGTCCGGGCGCTGCTGCGCCACGGTGCGGGAGCACCTGAGGGGGCGTTGGAGGAGGCACTCGGCGAGGCACGCCGGATGCTGGACGTGGACCTCGAACAGGAGATGCGCGGCGGACTGCTGGAGGCGTACGGGGACACGGACGCGCACCGCGTATCGGTGCGCCGTGCCGTCGTCGACGGCGGGGAGACGCTGACGGTCGAGCTGGTGCGGGGGAACGGGGATCCGTTCGCGGGCCAGGACCAGCAGACGGGGCACGGTGCGATCGCCACGCTCCTGGAGAACGAGCTGGGGCTGCTTGCCCCGTTCGAGGAACTGGCCCGGCGGGCGCTGCGCTCCGGGAGCCCGGACCTGGACAACTGGCACGCCTGTGCGGAGGCGCTGCGCGAGCGCGGCGACGAGGAGACCCGGCAGGCGGCGGCCGCGTGGTGTGCGGCGGGTGATCCGTTGCGCCGGACGTTCGGCGCGGACGTCCTGGCACGGCTGGGGGCGGCACGAACAATCCCGTCCGGCGATTGAGGACGGAGCGTCAGCCGGGTGGTCCCGGGCACTGCTTCCGTACTCGATCGCCGGACGGGCTCAAGTGGCGAACGTACCGCTACGCCGCGCGGCGCCCGCGCGCAGGCGCACCGCTGCGGCCGGAGCCGCCGGAGCGACCCGCTCCCCCGGTGCCCGTGCCGGCGCCTCCGGCACCGGATCCGCGCCGGCCGCGCCCACGCGTGCCCGAGCGGAAACCGCCGCCGGTACCCGCACCGGACCCGGTGGAACCGGACCGCGTACGCGGCTTCGGCTGGGTCGGCTGCGGGATCTCGACCACGATGGCGATGCCGGACGGCTCACGCGCGCCGGTGATCCGGGCGAGCTCCTCGTCGGTGGACTTGATCCGGGTGGTGTGCGGCGCGATGCCCGCGTCCTGCATCAGCCGGGTCATCTCCCGCTTCTCCTCGGGCAGCACCAGCGTGACGACGCTGCCGGACTCCCCGGCGCGCGCCGTGCGTCCGCCGCGGTGGAGGTAGTCCTTGTGGTCGGTGGGCGGGTCCACGTTGACGACCAGGTCGAGGTCGTCGACATGGATGCCGCGCGCCGCCACGTTCGTCGCGACGAGCGCCGTGACCTGGCCGTTTTTGAACTGGTCCAGGGTCCGGTTGCGCTGCGGCTGCGAGCGGCCGCCGTGCAGGGCCGCGGCCCGGACACCGCTGGCGAGCAGCCGCTTGGCGAAGCGGTCGGCGGCGCGCTTGGTGTCGACGAACATGATCACTCGGCCCTCACGGGCGGCGATCTTCGTGGCGACGGCCTTCTTGTCGGTCTCGTCGAGCACGTGGAGCACATGGTGCTCCATGGTGGTGACGGCACCGGCGGACGGGTCGACCGAGTGCACGACGGGGTCGGTCAGGAACATCTTGACCAGCCGGTCGATGTTCTTGTCCAGGGTCGCGGAGAAGAGCATCCGCTGCCCGTCCGGCTCGACCTGCTTGAGCAGGGCGACGACCTGCGGCATGAAGCCCATGTCGGCCATCTGGTCGGCCTCGTCGAGGACGGTGATGGCGACCTGGTCGAGGCGGCAGTCGCCGCGTTCGATGAGGTCCTTGAGCCGGCCAGGCGTGGCGACGAGCACCTCGGCGCCGCGGCGCAGGGTGCCGGACTGCTTGCTGATCGACATCCCGCCGACGACGGTGGCCATCCGCAGGTTGACCGAGGTGGCGTAGGGCGTCAGCGCGTCGGTGACCTGCTGGGCGAGCTCGCGGGTCGGGACGAGGACGAGGACGAGCGGCGCCTTCGGCTCGGAGCGCCGTCCGGCGGTGCGGGCCAGCAGCGCGAGGCCGAAGGCGAGGGTCTTGCCGGAGCCGGTGCGGCCGCGGCCGAGGATGTCCCGGCCGGCGAGCGAGTTCGGCAGGGTGGCGCCCTGGATGGGGAAGGGGTCGGTGACGCCCTGCGCGGCAAGGGTTTTCAGCAGGGCGGCGGGCATGTCCAGCTCGGCGAACGCCTCGACGGCGGGCAGTGCGGGGGTCATGGTGTCGGGCAGGGCGAACTCACCCTGCGGCGGCGTGGCCTTGCGACGCGGCGACGCCTTGCCGGATCCCTTGCCGGAACCCTGTGCGGTTGCCTTTGCCTGGGCCGTGCCACGCCCCCTCGACGGGCGATTGCGGGCGGGACGGTCCTGACGTTCGGAGCGGGTCATACGGAATTGCCCTCCTGGGGATTCCTGGGAACTACGTGGGACTGCTGGGACTTTGCCGGGGCCCGCGCGGATGCGGACTGCTGCACGCGGTGCGCGGGGGCCCGGGACACCCGGGGTGCTTCGTCGCACCCGGTGCGGGGCGCCCGTGGGCGCCCGGAACGTACGTATTCCCAGGGACAGCACAAGCCGGGACCCGCACCTTCACGGTGCGGGCCCCGGCTGCGAGGTACGCGTCCGGCAATTAGGCCGGGACGATGTTCTCCGCCTGCGGGCCCTTCTGGCCCTGCGTGACGTCGAAGGAGACCTTCTGGCCCTCCTGGAGCTCACGGAAGCCCTGGGTGGCGATGTTGGAGTAGTGGGCGAAGACGTCAGCGCCGCCGCCGTCCTGCTCGATGAAGCCGAAGCCCTTTTCCGAGTTGAACCACTTCACGGTTCCAGTAGCCATGTCATTCTCCTAAAACAGGTGCAGTGCCGGAAATCCGCACTTTACGAATTCCAAGTCGCCGCATTGAGCCCCACCCGGAGAAAGCCGGAAAACAATAAAGCGCCTGAGGAAGCATTCCCGTCAGGCGCACATAAAGTTCATGGGTACCAAAACTGCAACCGGACCACCGTAGCACGATCTGCCGACCAGCGGTGGGACACGCCACGCCGCCGGCCGGCTGTTTCCCGGGTGAACCCATGGGGCGCAAGGGACGGAGCCGTTCGAAGATCGCCGAAGAGAGGACCGGCGACGGCTCCGGATCGCCTCAGCCGCGCAGGGCGATCCCGTCCAGGACCATCGACAGGTACTGGCGGGCGATCTCCTCCGGGCTGTGCTGTCCGCCCGGCCGGTACCAGGAGGCGGCGACCCAGACGGTGTCGCGGACGAACCGGTAGGTGAGGCGGATGTCGAGGTCGGCACGGAAGACACGGTCCGCGACGCCGCGCTCCAGGGTGCCGAGCCAGGCCTTCTCGAACTTCTGCTGGGAGTCGACGAGGTACTGGAACCTCGGCTGGGCCGCCAGGTGCTGGGACTCCTTCTGGTAGATGGCGACGGCGGCACGGTGCCGGTCGATCTCGCGGAAGGACTCGGTGACGAGCGCCTCGATGGTCTCCCTGGGGCCGAGCCCGGCGTCGAGCACCGCGTCGTACCCCTCCCACAGCTCGTTCAGGAAGGTGGAGAGGATCTCGTCGACCATCGATTCCTTGGAATCGAAGTGGTAGTAGAGGCTGCCCGCGAGCATCCCGGCCGCGTCCGCGATCCGGCGGACGGTCGTGGCGTTGTATCCCTGCGCGGCGAACACCTCCGCGGCGGTGGCGAGCAGCTCGCCGCGCCGCTCGGGGGAGGGCGTCGCCTGTGGCTTCTTCTTGGTAGGCACCCGACCATTCTCCGCCCGGCCGTCTCCCCCGCCGCCCTACGGGCCCGTGGGCGCCCTGCCGGGCCCCTGCTCAGGCGAGTTCGGCCAGGGAGCCCTCGTCGTTGCCCCGGCGCAAGGAGCGCAGCGGGCGGCCGGGTCGCCACACGCGGAGGACCAGGGTGTCGCCGCCCTCGATGCCGGTGTGCACCACCTCGGTCAGCTCCAGCCGGAAGAGGTGGAAGGGCTCCGGCGGCGCCACCTCCTCGACGAACCGGGCCAGCACCGCGGGCTCTGTCACCTCCGCCGCCCGGCCGGAGATCCGGGCGTCCCCGTCCGCCATCTCGGCGTCGGGGCCGGGGTTGGCGTGCACGGCGAAGCGGGGGTCCCGGCGCAGGTCCACTGCCTTGCGGGAGTTCGGCATCATGCCGAGGAACGGCTCGCCCAGCCGGAACTCCACTTCGAGGCCGGTCACCCGGGGCGAACCGTCCTTGCGGAGGGTCGCCAGGACGTGGTGCTTGTACTGCTCGAAGCGCTGGCGCACGGTGTCGGCGAAGTCGGGTTCCGCGGTCCGGAAGTCCGCCCAGGAGTTCGTTGTCATGGGTTCATCGAACTCCGTAAACCCGACAGCTTCTGTCCGGTTTCCTTCAGCGGTTGTCCCGGACCACCCGTTCGGATGCCGTCAGGTGCCGGCCACGGCTGTCCGCCGGCCGCCGGCCCCGTGTCCCGACAGCGTGATCAGCGCCGCGTACCCGTACGTCCGCAGCACGCACGACGCGCGGCCGTGCAGCGACACCGCGTCGTAGCGGCCGAGCGCGGTGTCCGTACCGTCGATGACGGCGCCGTCCTCCAGCGCCACGACCAGCACCGCCCCGCCCTCGGGCGCCGTCGGCCGCAGGGTGCCGCGTACGACCGCCACCTCGGCCCGCGCGCGGTCCCTGCGGTACATCACGTTGAGGTTGACGACCGGGCCCGCCAGCAGCCGTCCGCCGGTCTCCACGTCGCCGGGGAAGTCGTGGGGCCAGTACGGCTCGTCGACGATGTGGTGCTCACCGTCCACCATGAGGTCCATCCCGGCGCCCTCCACCACGGTCAGGGTGCGGTCCACGCCGGGGAACGCGGAGAACGGCCCGTCCTGTGTGACGTCCGCGAGGCTGACCCGCCAGTCGAAGCCGTCGCCCGCCGGTCCCGGGGACGCGGCGATCTCGCGGGTGACTCCCCAGCCGTTCTTCCAGGGGACGGCGGCCCGGCCGGCCGCGCGCAGGATCCGGAACGCCTCGGAGGTCATGGGGGTGCTCCGGTCTCGACGGGGGCAGGGACGTCGAGCCTAGGGCCTGACGGTCCGGGCTCCCCGGAGGTTCGCTATCTTGATCGCCGCCGCCCCCCACCGGCCGCTCTTGCCCGTTCACCGATGAAGGAGCCGGCCATGGAGGCCGCCATCACCACGTGCTACCGCCATCCCTCGTACGAGACGTATGTGAGCTGTACCCGTTGCGAGCGCTTCATCTGCCCCGACTGCATGCGCGAGGCCGCGGTCGGCCACCACTGCGTGGAGTGCGTGAAGGAGGGGCGGCGTTCGGTACGGCAGGCACGGACGGTCTTCGGCGGGGCGGTGGCCAGGAGCACGGTTCCGCTCGTCACCTGTGTACTGATGGGCCTGAACGTCCTGGTGTACCTGGCCGAGCTGGTGCGCCCGGGGATCGTGGACCGGTTCGGCATGACGGGTGCGGAACTGACCGGTCCGGACGGCGTCAGGTACCTCTACGAGAGCGGCGGTATCCCCGGCTTCGACGTGACCGGGGTGGTGGGCGGTGAGTGGTACCGGCTGCTGACCGGCGCCTTCCTGCATCTGCCGCCCGGCGGGTCCACCCTCGGTTCGGTGCCGTTCGGGGTGCTGCACATCGTCTTCAACATGTACGCGCTGTGGAACCTGGGCCGGGTCGTCGAGGAGCAGGTGGGGCGGGTCCGCTTCCTCGCGCTGTACCTGCTGTCCGCGCTGGGCGGTTCGGTGCTGGTGTACCTGATCGCGCCGTTGGACACCTCGGTGGGCGCCTCCGGCGCGGTCTTCGGGCTCGCGGCGGCCTTCTACGTGATCAGCCGGCGGCTGGGCCGGGACATGCACGCGGTGAACAGGTTCCTGGCCGGGTTCCTGGTGTGGATGGTGGTCTCGGCCGGGTTCACCTCGTGGCAGGGCCATCTGGGCGGGCTGCTGACCGGTGCGCTCGTGACGGTGGTCTACGCGTACGCCCCGGCGGAGCGCCGTACCTCGGTCCAGGCCGCCGGGTGTGTGGTGCTGTTCGCGGTGCTGGTGCTGCTGGTGGTCCTCAAGACGTCGGCGCTGACGGGCTGAGCGTGCCCGGCCCGGGACGCGCCACGGCGCCTGCCGAATCGTCCGGTCGGGGACGGGCAGGCGCCGCGTTCAGTTCCGTACGCCTTTGTACGGGACGTCTGTGTGCCGCGATCAGACCATCATGGAACGGTCCGTCGGGCGGATCGGGGCCGGCAGTGCGCTGGCCCCGGTGAGGAAGCGGTCCACACCGCGTGCCGCGGAGCGGCCCTCGGCGATGGCCCACACGATGAGGGACTGGCCTCGGCCGGCGTCACCGGCGACGAAGACGCCGTCCACGTTCGTAGCGTACTGGTCGTCGCGGGCGACGTTGCCACGGGCGTCGAGTTCCACGCCGAACTGCTGGACGAGGCCGTTGGCCTGGTCGGTGCCGGTGAAGCCCATGGCGAGGGTGACCAGCTGCGCGGGGATGACCCGCTCGGTGCCGGGCTTCTGCTCCAGCTTCCCGTCCTTGAACTCCACCTCGGCGAGGTGCAGCGACTGGACGTCGCCGTTCTCGTCACCCTCGAAGTGGGTGGTGGAGACGGAGTAGACCCGCTCGCCGCCCTCCTCGTGCGCGGAGGTGACCTTGTAGAGCACGGGGAAGGTCGGCCAGGGCTGGTTGGTGTTCCGGTCCTCGCCGGGCCTGGGCATGATCTCCAGCTGCGTGACGGAGAGCGCGCCCTGCCGGTGGGCGGTGCCGACGCAGTCGGCGCCGGTGTCCCCGCCGCCGATGACGACGACGTGCTTGCCCTCCGCGGTGATCGGGGAGACCGTCAGGTCGCCCTCCTGCACCTTGTTGGCGAGCGGGAGGTACTCCATCGCGAAGTGCACGCCGTTCAGCTCGCGGCCCGGGACGGGCAGATCGCGGGAGACGGTGGCACCGGCGGCGATGACGACGGCGTCGTGGCGGCGGCGCAGCTTGGCGGCGTCGATGTCCTTGCCGACCTCGACCTCGGTGCGGAACTTGGTGCCCTCCGCGCGCATCTGCTCGATGCGGCGGTTGATGTGCGACTTCTCCATCTTGAACTCGGGGATGCCGTACCGCAGGAGGCCCCCGATGCGGTCCGCCCGCTCGTAGACGGCGACCGTGTGGCCGGCCCGGGTCAGCTGCTGGGCGGCGGCGAGTCCGGCCGGGCCGGAGCCGATGACGGCCACGGTCTTGCCGGAGAGGCGCTCGGGCGGCTGCGGGGTGACGTCGCCCCGGTCCCACGCCTGGTCGATGATCGAGACTTCGACGTTCTTGATGGTGACGGCCGGCTGGTTGATGCCGAGCACGCACGCCGACTCGCACGGGGCGGGGCAGAGCCGCCCGGTGAACTCCGGGAAGTTGTTCGTGGCGTGCAGGCGCTCGGACGCGGCCGTCCAGTCCTCGCGGTAGGCGTAGTCGTTCCACTCGGGGATGAGGTTTCCGAGCGGGCAGCCCTGGTGGCAGAACGGGATGCCGCAGTCCATGCAGCGGCCGGCCTGCTTGCTGATGATCGGGAGCAGCGAGCCCGGAACGTAGACCTCGTTCCAGTCCTTGACGCGCTCGTCGACGGGGCGGGTCTTGGCGGCTTCGCGGCCGGTGGTCAGGAAGCCCTTGGGGTCAGCCATTGGTCGCCGCCTCCATCATCTTCTCGGTGGTCTCCTGCTCGGAGAGACCGGCGAGCTCAGCGGCGTCCTTGGCGGCGAGCACTGCCTTGTAGGTGGACGGGATGATCTTGCTGAAGCGGGTCACGGCGGTGTCCCACTCGGCGAGGAGCTTCTCGGCGACCGTGGATCCGGTCTCCTCCTGGTGGCGGCGCACGACATCGTGCAGCCACTGCTTGTCGGTGTCGGAGAGTTCCTCGACGGCGCCGAGGTTCCCGACGTTGACGTGGTCGCGCTTGAGGTCGATGACGTACGCGACGCCGCCCGACATGCCGGCCGCGAAGTTGCGTCCGGTCTCACCGAGGACGACGGCGTGTCCGCCGGTCATGTACTCGCAGCCGTGGTCGCCCACGCCTTCGGAGACGACGGTGGCGCCGGAGTTGCGGACGCAGAACCGCTCGCCGGTCCGGCCGCGAAGGAACAGTTCGCCGCCGGTGGCGCCGTAGGCGATGGTGTTGCCCGCGATGGTGGAGTACTCCGCGAGGTGGTCGGCGCCGCGGTCGGGGCGGACGATGACGCGGCCGCCGGAGAGGCCCTTGCCGACGTAGTCGTTGGCGTCGCCCTCCAGGCGCAGCGTCACACCACCGGGGAGGAAGGCGCCGAAGGACTGGCCCGCGGAGCCGGTGAAGGTGATGTCGATGGTGTCCTCGGGCAGGCCCGCACCGCCGAACTTCTTCGTGACCTCGTGGCCGAGCATGGTGCCGACGGTCCGGTTGATGTTGCGGATCGCGATCTGCGCGCGGACCGGCAGGGCGGCCTCGGCGCTGTCGGCCTTCAGGGCGTCGGCGGCGAGCTTGATCAGCTCGTTGTCCAGCGCCTTGTCCAGTCCGTGGTCCTGCTCCGCGATCTGGTGGCGGACGGCGCCGTCGGCCAGCTCGGGGACGTGGAACAGCGGGGCGAGGTCGAGGCCCTGGGCCTTCCAGTGCGTGATCGCCCGGTCGGTGTCGAGCAGCTCGGCGTGGCCGACGGCCTCCTCGATCGTCCGGAAGCCGAGCTCGGCGAGGATCTCGCGGACTTCCTGGGCGATGAACTCGAAGAAGTTGACGATGTACTCGGCCTTGCCGGAGAAGCGGTCCCGCAGGACCGGGTTCTGGGTGGCGATGCCGACGGGGCAGGTGTCCAGGTGGCAGACGCGCATCATGACGCAGCCGGAGACGACGAGCGGCGCGGTCGCGAAACCGAACTCCTCGGCGCCCAGCAGTGCGGCGATGACGACGTCGCGGCCGGTCTTGAGCTGGCCGTCGGTCTGTACGACGATGCGGTCGCGCAGGCCGTTGAGCAGGAGCGTCTGCTGGGTCTCGGCGAGGCCGAGCTCCCAGGGGCCGCCCGCGTGCTTCAGCGAGGTCAGCGGGGAGGCGCCCGTTCCGCCGTCGTGGCCGGAGATGAGGACGACGTCCGCGTGTGCCTTGGAGACACCGGCGGCGACCGTGCCGACGCCGACCTCGGAGACCAGCTTCACGTGGATGCGGGCCGCCGGGTTGGCGTTCTTGAGGTCGTGGATCAGCTGAGCCAGGTCCTCGATGGAGTAGATGTCGTGGTGCGGCGGCGGGGAGATCAGGCCGACACCGGGGGTCGAGTGCCGGGTCTTGGCGACCCACGGGTAGACCTTGTGGCCGGGCAGCTGGCCGCCCTCGCCGGGCTTGGCGCCCTGGGCCATCTTGATCTGGATGTCGTCCGCGTTGACCAGGTACTCGCTGGTGACACCGAAGCGGCCGGAGGCGACCTGCTTGATGGAGGAGCGGCGCGCCGGGTCGTAGAGCCGGTCGGCGTCCTCGCCGCCCTCGCCGGTGTTGGACTTGCCGCCCAGCTGGTTCATGGCGATGGCGAGGGTCTCGTGCGCCTCGCGGGAGATCGAGCCGTAGGACATGGCGCCGGTGGAGAAGCGCTTGACCAGGTCGGAGACGGACTCGACCTCTTCGATGTCGATGGCCTCGCGGTCCGAGGTGAAGCCGAACAGGCCGCGGAGCGTCATCAGCCGCTCGGACTGCTCGTTCACCCGGCCCGTGTACTGCTTGAAGATGTCGTAGCGGCGGTTGCGGGTGGCGTGCTGGAGGCGGAAGACCGTCTCCGGGTCGAACAGGTGCGGTTCGCCCTCGCGGCGCCACTGGTACTCGCCGCCGATCTCCAGTGCGCGGTGCGAGGCGGAGATGCCGGTGGCCGGGTAGCCCTTGGCGTGCCGGGCGGCGACCTCCTTGGCGACGACGTCGAGTCCGGCGCCGCCGATCTTGGTGGCGGTGCCGTTGAAGTACCGGTCGACGAAGGACTGGTCGAGGCCGACGGCCTCGAAGACCTGAGCGCCCCGGTAGGAGGCGACGGTGGAGATGCCCATCTTGGACATCACCTTCAGGACGCCCTTGCCCAGTGCGTAGATCAGGTTGCGGATGGCCTGCTCGGCCTCGATGCCCTCGATGAAGGTGCCGGCCCGGACCAGGTCCTCGACGGACTCCATGGCCAGGTACGGGTTGACCGCGGCGGCGCCGAAGCCGATCAGCAGTGCGACGTGGTGGACCTCGCGGACGTCACCGGCCTCGACCAGCAGGCCCACCTGGGTGCGCTGCTTGGTGCGGATGAGGTGGTGGTGGACGGCCGAGGTGAGCAGCAGCGAGGGGATCGGTGCGTGCTCGGCGTCGGAGTGCCGGTCGGACAGGACGATCAGGCGGGCGCCGTCCTCGATGGCGGCGTCGACCTCGGTACAGATCTCCTCGATCCGCGCGGCCAGCGCCTCGCCGCCGCCGCCGACCCGGTAGAGGCCGGAGAGCGTGGCGGCCTTCATGCCCGGCATGTCGCCGTCGGCGTTGATGTGTATGAGCTTGGCCAGCTCGTCGTTGTCGATCACCGGGAACGGCAGCGTGACGCTGCGGCAGGCCGCGGCGGTCGGCTCCAGGATGTTGCCGGCCGGGCCGAGCGTGGAGCGCAGGGAGGTGACGAGCTCCTCGCGGATGGCGTCCAGCGGCGGGTTGGTGACCTGGGCGAACAGCTGGGTGAAGTAGTCGAAGAGCAGCCGGGGCCGGGCGGACAGCGCGGCGATCGGGGAGTCCGTGCCCATGGAGCCGAGCGGTTCGCCGGCGGTGCGGGCCATCGGGGCGAGGATGACGCGGAGCTCTTCCTCGGTGTAGCCGAAGGTCTGCTGGCGGCGGGTGACGGAGGCGTGCGTGTGGACGATGTGCTCCCGCTCGGGGAGGTCCTCCAGCTCGATCTCGCCGGTTTCCAGCCACTCCTGGTAGGGCTGCTCCGCGGCGAGGGACGCCTTGATCTCGTCGTCCTCGATGATGCGGTGTTCCGCGGTGTCGACGAGGAACATCTTGCCGGGCTGCAGGCGGCCCTTGCGGACGACCTTGGCGGGGTCGATGTCCAGGACGCCGACCTCGGAGGAGAGCACGACGAGTCCGTCGTCGGTGACCCAGTAGCGGCCGGGGCGCAGACCGTTGCGGTCGAGGACCGCGCCGACCTGGACGCCGTCGGTGAAGGTGACGCAGGCCGGGCCGTCCCAGGGCTCCATCATCGTGGAGTGGTACTGGTAGAAGGCACGCCGGGCGGGCTCCATGGAGGCGTGGTTCTCCCATGCCTCGGGGACCATCATCAGCACCGAGTGCGGCAGCGAGCGGCCGCCGAGGTGGAGCAGCTCCAGGACCTCGTCGAAGGAGGCCGAGTCGGAGGCGTCCGGCGTGCATACGGGGAAGATCCGGTCCAGCTGCTCCGTGCCGAAGAGGCTGGAGGCGAGCTGGGACTCGCGGGCCTTCATCCAGTTGCGGTTGCCCTTGACCGTGTTGATCTCGCCGTTGTGCGCGACGAAGCGGTACGGGTGGGCGAGTGGCCAGCTCGGGAAGGTGTTGGTGGAGAAGCGCGAGTGGACCAGCGCGACCGTGGTGGCGAACCGGGCGTCGGAGAGGTCCGGGAAGAACGGCTCCAGCTGCCCGGTGGTGAGCATGCCCTTGTAGACGACCGTGCGGGCGGAGAGCGACGGGAAGTAGACCCCGGTCTCACGCTCGGCGCGCTTGCGCAGCACGAAGGCCTTGCGGTCCAGGACGATCCCGGTGCTCTCGCCGTCCGCGACGAAGAGCTGCCGGAAATCGGGCATGGTGGCGCGGGCGCCCTTGCCGAGGATGTCGGGGGTGACCGGGACGTCGCGCCAGCCGAGGACCTTGAGACCCTCTTCGGCGGCGATCTCCTCAAGGCCCCGGACGGCCGCTGTGGAGTCGTCCGCGGGCAGGAATGCGATGCCGACGGCGTAGGCACCGGCCTCGGGGAGGTCGAAGGGAACCTCTGCGCACAGGAAGGCGTCCGGTACCTGGAGCAGGATTCCGGCGCCGTCACCGGAGTCGGGCTCGGATCCGGTGGCGCCTCGGTGTTCGAGATTGCGCAGTACGGTCAGCGCCTGCTCCACCAGCTCGTGGCCGGCCACACCGGTCAGAGTGGCCACGAACCCGACGCCACAGGCGTCGTGCTCGTTGCGGGGGTCGTACATCCCCTGCTGGGCGGGGCGACCGTCCATGGGCGACCAGGCGTCGGTGCGCATCGGCTCTCCCGTCGTCGTCGTGGCATATGAGCAGCCGAGGGACGACGTTGGCCCTCTGCGAAATTTCGTGCAGATTACATGATGGGACGCTTCTCAAGAAGCGGATAGCTCGTTCCAACATACGGACACCGCTGATGGCGGTGGAGGGGGTCGCAGTCGGAGGATCGGCGCCCGGGAGACCGCAGAGAGCAGGCGTCGTTGCCTGCGGTGTCTACGGCTCATGCCCGGCGGAAGCGAAAACGAAACCGCCGGGTAATGACTACTTATGTGTAGTCCTGCATAGAGTCTCATTTTACGTCGTGCGAGGCCGTTCCGCCCAGTGGCGGTGATCAGGACGTACGTCACACGGATGACGCACACGTTACGGGCCGGGATCGTGGTTCCGATCCCGGCCCGTACCAGCGTGAGCGGCTCAGCCGCCGACCGCGACGCCGAACAGCATGCCCAGGCCGTAGGTGAGCGCGGCCGCCGCGCCACCGAGCACCAGCTGTCGCAGTCCGCTGAACCACCAGCTGCGGGCCGTGACCCGGGCCACCACCGCGCCGCAGCCGAAGAGGCCGATCAGGGCCAGCAGCACGGCCGGCCACAGCGCGTCCGCGCCGAGCAGGTACGGCAGCAGGGGCAGCAGGGCGCCCAGCGCGAAGGCCCCGAACGAGGAGACGGCGGCGACGAGCGGCGAGGGCAGGTCGCCCGGGTCGATGCCGAGCTCCTCGCGGGCGTGGATCTCCAGGGCCTGCTCCGGGTCGCGCGACAGCTGCCGGGCGACCTCGCGGGCGAGGGCGGAGTCGACGCCCCGGGACTCGTAGAGCTCGGCGAGCTCCCGCTCCTCGTCCAGCGGATGCTTGCGCAACTCCCTCCGCTCGACGTCGAGTTCGGCCTCCACCAGCTCGCGCTGGGAGGCGACGGAGGTGTACTCGCCGGCCGCCATCGAGAAGGCCCCGGCGGCCAGTCCGGCCAGTCCGGTGATCACGATCGTGCGGTGCGAGACATCACCGCCCGCGACCCCGGTCATCAGGGCGAGGTTCGAGACCAGACCGTCCATGGCGCCGAAGACCGCGGGCCGCAGCCAGCCACCGTTCACATCGCGGTGGGTGTGGTTGTCCCGGTGCGCCTCGTGCAGTACGGCGTCGGTCTCGATGATGGACACAGCTCTCCCCTTCTCCCGGAGCGGCGTTCACCGCTCCGGCCCCGTTCGGCACCATCGAAAGTACGCACGAAAAACAGCCCCCGCCAGCAAGGCAGGCCGTACTTACCACTGTCTGTGACCAGGTAGGTACGGCTTGCCTTGCTGTCCGAAGGCCGTCATCCGAGTGGCCCTTTTGTAGCGGTTAACGGCCTCTGTCCCGGCTCCGCGTGGCACAGATCCCACAGGTACGAGAACTGGCTCGGTACGAGCGAAGGGTCGACGCGATGGAGCTGATCGCAGGAAATCCGGCAGCGCCCCGGACGGACGGCACGCGGGCGGCGGTACGAGGAGCGCCGGCCCCCGGCGAAACAGTCCCGGGCGGAACGGCCCGGGGCAGAACGGTCCGCGGCGATACCGTCCGGGGCGGTCCGGCCGACCGGGCCAGGGGCTCGCTGCTCGGCCTCGCGGCCGGCGACGCGCTGGGCGCCCCCGCGGAGAACATGCGGCCCTCCGAGATCCGCCGCCGCTGGGGCCGGATCGAGGGCTTCGTGAGCGACGACCCGGCGGGCACCGACGACACGGAGTACGCGATCTTCTCCGGGCTGCTGCTGGCCCGGCACGGTTCGGCGCTGACCGTGACCCATGTCGAACGGGCCTGGCGGCTGTGGATCGCGGACCTGGACGAGGGGCCGTTCCGCGGCGCCGGTTTCAGCGAGCGCGGCACGCTGGAGAACCTGCGCCGGGGGCTGGCCGCCCCGATCTCCGCCCAGCACCGGCACGCCTGGAGCGACGGTCTGGCGATGCGGGCGGCGCCGTTCGGCGTCTTCGCGGCGGGGCGGCCCCCCGCGGCGGGGCCCCGGGGGGCGGGGGGGGGCCGGGGGGGGCCCGGGGGGGGGGGGGAGTACAGG
>CBRG010000247.1 GCA_000470535.1 Streptomyces sp. AW19M42
CCGACACGGCGGGCGGCGGGCAGGGGGTTCCGGGATGCGGCAGGAACGAAACGCGCGACGGCACCGAGCCCGCCGTTCCCGGCCGGGCCCGGACGGTCCACGACCAGGCGCCGGGCCTCGCCGAATGGGGCCTGCCCGCCGCCACCGGACCCGAGCCGGCCCGGACGCCCGCGCCGATGCCACCGCGGGGGCCCGACGCGGCAGCGCCCGGCCCGGTGGAACTCTCCGTTCTGAGGGTGTAGACGGACCGCCCGCCACGCGCCGGCCGTCCCTCTCCCTCTTCCCGCATCACCAGTCCGGAGTTCCGCATGCCCATTTCCACGTCCAGGCCGACCCCGAAGCCGTCACGCAAGCCGACTGCGAAGCCCCGGAAGCCGACTGCCAAGTCCCGCAAGCCGCTCGTCTACGGCGCCGGGATCGTCGCGGCCGCCGCCCTGTTCGGCTACGTCTCCTACCGGGCCACCGCCCCCGACTCCCCGGACTCCGGCTCCGCCGCGATCGCTGACGTCACCGCTGACCCGGAGGCCGGCGTCTACCCCGAGCTGGCGAAGCTGGCCCGGCGCGACGCCGGTGACAAGCTGGCGCAGGGCCGGGCTGACGCGCCCGTCGTCCTCATCGAGTACGCCGACTTCAAGTGCGGCTACTGCGCGAAGTTCGCCCGGGACACCGAACCCGCCCTGGTGAAGAAGTACGTCGACAACGGCACCCTGCGCATCGAGTGGCGCAACTTCCCGATCTTCGGCGCCGAGTCCGAGGCCGCGGCGCGCGCCTCCTGGGCCGCCGGGCGGCAGGGCCGCTTCTGGCAGTTCCACCGTGCCGCGTACGCCGAAGGGGTCAATGAGAAGGGATTCGGCAGGGACCGGCTGAAGGCGCTCGCCCAGCAGGCCGGGGTGGCCGACCTGGACCGCTTCCAGGCCGACGCGGACGGCGCGGCGGCCACCGCCGCCGTGAGCAGGGACCAGGAACAGGGGTACGGGATCGGCGCGACGTCCACCCCCTCGTTCCTGATCAACGGCCGCCCGATCGCCGGGGCACAGTCGGCCCGGACCTTCACCCAGGCCATCGAACAGGCGGCGAAACGGGCGAAGATCACCGGCGATGCGGGCGAGGACGCCAAGGGCGCCGCGAAGTGACCGCCGGGATCGGCTACTTCGCCGCACTCCTCGGCGGGCTGCTGGCCCTGATCAGCCCGTGCAGCGCCCTGCTGCTCCCCGCCTTCTTCGCGTACTCCATCAACTCCGCCTCGCGGCTGCTCGCCCGGACCGGCATCTTCTACGCGGGCCTGGCCACCACCCTGGTCCCGCTGGGCGCGGCGGGTTCGTACGCCGGACGGCTCTTCTACGGCCACCGCGACGCCCTCGTCCTCGGCGCGGGCTGGCTGATCATCGGGCTCGGCGCCGCCCAGATCGTCGGTCTCGGCTTCGCCTCGCGGCGGATCGCCGCGCTGAGCGGCCGGATCCGCCCCACGACCGCCGTATCGGTCTACGCGCTCGGCGCGGTCTACGGACTGGCCGGCTTCTGCGCGGGACCGATCCTCGGAAGCGTGCTTACCGTGGCGGCCGTCAGCGGCAGCCCGGCGTACGGCGGACTGCTGCTCGCTGTCTACGCCCTGGGCATGGCGGTGCCGCTCTTCCTGCTCGCGCTGGTCTGGGAACGGTTCGAGCTGGGCCGCCGGGCCTGGCTGCGCGGGCGCGTCCTGCGGCTCGGCCGCTTCGAGCTGCACACGACGTCGCTGCTGTCGGGGCTGTTCTTCGTCGGGCTCGGCGCCATGTTCCTGGTGTACGACGGGACGACCGCGCTCCCCGGGCTGCTGGACGTGGACCAGTCGTTCGCCGTGGAGCAATGGGCCCAGGGCGTCGGCGAACAGGTGCCGGACGGGGTGCTGCTGGGCGCGGTGGTGGCCGTGGTCCTGCTGGTGCTCGCGGTACGGGCTGTGCGCCGCCGGGCCGCTGCCGGTGCGGACGAGGCGAACACCGCTGACCGGGAGGGTGCCTGACACGACGAAGGCCCCGTCCATCGGACGGGGCCTTCGGGTGGTGGCTGGGGCCGGGATCGAACCGGCGACCTATCGCTTTTCAGGCGATCGCTCGTACCAACTGAGCTACCCAGCCACGCAGCTCGTACGGGCTGCAGCGGTCCTGACGGGATTTGAACCCGCGGCCTCCACCTTGACAGGGTGGCGAGCACTCCAAACTGCTCCACAGGACCAAGCTTTGTGCGACTAAGTGTCGCACAGGTTGTGCGTGCCCCCAACGGGATTCGAACCCGTGCTACCGCCTTGAAAGGGCGGCGTCCTGGGCCACTAGACGATGAGGGCAGAACTGCAGTTACAGCCGCTTCTTCATCTGTCGCCCGAGGGAACGTGAGAAGCATGTGACTCCGCTTCCCCCCAAGAGGTTCCGCTTCTTCTGAAACCCTGAGGATCCAGAACGGTCAAGCCCTGACCGGCGCCCTTGGGCACGTCGGAGACTGTACACGTGCGTTTCGGTGTCAGCCAAACCGAAAAGGTGAGGGCGTCGCCCCGGCCGGTTTCTCCTCTGGCAGATGGCGGCTGACCTCGGCCGTCGTCAGGCCGAGCCCGCCCAGCGTGATCTCGTCCCAGGCCTGCAGGCGTCGGGTGGAGCGGTCCAGATAGAGCACCGACGCGAGCACCTGCTCCGGCTTCTTGTTCTGTACGGCGCGCAGCCCGCCGCCGCCCGTGGAGCCCTCGACCTTCAGCCGGGTGCCGCGCTTCATCACCTCGTTCTGCCTGTGGTGCACATGACCGGCCAGCACGAGCGGGACCGCGCCGTCCGTCTCCCGGGCCGCCGCCGGCTCATGGGTGACGGCGATGTCGACCGGGGTGCCGGCCCGCTGCTGCTCGCGCAGGGCGGCCGCCAGCCGCAGGCCCGCCGTCCGCTCGACGTCCTCGGCCTGTTCCGGCCCGGTGCGGTCCGGGGTGAACTCCGGGTCCCCGATGCCCGCCACCCGCAGCCCGCCGACGTCGACCGCCCGGCCGTCGTCCAGCACGTGCACGTTCTTGAACCGCTTGGCGTTCCGCAGGTACTTCTGGGTGGTCGCGGAGTCGTGGTTCCCCCGGACCCAGACGTAGGGGGCGCCCAGATCGCTGACCGGGTCCAGGAAGTTGTTCTCGACGGCGGCGCCGTGGTCCATCGTGTCGCCCGAATCGATGATCACGTCGATGTCGTACTGCTGGACGAGCGAGCCGATGATGTGCCAGGCCGCCGGGTTCAGATGGATGTCGGAGACGTGCAGGACGCGCAGTGTGGCGGGGTCCGGGCTGTAGACGGGGAGCGTCGAGGTGGCGTCGTACAGCTTGGTGACGTTGGTGACCAGCCGGGCCAGCTCCTGCTGGTAGACGTCGAAGTCGGTGACGATCGAGCGGGCGTCCCCGACGACGGAGGGGGCGCTGGAGAGCAGGCCGGAGAACCTGGGCTCCAGGACCGACTCCGGGTTCCAGGTGGCGTACGCGCTGACCCCGGAGGCGGCCAGCAGCGCGAGTGCGAGCCCGCCGGCCGCGAGGGCGCGGCGGGGCCTGCGGTAGACGGCGAGGCCCAGCGCGGTGGCCCCGGAGACGACCGCGACGCAGGAGCGCAGGGCGAGCTCGCGGGTGCCGGCGCTGACGTCGCCGGTGACCTCCTCCTCCAGCCCTGACAGCCGTTCGGGGTGCTGGACCAGGGCCTCGGAGCGGACCGGGTCGAGGCGGTCGACATCGACGTCGAGCCGGACCGGGGCGTGGTGCGAGTCCAGTTCCAGGGCGCCGAGCGGGGACACGTTGATCTTGGTGCCGCCGGTGAGCGAGGGGCGCAGGGTCATCGTCGTGTCCATCGGGCCGACGGACGTACGGACACTGCCGACGGCCAGCAGCCCGAGCCAGGCGCCGAAGAGCACGACGGTGACCAGGCCCAGCGCGCGGGCGTACGGGCGCGGCGGGACGGCGGGCGCACCACCGGAGCCACGGACACGGCGGCCGGTGTGCGGCCGGGGGCGGAAGCGGTGCCGGACACGAGCTGCTGCGGCACGGAACGGGTCGCGGGCCATTGGGCGACTGTGCCCCGGTCCGCGGGGAGGTATGCGCTCCGGGTGCCCCTGGGTACTTCCGGGCTCTTCGGCGCGCTTCTGGCGGCGGTACGTGACAATGACGGGGTGCTGGAGATGACGCGGGAAGAGTTCGAGGAACTGGTGGGCGAGGCCCTGGACCGGATCCCGCCGGAGCTGACCCGGCTGATGGACAACGTCGCGGTATTCGTCGAGGACGAACCGGAGGCCGATGATCCGGATCTGCTCGGACTCTACGAGGGCACGCCGCTGACCGAGCGCGGTGAGTGGTACGCGGGCGTGCTGCCGGACCGGATCACCATCTACCGGGGGCCGACGCTGCGGATGTGCGAGTCCCGCGAGCGCGTGGTGGCCGAGACGGAGATCACCGTCGTGCACGAGATCGCCCACCACTTCGGCATCGACGACGAGAGGCTGCACGCGCTCGGTTACGGCTGAGGCGCCGGTGCACGGGCTGTGGGGCGGGGCCCGGGGCGGGCCCTGGGTGTGAATGAGGTGTGCGGGCCGGGTCCGGGGGCGTGTCCCCGGCGGGGCGGCGGGAGTTGGGCACAGCGCTCCCCGGCTCGTTTCCGTACCGCCACGTCCTTCCTCGCGCCCCCGGAGGTGCCCCCGTGCGCCAGTTGTCCGTACCCGCCCCCGTCCGCTGGGCGGCCGTCACCGTTGTGACGATCGCCGCGTCCACAGGCTGTATGAGCGTCGGTGACGACGGCGGGAAGCCGGCGCCCTCGCGGTCGGCCGCGTCGAAGGGGTCGGTGGCCGGCCCCGAAGGCTCCACCGTGACCGGCACCGGCCGGTCGGCCCGTACCGGCGGCGCCGAGGCGCACTCGGACCGGGAGGCCGCCGAGACCGGCGCCCCGAGCTCCGCCGCCGGCCCGTCGCGCAGTCCCGGCGCGAAGTCCGCCGAGTCCGGCCGGGTCCGGGGCGGCCGGCTGTCGGCTCCGCCGCTCCCGCAGGCGGAGCCCGGGGTTCCGGAGCAGCCGGAGCCCCCGGCTCCCTCCGAGGCGCAGACCCCCGAGCCGCCCGTCCCGCCGGAGGAGCCCGAGCCGGAGCCCTCGGAGCCGCCGGAGGTGCCTTCGGCGTCGCCCGCGGCCCAGCTCCGCAATGAGGCGATGGGGGCGCCGGGCCAGGTGGAGGAGTTGCGGACCCCGGAGGCATCGCCGCAGGTGGGACCGGCTTGACGGGGGGGTCGTGAGGGGCTGGCTTGCGCAATGGCGGGGGGAGTGCGTATGGTAGTAGATCGTTTGATCCATTGCCCGGCGCCGACACAGAAGAGCGCCGTGTGGCGCGTACTCTCCCTTGCCGTGGCTGGACCGCATTGAGGCGGTCGAAATTGCGAAAACACGGAGTTACGGGCGCGTGCCGAGACTCCGGAAGGTTTCGCATTTCGCATGTCAATTTCCAGTTCTGACCACACCGTGCTGCCCGAGAACATCGAGAACGACGAGCTCGTCGAGGCGGCGGAGGCCGTTGTCGCCCAGTCCGCCGTCTCCGTCGAGGACTACATCAAGGCTCCTCAGACCGAGCAGGTCGAGGTCACGGCTCCTCAGACCGAGCAGGTCGAGCAGGTCGAGCAGGTCGAGGTCAAGGCTCCTCAGACCGAGCAGACCGAGCAGACCGGCACCGAGGCCCCCCTGGCCGAGCAGTCCGACGCCGACTCCGCCGCCGACGAGGCGGACGCCGAGCCGACCGTCACCTTCGCGGACCTGGGTCTGCCGGACGGCATTGTCCGCAAGCTCGCGCAGAACGGTGTGACCTCGCCTTTCCCGATCCAGGCAGCGACCATCCCGGACGCCCTGGCCGGAAAGGACATCCTCGGCCGAGGCCGTACCGGCTCCGGCAAGACCCTCTCCTTCGGTCTGCCGACGCTGGCCTCGCTGGCCGGTGGGCACACCGAGAAGAAGAAGCCCCGCGCGATCATCCTCACCCCGACGCGTGAGCTCGCGATGCAGGTGGCGGACGCGCTCCAGCCTTACGGCGACGTGCTCGGCCTGAAGATGAAGGTCGTCTGCGGCGGTACGTCGATGGGTAACCAGATCTACGCGCTGGAGCGCGGTGTCGACGTCCTCGTCGCCACCCCGGGCCGGCTGCGCGACATCATCAACCGGGGTGCCTGCTCCCTGGAGAACGTCCAGGTCGCCGTCCTCGACGAGGCCGACCAGATGTCCGACCTGGGCTTCCTGCCCGAGGTCACCGAGCTGCTCGACCAGATTCCCGGCGGCGGCCAGCGCATGCTCTTCTCCGCCACCATGGAGAACGAGATCGGCACCCTGGTCAAGCGCTACCTGAGCAACCCGGTCACCCACGAGGTCGACTCCGCCCAGGGCAACGTCTCGACCATGTCGCACCACGTCCTCGTCGTGAAGCCGAAGGACAAGGCGCCGGTCACCTCCGCCATCGCCGCCCGCAAGGGCCGCACCATCATCTTCGTCCGCACCCAGCTGGGCGCCGACCGCATCGCGGAGCAGCTCGTCGAGGCGGGCGTCAAGGCGGACGCGCTGCACGGCGGCATGACCCAGGGCGCCCGTACCCGCGTTCTTGAGGACTTCAAGAAGGGCTACGTGAACGCGCTGGTCGCGACCGACGTCGCCGCCCGCGGTATCCACGTCGACGGCATCGACCTGGTCCTGAACGTGGACCCGGCCGGTGACCACAAGGACTACCTGCACCGCTCGGGCCGTACCGCCCGTGCCGGCAAGTCCGGCGTCGTCGTCTCGCTGGCGCTGCCGCACCAGCGCCGTCAGATCTTCCGCCTGATGGAGGACGCGGGCGTCGACGCCTCGCGCCACATCGTGCAGGGCGCGGGCGTCTTCGAGCCGGAGGTCGCGGAGATCACCGGTGCCCGTTCGCTCACCGAGGTCCAGGCCGACTCCGCGAACAACGCCGCCAAGCAGGCCGAGCGCGAGGCCGCCGACCTGACGAAGCAGCTGGAGCGCATCCAGCGCCGCGCCGTCGAGCTGCGCGAGGAGGCCGACCGTCTGGTCGCCCGTGCCGCCCGCGAGCGGGGCGACGACCCCGAGGCAGCGGTGGCCGAGGTCGCCGCCGAGGCGGAGGCCGCACTCCTGGCCGCCGCTTCCGTGCCGGAGCAGCAGGCCGCGCGCGAGGAGCGTCGCGACGACCGCGGCAACTTCGAGCGTCGCGACAACCGCGGCGGCGACCGTGGTGGATACCGCGGTGGCAACGACCGTACCGGCGAGCGCAGTGGCCGTCCCGCCGGCAGCAACGGCTACCGTGGCAGCAGCGACCGTCCGTCCTTCCGCGGCAGCAACGACCGTCGTGAGGACCGTCCCGTCGGTGGCGGTTTCCGCTCCGGTGGCGGCGACCGTCGTGACGACCGTGGCGGCCGTTCCTTCGAGCGTCGTGACAACGACCGCCCGGCGGGCGGCTTCAACCGTGACAACGAGCGTCCGGCGTTCAACCGCGACCGTCGTGACGAGCGCCCGTCCGGTGGCTTCCGCTCCGGTGGCGGCGACCGCCCGTTCAACCGTGACCGTCGTGACGACCGTCCCGCGGGCGGCTTCCGCTCGGGCGGCAACGACCGTCCGACCGGCCGTCGTGACGACCACCGCTCGACAGGAACCGGCACGAGCACCGGCTCCTTCGGCCGCCGCGACGACAAGCCGCGCTGGAAGCGCAACGGCTGATCGTCCGATCGCCTGACTGCTGAGCAGGGCCCGCACATCACTTCGGTGTTGTGCGGGCCCTGCTTCTTTGAACGGGTTCGAATCTCCCTGTCACCACCTGTGCGGATGCTGTTAAAGTCGGCCCACTCGCATGAGGGGTCAGGGCCGGGGGGCTTTCACACTTCGCACAGACCGCGGCACTCTGCCGCGTCCTCCTCATGCTCTTCGGTAGTTCCCGGGAGGGGCTGGGCGTGAGACGCCACACTGTTGTACGCGGTGCTGTCGCGATGACGGCGGCACTTGGAATCGGGGCGGGATTCGTGCCCCTGGCGGCCGGCGCCGGGGCTCCGGCCACCGTGGCGACCACCGGGGTCCGCGGTCTCGACTTCGCCGGTGGGCGGCTGGTCACGGCCGAGCGGAGCCCCAGTGGTGACGCGATGATCTACGAGCGCCAGGTGTCCGCCGACGGCACGACCGTGGGGGCGCGGGAAGGCCGGGCGTACGCCGGGGACCTGGCCAACGGCGCGCACTTCAGGACGGTGCCCTGCGACATGGGCTCCTGCGTGGAGCTGGTGGCCTCGGGGCACGGGCACTTCGGTGTCGTGTTCGTCAACGGCGACAACGCCGGCACCGAGAGCGTCCAGTTCTGGGGGCCGGGGAACTCGTACAACGGGGGCGATGTCCGCTACCCCGAGGGCACCGCGAAGATCGTGGACCTGACAGCCCGCGCCTGGGTCGTCGACGGCGGCTCGCCCGTCAAGCAGCGGGCCGGCATGTACCCGAGCTACTACGCGACCCCCGCCCCCCTCGTCCGCAACGCCACCGCCGCCTCCGTCTGGGGCACCTCGCTGTGGGCGGCGACTTCCGCCAAGGGCGCGCTCACCGCGACCGACATCGAGAAGAACAAGGTCGTGGAGACGGCCGCCACCGGCGCCGCCTGTGTCATCAAGGAGGTGCGCGCGGCCGGGCGCTGGGTCTACTGGAACTGCGGGACGACCGGTGCGGCCGGGGTGTACGACCGGACGGCGAAGAAGTCGTTCTCCGTGCCGTCGGGGCCCGCCCTCGTCGGTGACGGATACCTCGTCCGGCACGACAGGACCGCCGGGAAGCTGCTGCTGACCGACTTCCACACGGGCAAGGCCGCGGCTCCCCGTGCGGTGGCCGACCTGGCGGCGGGGAAGACAACCGACCAGCGCCGGCTGACCTGGGCGGTGGACAGGTTCGGCGGGGACATCGCGTACGTCGATGCCGCGAACTCCGTCCACATCGTGCCCAGCGGCGTGCCCGCGCAGCCCCTCGCGAAGATCGCCTCCGACGTCGGCGGCACCTCTGTCGACCTCAAGGGCGTGGACGGCCTGGAGGCGTGGCTCAGCACCTGGCAGTTCAACAAGCCCGTCACCTGGACGTACACCGTCAAGGACTGGACCGGCCGCACGGTACGTACCCTCAAGGGCACCGGATCCGGCACCGAGGCGGACGTCGCCTGGAACGGCCGGACGGACGCGGGCGGATACACAGGCAACGGCCGGCACACCTGGACCCTGAACGCGAGGGCCGAGGACGGGTCAGGGACGTACACCACCAGCGGCTCCATCGGGGTGGGCGGCGGCAAGGCGGGCTTCCACGACCAGGGCCGGTACAGCATCGGAGACCTGGTCACCCTCAACTCCTCCGGTGGGCTGACCGTCCAGTTCGGGAAGGGGGCCCCGGGCACGTTCGACGGGAAGACCACCGGGACCGGCTGGCCCGCCGGCACGCTCGCCGTGCCGCTGGCGGACACCGGCAGCGACCGCTGCTCCGAGCTGATCGTGCGGATGCCGGGCGGCGAACTGCGCCAGTACGCCGGCCGCTGCGGCAACTCGGTGTACACGCCGGGCGGCAGCCACACCGTGATCGGCGGGGGCTGGCAGCAGTACGACGTGCTGACCTCGCCCGGCGATCTGAACGGGGACGGCCGGGCCGACCTCGTGGCCCGGCAGACGTCCACCGGCGACATGTACTTCTACGCGGGCGTGGCCGGCGGGAAGTTCGCGCCGAAGGCCAGGATCTTCACCAACTGGAAGACGTACGCCCAGATCACGGGTGTCGGCGACATCACGGGTGACGGCCGTCCCGACCTGCTCGGCCATGACCGCAAGGGCGGCCTGTGGCGTTACAACGGCCTGGGCAACGGCGGCTTCGCGCCGAGGGTGAAGGTGTTCTCGGACTGGGGGAGCTCGTACAACCTGATGGTGGGCGTCGGCGACCTGAGCGGCGACGGCAGGAACGACATCGTCGTACGCGACAAGGCCGGGAAGCTGTACCGCAACAACGGCAACGGCAAGGGCTCGTTCGGGTCCCGTACGCAGATCGCCACGGGGTGGACGTACAAGGGGATCTTCTGAGGGGCTGACGGGCTCCAGCCCCGAGGGGGCGGCGACCGGTGCATGTCGTGCCCCCGGCGAGGGAATCGCTGGGGGCATGACAAACAATCCCCGTGGTGCCCCGTCCGGGAAGCCCAGCCCGACCGAGCCCCCGGCCGCTTCCGCGCCTCCCGGGCCGTCCGGCTCCGACGAGGAGCGGCTGGCCGAACTCGGCTACACGCAGGTGCTCGCCCGCCGGATGTCGGCGTTCTCCAACTACGCGGTCTCGTTCACGATCATCTCGGTGCTCTCCGGCTGCCTGACGCTGTACCTGTTCGGCATGAACACCGGCGGCCCGGTCCTGATCACCTGGGGCTGGGTCGGCGTCGGGCTGATGACGTTGTTCGTCGGGCTCGCGATGGCCGAGATCTGTTCGGCCTACCCGACCTCCGCGGGACTCTACTTCTGGGCCCACCGGCTGGCCCCGCCGCGCTCGGCGGCGGCATGGGCCTGGTTCACGGGCTGGTTCAACGTGCTCGGTCAGGTCGCGGTGACCGCCGGGATCGACTTCGGGGCGGCGTCGTTCCTGGGCGCGTACCTGAACCTCCAGTTCGATTTCGGGATCACGCCCGGCCGCACGATCCTCCTCTTCGCCGCGATCCTGTTCCTGCACGGCCTGCTGAACACCTTCGGGGTGCGGATCGTCGCGATCCTCAACAGCGTCAGCGTGTGGTGGCACGTGCTCGGCGTCGCGGTCATCGTCGGCGCGCTCACCTTCGTACCGGACCATCATCAGTCGGCGTCGTTCGTCTTCACGGAGTTCGTGAACAACACCGGCTGGGGCAGCGGGTTCTACGTGGTGATGATCGGGCTGCTGATGGCCCAGTACACCTTCACCGGGTACGACGCCTCCGCCCATATGACCGAGGAGACGCATGACGCCGCGACGGCGGGCCCGCGCGGCATCGTCCAGTCGATCTGGACCTCCTGGATCGCCGGCTTCGTCCTCCTCCTCGGCTTCACCTTCGCCATCCAGTCCTACGACGGAGCCCTCGCCTCCCCGACCGGCGCCCCGCCCGCCCAGATCCTCCTGGACGCCCTGGGCGCCACCACGGGCAAGCTGCTGCTCCTGGTGGTGATCGGCGCACAGCTCTTCTGCGGAATGGCGTCCGTGACCGCCAACAGCCGCATGATCTACGCGTTCTCCCGGGACGGCGCCCTCCCGTTCTCCCGCGTCTGGCACACGGTCAGCCCCCGCACCCGCACCCCCGTGGCAGCGGTCTGGCTGGCCGCCGCCGGCGCGCTGGTGCTGGGCCTGCCGTACCTGATCAACGTCACCGCGTACGCGGCCGTCACCTCCATCGCGGTGATCGGCCTCTACATCGCGTACGCCATACCCACCCTGCTCCGCCTCCTGCGCGGCGACGACTTCCGGCGCGGCCCCTGGCACCTGGGCCGCTGGTCCCGGCCCATCGGCATCGTCGCGGTGGTGTGGGTGGCCGTCATCACGGTGCTCTTCATGCTGCCCCAGGTCTCACCCGTCACCTGGGAGACCTTCAACTACGCCCCGATCGCCGTCCTGGTGGTGCTCGGCTTCGCCGCCACCTGGTGGCTGGCCTCGGCCCGTCACTGGTTCCTCAATCCGGATCACAAGCGCACGATCGCCCGCAATACGCCCCGCTGACCGAAACGCCTCCACGATGACGGGGCCCGGCAACCGATACCCGATCGGCGGCCGGGTCGCGGCGGGCTATGCTCGGGGGGTGATTTGCCGGGGGCCGTTAGCTCAATTGGTCAGAGCAGCGGACTTTTAATCCGTTGGTTGTGGGTTCGAGTCCCACACGGCCTACCTCTGGCGGGGCGGGGTTTCCCCTGTGACCTGCTCTTCAGTGCCTCGACCGGCTTCGGCCGGTCGAGGCACTTCGTCTTTCTCGGCCTCTTGAGGGGGCAGCCCGGGCCCGGCGCGGCAGACGCTGCCCGGGCCCGGCGCTCATCAGGCCGGCGCGGACAGTTTGGGGGCGAGCAGCTCCAGCGCCTCTTCCCAGCGGTACTGGTCCGCCCCGCCGTCGGCCTTCGGCTTGTGGGGCTCGTACGACGAACCGATCAGGACGCCCATCTCGCGCAGCCGCTCCAGGCTCTGGCTGTATGCGGGGTGGGCGGCCTGCGCCGAGTTCAGGTAGGGCATGACGGCAGTAGGGATGCCGAAGCCGTACGCCTCGCACAGGATGCCCAGCGCCAGGGTGTCCGAGATCCCGGCAGCCCATTTGTTGATCGTGTTGAAGGTGGCCGGGGCCACCGCGATGGCGTCGGCGGGCGGCAGCGGGCGTGGGTCGCCGGGCGAGCGCCAGGCCGAGCGGATCGGGTAGCCGGTCTGTGCCTCGACCGCCTCCGCGTCGATGAAGCGGAGGGCTAGCGGGGTGGCGACGACGCCCACATCCCAGTGCGCCTTCTGGGCCGCGGCGATCAGGATGCCGACGTCGCCGGCGATGCCGGAGGCGCACACGACGACGTAGAGGAAGGGCTTCTTGGCCCGTCGGTCTGGCTGATCACTCACGCGGGGCTCCCAGTTGACGTCTGAAGCGGTGCAGTTGAGGCAGCGTACGTCGGCGGTCACGGGCATGTGGTGGCGCATGAGGGGTCGGGCGGTCCAGGGCGACGCCCGCGTCAGGGAAGACGTCCGCCGCTGTCATTGGACGGCCTGAGGGCAGCGACAAGGCCGGGGGCGCCCGAGGCGACCAACACGAGGTCGCCAGTACGGATCGCCGCCCATTCGACTGGAAGCCGGGGCCGGCCCAGGGCGTAGCCGCGGTTGTTCGTCTGAGAGGCCCAGGAAGACCTCTCCTCGTGTCGTAACTCATCGCCCGCCGGCCCCCCGTACGGGGGCAGCCCCCCGGCCCCGCCCTGCGGACAGCGCGTCGGCACATCGGGGGGAACGCCGGATGGGCCGGTCCCCGCCTCGCTGGTGGGATGGTCCTCCGCCACCCGTTCCGGGGCGCGGCAGCAGCGGGCCACGGTATGAACGGCCCCTCGGTGCGCGGGCGGAACCGAACTGAAGAAGGGTCATTATGTTCGCGCTACGCAGGAGCCGGCGAGGCAGGCTCGTCCTGACCGGCTTGGCGGCCGTCCTCCTCACCGTCTCGACGGGGCTGACGGCGGCAGCGGGTGAGCAGCGGGCCGATCCGCTGCGACGGGCCGATCCGCTCCAACGGGAGGTGGACGCGATCCATGCCTCCGGGGCGGTTGGCACGCTTGCCGAGGTGACGTCACCGGGCGCACACGACACCGCGCGCGCCGGAACGGCCGAGTCGGGGACCGGGAAGCCGATGCCGCAGAACGGCAGGTTCCGGATCGGCAGCGCCACCAAGACCTTCACCGCCACGCTGGTGTTGCAACTCGTGGGCGAGGGGCGGATGTCGCTGGAGGACACCGTCGAGCGCTGGCTGCCGGGAGTGGTCCGGGGCCATGGCAACGACGGCAGGCAGGTGACCGTACGGCAGTTGCTGCAGCACACCAGCGGCATCCCCGACGTGCTGCCGGAGATAGCGGCGTTGCACAGTGCTGCCGGATACCGGGCCGAGCGGTTCCGCACCTATGCGCCGGAGGAGTTGGTGGGGCTGGCCATGCGCGATTCGCGCGAGTTCACACCCGGCACGGACTGGTCGTACTCCAACACCAACTACGTTCTCGCCGCGATGATCATCCGTGAGGTGACGGGCCGCAGTTGGGCACATGAGCTGAACGACCGCATCATCCGTCCGCTGGGCCTCAGGGGCACCAGCGCGCCCGGCCTCTTCCCCTTCGTCCCGGGGCCGCACGCCCGGAGCTACGCCTATTACGGCACCGGCACCGGCACCGATGTCACGGTGCTCAATCCGAGCATGGGCGTCGGCTCCGGTTCGGTCATCAGCACCACTCACGACCTGAACCGCTTCTACGCCGCACTGCTCGGCGGCCGTCTGCTGGCTCCGGCGCAGCTCGACGAGATGACGACCACCGTGGACGCGCCCGAGCTGGGGGTGCGGTACGGGCTCGGCCTGGGCGAGCTCCCGCTGCCCTGCGGCGGCAGCTACTTCGGGCACCCGGGCGAACTGCTGGGCTACCACACCTGGAGCGGCGTCACCCGGGACGGCACCCGGACCGCCGTCGTGTACGTCACCAGCGACGGCGGGCCGCACATGCAGAAGACCATGAGCACCCTGGTGGAGAAGGCGTTGTGCCGGACCCGTTCCTGAGATCAGACCGGTCAGCCTGTTTTTTTCGACGGTATCCGGGGCTCGCGGGGCGGTCCTCGGGGATGCCTGCGTGCGGCTGGGGGCGATATAACGCCGGTGCGGGCTCCGGCACCCGCACCGCGCGGCGCGGCGCGGTGGTCAGACCAGAAGCTTCGTCTTCGCCTGTCGGTACTCCTCGTCCGTGATCGCGCCCTTGTCCTTGAGGCCGGCCAGTTTCGCCAGGTCCTCCACATGGTTGCTCTTCGTCGCGCCGCCGCCCGCGTCCGCTCCCGCGGCGTCCCTCACGTACGCCTTGAAGGCCGCATCCCGTTCCTTCGCCTCTTTCGCGTCACGCGCTCCCATGGACCTGCCGCGAGCGATCACGTAGATCAGGACGCCCAGATACGGCAGCACGAGGGTCAGGACCAGCCACCCCGCCTTGGCCCATCCGCCCAGGTCGTGGCTGCGGAAGATGTCCATGATCACGCGGAAGAGGAGGAACAGCCACATGATCCAGAGGAAGAACCAGAGCATCGTCCAGAACAGGTTGAGCAAGGGGTAGTCGTCCATCGTCCACTCCAGGGAGCCGCGCCGAATGGGTGAATACGAAGTAATTCATACCATTGCATTTCGGACTTCGCGCGGCGGGTTGCGCACGCGGTCCCTGCGGGGATACGGAGTGGCGCGGCGGGCTACTTCTCGGGTACGGAGGCGGGAACGGACACGGAGACAGGGGCGGGGGCCGGTGCGGGCGGAGTCGCCTCGACCGTCTCGGTGGGCGCGGGAGCCGTTGACGTCGACAGCGCGGCAACCGCCGCCTCCGCGCGTGTGGCCGAGAAGACCTTGCGGTGGTGCGCGAGGATTCCGATGAAGCCTGCGAGGAAGCCGCTGACCAGTCCGGATGCCGCGATGAGAGACCGGGAGCAGCTTGCGGGCACGGTGAAACGCGCGCCCCCGGCTCTGCTCGCACGGGCAGCCCACCGGTCCGGGGGATGCAGCAGATACCTTGCGGCAGAACACGCTTCCCCCACAAGGTCTTCTCGTTTTAGCCACGTTGACGTTTTCGGCGCGGTCGGTGAGCGCTCAGACGGTGGGTGAGGAGTGCGGGGTTGCCGGTGAGGAGCGCGGGATGGTCATGAGTGCGTCGAACATGCCGTAGAGTTGTGTTTACCGACGCGGGGTGGAGCAGCTCGGTAGCTCGCTGGGCTCATAACCCAGAGGTCGCAGGTTCAAATCCTGTCCCCGCTACTGAAGAATCAGACCCGGCACGCATCACGCGTGCCGGGTCTGATTCGTTTCCGTACGGGTCGCGCCGCGTGCGTCATCCCATTGGCCGTCGAGGACTCGCCCGGTGACCGTGCTCCGGGAAATCTGGGAGTGGTGCGCGGTACCGTCCGCGGCCCTGAGCGCACCGGGCAGGAGAGCAAAGGTGGGGAAGCGGGAGCAGCGGCGGGGGAGGCGGCGCACCTACGAGGTCCGCAACCGCAGGCTGGTCCGGGCGCTGCCCGGGGTGATGCTCATCGGTGGCTTGGTGTTCGACTTCTTCACTCCGCCCCCCTTCACCGCTGTTCCCATGTTCGCCGCGGCTCCGTTGATCGCCGCACCGTTCTTCTCACGGGTCGGCACGATCCGGGTCGGGGCCGGTGCGCTGCTGTGCGTGGCCGCGCTGCGGCTCTACGACGGAACACTGATCCGGGTCGTGCCGTTCATCGAGCTGCTCACCATTCTCACCGTCTCGGTCCTCGCGGTCTTCATCAACGGGGTCGTGCGGCGCAGCAACGAGCAGCTGGCCTCCGCCCGGGTCATCGCTGCGACCGCCATGCGTGCGGTGCTGCCGACGCCGGCCGACCGGATCGGCGGGCTGTACGTGGCCGCGCGGTACGAGGCGGCGCAGGCGGACGAGTTCGTCGGCGGCGACCTGTTCTCGGTCACGGACACCCCGTACGGGGTGCGGCTGGTCGTCGGGGACGTGCGCGGCAAGGGCCTGGACGCGGTGGAGGCGGTGGCGGTGATCATCGGGGCGTTCCGGGAGGCCGCCGAGCAGGAGCGGTCACTGGAGGGGGTGGCCCAGCGGCTGGAGCGTGCGCTGGCGCGGGAATCGAGCAGGCGCGGCGGGCTCGACGCGGTGGAGGGGTTCGTCACGGCCGCGCTGGCGGAGATCCCGCAGGGTGCCGGCCGGGTGCGGGTCGTCAACCGCGGCCATCCCGAACCGCTGCTGCTGCACTCGGACGGGGCGCTGGAGCAGCTGCGGCCCACGCTGCCCGCGCTGCCCCTGGGGATGGACCTGGGCGTGTGGCCGGACCGCTCCGACGAGTGGGAGCTGCCCGCCGGGTCGACGCTGCTCCTCTATACGGACGGCCTCTCCGAGGCCCGCGACGCCGACGGGGTCTTCTACGATCCCGCCGAGCGGCTGCGCGGACGGATCTTCCCGGGTCCCGAGGAACTCCTGTCGGCGCTGGCCGATGACGTACGGCTGCACACCGGTGGGGTGACGACCGACGACATGGCCCTGCTCGCGGTCGTGCGCCCGGCCGAGGGACAGCCGGACCGGCGTACGACCGTGAAGATCGTGGGCCTGGACGGCGGAGGCGGGTGAACCCGGGCGGTGCCGGAGGGAGCCTCGTGAAGGTGAGGGCTCGGACGGGGAGAGTGTGCACGGAGGCGGGGGAGAGTCGCGGCCGATGCCACCGTGCGTAACCGTAAGGAACCCCTCCGCATAACATTTGACGCAATGTCAGAAAACAGATAACGATTGAGGGGTGATCAACTCGCCCGATTCCACCCGGTTGTGTCCCGTAAAGTCCAGGCCAAAGATCGGAACGATCAGTTGGGGCGGCTTGGAATCGGACCCGTGTGTCTATTAACGTTCGATAACGCAGCGCGGTTGTCCCAGCCGCCGTCAGTGGCGGCACCGTGCGCGAGCGCCGAATTCCGCAAGGGAACCGGGGAACCACCTACATGGGGTGAATCGGGCATCTCTGTCTCGTCGAGAGGCGGAGGGACCCGTAGGAGACCTTCCTGCTCCGAACCCGTCAGCTAACCCGGTAGGCGAGAAGGAAGGAAAGGAGCGCGCCCCAGTGGCGTCCAACAAGCCTGCCCCCGAAGCCCCCTCCCGGTTCGCCCCCGAACACGGGAACGACTTCGGAACCGGGCCCGGTGCCGCTTACGGCGCCAGCCACGGAACCGCTTACGGAACCGATCACGGGGCCGACTACGGAACCGTTTACGGGACCGATCGTGGCAGCGAGTTCGGCAGCGGCCTCCGCGCCGACGAGGCCGAGCCCAACAGGGCGTGGGAGGAATGGAACCCCACGGAGGAGTCCATCCGCCCCGTGCGCGGCAAGCACCGCGTCGCCAAGCAGCGCAACGGCCTTGCCCGTAGCTCCACCGTCCTCGGCGTCGGCGTCATCGCGGCCGTCGGCGCGGGTGGCATGGCCTCCGCCCAGAGCAAGCCGCCCGTGTCTATCTCTCTTCCCGACGCCATCTCGGACAAACTCCCCGAGGCCAAGTCCCTTCCGGGCGTAGGCGCGTTGTTCTCGGGTGAGTCCGAGACGGAGAAGGCCGAGATCGCGACCGTCGCCGCCCCGCTGACGACGGCCGGCATCACCACCACAGAGGCCGAACAGGGCACGACGGACGCCGGCGAGGCGCTCCGCGCCCGCATTCTCCAGCAGGCCGAGCAGCAGCAGGACTCCGCCGACGCCGAGGCCAAGGCGGCCGAGGAGAAGGCCGCCGCGGAGAAGGCCGCCGCAGAGGCGAAGAAGCAGCAGGACGCCGCAGAGGCCAAGGTCGCCGCCGCGAAGAAGAAGGCCGCGGAAGAGGCGAAGAAGAAGGCGGAAGCGGTACGGCTCGCCAAGCTCGCGGCCAGCTATGCCATCCCCACCTCCTCGTACACGATCACCTCGACCTTCGGCGAGGCCGGTTCGATGTGGTCCTCCGGCTACCACACGGGCCTCGACTTCGCGGCGCCGACCGGTACCCCGATCAAGGCCATCCACAGCGGCACCATCAAGTCCGCCGGCTGGTCCGGCGCGTACGGCTACCGCACGGTCCTGGAGCTTGAGGACGGTACGGAGCTGTGGTTCTGCCACCAGTCCTCGATCGGCGTCAGCGTCGGCCAGCAGGTCACCACCGGGGACACCATCGGACGCGTCGGCGCGACCGGCAACGTGACCGGACCGCACCTCCACCTTGAGGTCCACACCCCGGACGGCACCGGCATCGACCCGATGCCGTGGCTGCACGCCCGGGGCCTGACGGTCTGAGTCCACGGGTCCGAGTCCACGGGTCCGAGTCCACCGCACGGCCGGACCGGGGACGGCCCCGGTCCGGCCGTTGTGCGCCGTTCTGCGGCCACTGAACCCCGGCGGTCCTGACGCTCACCCCCCGACGTCGGGGCTGCCGGTTCTGTTGGTCCTGTCGCTCCTGTCGCTCCTGTCGCTCCTGTCGCTCCTGGCTGGGGCGTATGGGTGTAGATGTAGCTGCCATGGAATAGCGCGTGCGATGCGGCGGGTTGTTCCATCCATGACTTCTCTTCGCAAGCTCGGTTCCTCCGACCTCCAGGTCTCCACGCTCTCCCTCGGCGGCAACGTCTTCGGCTGGACCGCCGACGAGGCGCAGTCGTTCGCCGTCCTCGACGCGTACACGGCGGGTGGCGGCAACTTCGTCGACACGGCCGACACGTACTCCTCCTGGATCCCCGGCAACGTGGGCGGCGAGTCGGAGACCCTCATCGGCAAGTGGTTCGCGGCGCGGGGCAGCCGTTCCGACGTCGTCCTGGCCACCAAGGTCGGCCTGCACCCCGAGTACAAGGGCCTCGCCGCCGCCACCATCAAGGCCGGGGCCGAGGAGTCGCTGCGTCGGCTCGGCACCGACTACATCGACCTCTACTACACGCACCAGGACGACGAGACCGTCCCCGTCGAGGAGATCATCACCGCTCTCGACCAGTTGGTGAAGGAGGGCAAGGTCCGCGAGATCGCCGCCTCCAACATCAGCCCGGCACGGCTCCGCGCCTCGCTGGACTTCTCCGAGCGCGAGGGCCTGGCCCGCTATGTGGCGCTTCAGCCGCAGTACAACCTCGTCTCGCGCGACACCTACGAGGGCGAGCTCCAGGACCTCGGCGCCGAGGCCGGACTGGCCGCCGTCCCGTACTTCGCCCTCGCCTCCGGCTTCCTGACCGGCAAGTACCGCGCCGGTACGACCGTGGACAGCCCCCGCGCCGGTGGCGCCGCCCAGCACCTGGAGACGGAGCGCGGCCAGAAGGTCCTCACCGCGCTCGACGGGATCGCGCGGGAGCGGGACGCCGAGATCGCCACGGTGGCACTGGCCTGGCTGGCCTCCCGGCCGACCGTGGTGTCACCGATCGCCTCCGCCCGCACGGTCGAACAGCTTCCCGCGCTGCTGGCCGTCGACGATCTGCGGCTGACGGACCAGGAGCTGACCGCACTCACCGAGGCATCCGCCTAGGACTGCGGCCCGCCGCCGTACTGCTGCTGCCCGTACGGCTGTTGTCCGTACTGCGGCGGGTTGTAGGGCGGCGGGTTGTAGGGCTGTTGCCCGTACGGGTATGGGGGGTAGGGCTGTTGGCCGTACGTGGCCGGGTCCGGGTGCGGGGCGGGGCTGCCGTAGGGCTGGTACGGGACGTACGCCGGGTACGCGCCGGGCCCGGTGCCGTACGGCTGGGGCGCCGGGCGCATGTGACGGGGACGCCGCCGGCCCGTCGCCTGCGCCGCGTGCGCCAGGGCGGGTCCGGCGACCTCGCGGCGCTGCCACAGGTGGTGCAGCAGCTCCAGCTCGCGTGCGGCCAGATCCGGGCCGGCCGTGCCGCGGCGGGCCTGCCGGCGCAGAAAGGCCAGTGACGTCGCGAACGACTCGTACTCGGCGACCGCACGCGCCGCCGCCTTCCCCCGGGCCTTGGCCTGGGCGGCGACCACGCCGGTGACCTGGGCGGCGACCGGGGTGCCGATCGGGGCCGGTACGTAGCCCTGGTGGCCGTACGGGCTGTACGGGCCGCTCCCCGCTGCCGCCGCCTGCCACCGCCGTGCCGTGTCCCTGGCCATGCCGCGCGCCCGCATCGACGACAGGGCGAGCGGCTCCGTGGGGGAGAGCCAGCCGGCCGCGGCGTAGGCGGGCAGCTCGATGGCCAGGGTGCGCAGCTCACGCTGCCGGGACCAGATCGCCAGCCAGGTCACCAGACCGAAGGCGGGCATCATGAACACGCCGTACACCACGTAGAAGCCGTACGGGCCGAACGTCGCGGAGCCGTTCCACAGGGCGTGCATGCCCATCGCGAGGGTCAGGCCGAGCAACGGCAGCGCGATGCGGCGGAACCGCTGATGGCGTGCGCTGCTCGCGGCGATTCCGAAGCCGATGCCGGTCATGACGGTGAAGAGCGGATGCGCGAACGGCGACATCACCGCCCGGACGAAGAACGTCGCGACGGTCACCGAGGCGAACCCCGAGCCCATCTGCTGGTCCTCGCCGAAGGCGTTGCCGAGATAGAGGATGTTCTCGGTGAAGGCGAAGCCCGTCGCGGCGAATCCGGCGACGACCAGTCCGTCGACGATCCCGTTGAAGTCCCGTCTTCGGAAGAGGAAGAGCAGCAGCACGGCCGCGGCCTTGGCGCTCTCCTCGACCACGGGCGCTATGACGGTGGCGCCCAGGGTGTCCGCGCTGCCCGGGTCGGCGGTGGCCGTGGCGATCCACTGGGTCGCGAAGGAATTGGCGAGGATCGCGACGAGCGCGGCCGCGCAGGCACCCCAGGCGAAGGCGAACAGCATGTTGCGCCACGGGCCCGGTTCCACCCGGTCCAGCCAGCGGAACGCCGTCATCAGCAGCGGCACCGGCAGCACCGCCAGCCCCAGCCCGACGAGGAACCCCTGAGTGCCCGTCTGGTCCCGGACCAGCGCGAGGATCACCAGGCCGCAGAGGGCCAGCACGGTGAAGACGGCGACGACGCGGAGCGTCCTGCTCCGCCACAGCATGCCGACGCGGCGCGGCCGGTAACGCCATTGGCCCCGCTCCGGCACGGCAGCCAGGATCTCGCCGACCCGCTGCTCCTCGAGCACCGGAACGGCCGGCTGCGACTGCCGCTGCTGCGGAACAGAACCGTCGTCGTACACCCCATGACCCTAACGAGGAGGACTGACAACGGCCATGGGGTATGGCCGGGGTCCGCCCCCCGGAGGCAGCGGCGCCGGGGGGCCGGGGCCGCGAGGCGGCGAGTCGTCGGGGCGGCAAGGTGGTGGCGCCGGGGTCCCGGGACGGCGAAGGGATCAGTGGCGGGCGAAGAGCAGGTCGTGCACGACGTGGCCCTTGTCGAGGCCCTGTCCCTCGAACCGGGTCAGCGGCCGGAACCCGGGCCGTGGCGCGTAACCGCCGTCCGCCGCCGTGTTCTCGAAGCGGGGGTGCGCGGTGAGCACCTCCAGCATCTGCTCGGCGTACGGCTCCCAGTCGGTCGCGCAGTGCAGGACCGCTCCGGGCTTCAGCCGCTGTGCCACCAGGTCGAGGAACTCCGGCTGGATCAGCCGGCGCTTGTGGTGGCGGGACTTGGGCCACGGGTCGGGGAAGTAGACCCGGAGCCCGTCCAGCGAGTCCGGCGTCAGCATCTCCCGCAGCAGGATGATCGCGTCGCCGTTGGCGACCCGGATGTTGGACGTGCCGTTCCGGTCCGCGAGACGGAGCAGATTGCCCTGGCCGGGGGTGTGCACGTCAACGGCGAGGATGCCGGTACCCGGATCGTCGGCAGCCATCTGCGCGGTGGCCTCGCCCATGCCGAAGCCGATCTCCAGGACCACCGGCAGCCCGTCGAACAGCTCGGGCAGATCGAGGACGCCCAGCCCGTCGATGTCCAGGCCCCACTTCGGCCAGAGCCGCTCCAGGGCGTCCTGCTGGCCGGGCGAGACCCGGCTGCGGCGCGGCTGGAAACTACGGATCCGGCGCTCGTGGTGCGAACCTGCGGGATCGGCCGCCGGGCCGCCGGGGAAGCGGGGGGCCTGACGCAGCCTGCGCTGGCGGTCCAGGGCCGCCGCGCGCAGCTCGTCCGGGATTCCGGCGGTGGCGGATGCGCCGGGTGCGGTCGCCGTCGGTTCCGTTCCGGTCGCGTCCGCTGTCGGCTCGGCTCCGGGCGCGGCGCCGCCGGACGTCGTGGGGGAGGGGTTCATGGGCTCAGACACAATGCCCTGATTCTACGGCGGGGGGCTTCCACCCCGTCCCCTGTGCCCGCAGGAGCGCCCTGTGCGCCACCTCCCGCCCGATGGGCAGGGACGCCGTGGCGGCGGGCGAGGGGGCGTTCAGCACATGGACGGTGTGCGGGGCCTCGCGGATCAGGAAATCGTCCACCAGAGTGCCGTCCCTGAGGACCGCCTGGGCCCTGACCCCGGCCGGGGAGGGCCGCAGATCGGCCTCCGTGACATCGGGCAGCAGCCGCCGCACCGCCGTCGTGAAGGCGTGCTTCGACAGCGACCGGTGCACCTCGCCCGCCCCGTACCGCCAGTGTCTGCGCGCGATCCGCCAGGAGCCGGGCCAGCTCAGCGTGTCCATCAGCTCGCGGGGGCGCACGACCGGCCAGCCGTAGCCCTCGCGGGCCAGCGCGGGCACCGCGTTCGGTCCGACGTGCACACCGCCGTCGTGGCCGCGGGTGAGATGCACGCCGAGGAACGGGAACGCCGGATCCGGCACCGGATAGACCAGGCCGCGCACCAGATCGGGCCGGGCCAGCTCGTAGTACTCCCCCCGGAACGGCACGATCCGCATCCCCGGCTCGTCACCCGCCAGCCGCGCCACCCGGTCGCAGTGCAGCCCCGCGCAGTTGACCAGCACCCGGGCCCGGACCACCAGGCCGTCCGCCGTCCGCACCGCGACGCCCCACGGCCGCCGGTCGATCGCGGTCACCTCGGCGCCGAACCTGATCAGCCCGCCGCCCGCCCGCACCTCTGCGGCGAACCGCTCGGTGACCGCCCCGAAGTCGCACACCCCCGTCGTGCCCACCCGGATCGCGGCGAGGCCGCGCACCCTGGGCTCGTACTCCGCGATCTGCGCCGGCCCCAGCTCGGCCACCGGCAGCCCGTGCTCGCGGCCGCGCTGCACCAGCGCGTGCAGCCGGGGCAGCTCGGAGCGCCCGGTCGCGACGATCAGCTTGCCGGTCACCGCGTGCGCGATGCCGTGCTCCCGGCAGAAGTCGACCATCTCGGCGGCGCCGCGCAGCGCGTACCGCGCCTTGAGCGAACCCGGGCGGTAGTAGATGCCGCTGTGGATCACCCCGCTGTTGCGGCCCGTCTGGTGACGCGCTGGGCCCCACTCCTTCTCCAGCACGGTCACCCTGGTGCCCGGAGCGCTCCGCGTGATCGCATACGCGGTCGACAGACCGACGATCCCGCCGCCGATCACCAGCACATCGCAGTCGTACGCCGCGCGCGTCATCATCACGCCACCTCCCACCCCGATAGTGCACTGACCCACTGACAACGCACTCAAACCTGAGAGGGCCAGCGTGGCGCCCGCGATCACGGGGGCGCCGGACGCAGGACCGGGGTGACCGGCCCTGCGGAGCCCCGGGCGCGCGCTCCGGTCAGGCCGGTGCGACCAGCAGCGGACGGGCGCGTTCCCGCAGCTCCGCGACGCGCGGCTCGTCCCCGTAGGGCTCCAGCCGGTGCAGCAGGTCGCGCACGTACTCGGTGGTCCGCGCCGACGAGATGCGGCCCGCCACCTCCACCGCACGGGTCCCCGCCGCGCAGGCGGCGTCCAGATTCCCCGACTCCAGTTCCGCGACGGCCGACACCACGAGGCGCAGCCCGTGCGAGCGGACGAACTCCTCGGTCGGCCTGGACAGCGCCTGCTCGGTGAACCGCCGCACCTGCCGGGGCGCCTTCAGGTCGAGGTGGCACTCCGCCGCGTCGGCCGCGAACCGGTCGTACGAGTAGAAGCCCAGCCACGACGGGTCGGCGTCCCCGTCCCGGGAGCGCTCCAGCCACCCCTCCGCTGCCTTCAGAGCGGCCCCCGCGGCCGGTGCGTCGCTCGCCTTGGCGTGAGCCCGCGCCTCCACCAGACGGAAGAAGCTCATCGTGCGCGCCGTCGCGAGCCCGCGGTTGCGCTCCACGGCCGCCTGCGCGAGGTCGACCCCCTCGTCGGCGAAGCCGCGATAGGTCGCCTGCAACGACATGGAGGCGAGGACGTAGCCGCCGAGCGGTACGTCGGCCGCGGCGCGCGCCAGGCGCAGCGCCTGGATGTAGTAGCGCTGCGCGGCCTCCTGCTGGCCGGTGTCGAAGGCCATCCAGCCGGCGAGCCTGGTCAGTTCGGCGGCGGCGCCGAAGAGCGCCCGGCCCACCTCATCGCTGTACGAACCCAGCAGCAGCGGTGCGGCGTCAACCCGTAAGCACTCCGGGACCATGGACGAACGCCAGTCCCCGCCGCCGTACTTCGAGTCCCAGCGCCGTGCGTCCTGGGCGGCCTCCCGCAGCTTGGACACGTCGCTGTGGCCGACCCGCAGCGGCGGGACACCGTGCGCCGAATCCGGACCCGGCTGGGCCGGAATCGACACGCTGTGCCCCGGCACCGGCGGCGCGCCGTGCCCGTGCACCGGCGGCGCCCCCGTCCGACCCGGTACGAGCGGTGTTCCGGTCAGGAGGTGCTGCCCCGGTACGCCGGGCGGCGCCGGGGCGCCGGGTGCACCCTGCGCCCCCACTGCGCCCCGTGCGCCCTGCGTGCCGAGCACCGCCGCCTCGGCGGCGGCCGACGCGCGGGCGACCGACGGGTCGGCGGGGGATATCAGCCAGCGGGATGCGGGAGTGGCATACGCACTCACCGAGAACGAGCCCGCCAGCGACTGCCAGATGCCGCCGCTGCCGGCCCGCCGCCCGGCCAGATCCAGCCGGTACAGCTCGGTCGCGGAGCGCACCGCCTCACCCACATCGCGCGGGAACGTCAGACCGACCTCCGGCGCGGGATCGGCGTCGGCGAGCCCGATCTCGTGCAGCGGGACCGGCCGGCCGAGCTTGGCCCCGATCGCCGCCGCGATGAGATGGGGCGCGGCGCCCTGCGGCACCATGCCCTTGGAGACCCATCTGGCCACCGAGGTCTTGTCGTACCGAAGTGTCAGTCCGCGCTGCGCCCCGAGGTCGTTGACCCGCCGGGCGAGCCCGGCGTTGCTGATTCCCGCGAGGGCGAGAACGGTTCCGAGCTTGTCGTTCGGTCCGCGTTGCTCCCTGGACATGCGCCACCCCTCGACACACAGACGGCAGCCGCGACACCGTTGAGGCGCGCGGCATTCGTACCGTGTTCTCCCCAGGGACGAACCCTCGCACTCCGACCGCACACGCATTTGGCCGAGCCCCGAGGAATATGCCGCTCTGCTGAGAACATCAGTAAACCCAGCGTAGTTCGCCGCATCCCTACCGTTAAGGGGCGGACGTCCGTATGGCGGGATTGTTGTCCGCCCGGAGCCTTCGGTGGCGAAGCGCGTCGAGCGGCGGCCGGCGGCGGCGAACAGTGGCGAACAGCGGCGAACCACCGAGGCTCCTGAGGTGTGAGTGACCCGCGTGACTGACGTGGTGAGCGGTGGGGGGAGGAGACGTGAAGGTGAAGCGGAGGGAAAGCGGGGGGAGGGTGAGGGGGTGTGTGGTCCGCCCGGTGGGCCCGGGGTCCACGGAGTGAGCCCCGGGAAGGGTTCGAGGGCGGGCCTTGGGGCGGGTCCGGGAGCAGGTTCGGGGGCGGTCCGGGGACGGTTCGGAAGGGGGGTGGAAGGTGTGCGGTCGGTGGTGGGGGGAGGGGTGGGAAGGGCGCGGACGGGGGGCGCCGGGACGGCGCGGCCAGGGCGCTCCGGCTGAGCGCGGGCCTACGGGCCGATCCCCCTTGTCCATTCGCTGACCAGGCCTGATCCTCGCTCCGGGTGGTGCGGAAATTCCTGGCCCGCAGGCTCCGGCCGACCCCTGTGGGGGCCTCGTTCCGGGTGTCCCGGCGCGCTCCTCACGTGTGGCCGTGCGCCCGGCCGTGCGCTCTGGCCCGGTCCGTACGGAAGCGCTTCCATAAGTCCTGCGTGGGTCGGCCCGCTGCGCTGGACACTGCGGGCTGGGGGAAACTGCCGCCTCATTCCCCGCAGGCGGTGGACCGGTCCGGGGGGCCAGCTGCGCCTCCCGGACCGTGCGTCGAGCAGGGGCCGGGGTGTGGAACCGGGGTGTGGAACCGGGGCGGGCGAGGAGGCGGGCCCGCCCGGAGCCGCCTTCGCGCGAGCGGCCGCGAGGGAGGCCGTGAGGCAGGTCCCCCGGGAGGTGCGCGTGCGTTCGTGTGGGAGTTCGTGCGAAAGGGGGCGCGGGAGCTGGTGCAGGAGGGCGCGCCGCCGGGTCGAACCGTTCCAGGGTCTTGAGGCGGTCTGCGGCAGTCCGTGACCTTGTCTGATGAGGCTCGGAGTAATACGGCAGAAAAACGGATAAAGGTAGTCGTGAACTTCTAATGGTCCGGCTCCAAGGCGCCCTGAGAATGGCCGAATGTCGCCGGTCGGATGAGGTTGGGGCAGCAGTTCGCGGACATCCGGTCGGCCGTCCGGGCAGGGTGGTGGTCGTGGCCGGATCCGAGACGTGGAGGCAATGCGCACGGGAGGGGCAACACGCGTCGTTCGTCACTCCGTTGCCGCCGGGGGCGACGCGCGCGGGCGATGTGCCCGCCGACGCGGCCAGTGGCCCTGCTCCGGCCTTTGCCAGGGGCGCATGCGCTCACGACGTGCGCCGTCCGTAGCCACTCCTGCGCACCGTTGTCGTGGCAGCATGTCCGCAACGGCGCCGCGCGTTACCGGAGTTCTCCCGATACCGCCCTGTCGCGCCGTTTTGTCCACAGCCTGTGGAGGCGGCGATGCGTTGGTTGGTGGGATGGAGCAGTATCGCCGCGAGCTTCGGCACGGCCGGAGCGGTCGGCGCGAGTGACGAGGGGCGCACGATGCACCCCGTGGGTTCCCAACTTCTGTGGGGGGACCCGGATCCGCTCTGGGCGGTCGGGGACTGGCGGCCCGACGAGATCCGCACCGTCCGGGTGGACACGGCCGAGGGGGCGCCCATGGTCCGGCTCGCCGTACTCGGCTGCTGCGGCGCCACCGACGAACAACTGCGCATCGGGCTGCTCGCCGCACGCGGCGGAGCCCTGCGCCACCTCACCGCATGGACCGGCAGCTACACCGCGGTCGTCCAGATAGGCCGCCGGATCACCGTGGTGGGCGACCTGGCCGGCGCCCGCCCCGTCTTCTACACGCCCTGGGCCGGCGGCACGGCGTACGCCACCGCCGCGCTGCCGCTCGCCGACCTCATCGAGGCGCAGCTCGACATCGGCCACCTCGCCGCGCTGCTCGCCTGCCCCGAGACCCCGGAGGCGCTGCGCGACGGCACCCCGTACGCCGGGGTGAAACGCATCCCGCCCGGACACGCGCTGATCCTCCGCGAGGGCTCGCGGGAGATCACCGGGTACGAGGCGGTGGCCTCCCTCGCGGTGGCCGCGCCCGAGCTCGATCCGGTGAGCGCGGTCGACGGGGTGCGCGACGCCCTGGTCGAGGCCGTGCGCGCCAGGCTGCTCGCGCCCCGCCACGCCCCTGAGACCGCGCCGCCCGACCCCGGGCCCGTCCCCGGCATGGGCCCCGCCGAACGCCGGGCCGCACGGGGGGCGCCCGTCCCTGGCATCGGCTCCGACCTCTCCGGAGGCAGCGCGTCCGCCACTCTCGCCCTGCTCGCCGCCGGACTTCCCGGACTGCCCGGCACCCTCCTGGGCCACGGCACGGGGGCGGGTGAGCGGCTCCTCGCCGTCACGTTCAACGACCTGACCACCCGCGCCCACGAGGACGAACTCGAACGCGCCCGGGTCATCGCCGCCAACCCGCGACTGCACCACGTCGTCGTCGCGGCCGGCGAGGAGGCCCTGCCGTACGCGGAGCTGGAGAACGGCCCCCTGACCGACGAGCCGGCCCCGTCCCTCGTCGTCGTCGAACGCCATCGCCGCCGGCTCGCCGCGGGCAGCGCCGACCACTTCGTGGGCGACGGCGCCCGGCAGGTGCTCGACGCCCACCCGGCCCGCCTGGCCGACCTGCTCATCGACCGCCGCCGACGTCATCTGCTGCGCCCGGTCGCCGCGCTCGCCAAGGCCGAAGGCCCCTCCGCGCACTCCCTGTTCGTCCCGCTGACCGTCTACCGGGCGGCCCGGCGCCTGGCCCGTACGTCGTACCGCACCGGCCTCGAAACGGCGGCAGAGCGCCTTCCCGACGCCAACCGCCTCACCCCCGACCTCGACACCCCCGCCGATGCCTCGCTCGCCGCCCTGACCTGGTCGCGGCCGGGGCCCGCCGCCCGCTGGCTGACCGGGGAGGCACTCGCTGAAGTATCGGTTCGCCTTCAGGCGGCGGCGATCCGCCCCACCTCCGTCCAACGCCCCGGCGAGGCCCGCGCCAGGGCCGCGCTCGCCCGGAACGCCGCCGACCACCGGATCCTGGAGCAGGCCGCGGAGGTCCGCAGCCAGCGGCTGCACGCCCCCTTCCTCGACAACCAGGTGGTACGCGCCGCCCGCGCGCTCCCCGAGTCCCTCCGGGTCCAGCCGGGTGCCCGCGCGGCGATCCTGCGCCGGGTCCTGGCGGGCACCGGCATCCACGAGCTGCCGCCCGGCTGGGGCGCGCCCTCCCAGGCCACCTCGACCGAGGTCACCCGTACCGGCCTGCGCGCCTCGCTGCCCGAGCTCATCGCCCTCTTCGACGCCCCGCTGCTCGCCGACGCGGGCCTGGTCGAGGCCCGCGTCGTACGCAAGGCCCTGCGCGCGGCCGCAGAGGGCGAACCCCTCCCGCTGGACGGCCTCGCGGACCTCGCCTCCACCGAACTGTGGCTGCGCCGCCTCGTCTCGCGCCGCGGCACCTGCTGGACGGGCACGGCGGCACCGCGCCAGCGGGCCGTCGCCGGCGGGGTGGTCCCGGCACGACGGACGCTCCAGCCGTAGACGGGCAGCGGGGAGCGGGAGCAGAGAGCGGGGAGCGGGGAGCGGGCTGAAGCGCGTTGCCCCGTCCGCGTTCCGTTGTCGGACCGGCGGGACACAATGGCGGGGTGCGGTATCTGATCCTGGGCGTCACGGAGGCGCGAGACGAGAAGGGCGGGGTGCTGCCCCTCGGCGGCATGCGCCTGCGCGCGCTTCTCGCGTCGCTGGCACTGCGGCCCGGCCGGTCCGTGCCGATCACCGAGCTCGTCGACGACGTGTGGGCGGATGATCCCCCGGCGGACGCCCCCGCCGCGCTCCAGGCCCTGGTGGGCCGCCTGCGCCGGGCACTGGGGAGGGACGCGGTCGCCAGCACCCCCGGCGGCTACCGCCTGGCGGCCACCCCGGCGGACGTGGACCTGCACGTGTTCGAGCGGCTCGCCCGGCGGGGCGCGGCCGAACTGGAGGCGGACGCGCCGCAGGACGCCGCCCGCACGCTCCGTACGGCACTCGCCCTGTGGCGCGGACCCGCCCTGGCCGACCTGCCCGACCGCGACCACGGTCACGCGCTGCGTCCGGAGGCCCACCGGCTGGCCGCACTGGAGCACCGCATCGAGGCCGACCTGCGATGCGCGGCGGCCGACGGACCGACGGCGCCGACGGCCGCCCCCCGAACGGCCCCACTCGCCCCCGCCCCGGCCGGAACACCCCCTCTGTCCGCGCCTCTCCGCTCCACACCCCTTCCCTCCACACCCCTTCCCTCCACACCCCTGCCCGCCGCCCTTGTGCCCGAGCTGGTGGAGCTGACCGCGGCGCACCCGTACGACGAACGCTTCCGGGCCCAGCTCATCCGCGCCCTGCGCGCCGCCGGCCGGCAGGCCGACGCGCTCGCCGCGTATGAGGACGCGCGCCGCGTCCTCGCCGAGGGGCTCGGCACCGACCCCGGGCCCGAGCTGACCGCCCTCCACCGCGCACTGCTCACTCCCGCACCATCCGCACCCGGCTCCGAGGGGGCGGAGCCCCGGGGCAACCTCCGCCCCCGTCTCACCTCCTTCGTCGGGCGCGAGCCCGAGATCCGTACCATCCGGGACGATCTGACGCGCTCCCGGCTGGTCACCCTCACCGGTCCGGGAGGCTCGGGGAAGACCCGGCTGGCCGAGGAGTCCGCGGCGCACGGGGGCCGTACCGCCGACGGTGACGTCTGGCTCGCGGAACTCGCCCCGGTGGAGGACCCCGCAGCCGTCCCGGGAGCCGTGCTCTCCGCGCTCGGGCTGCGCGAGACGGCCCTGCTGCGGGACAGCGGCCACGAAGGAACGTATCCGCGCACCGATCCGCTCGATCTGCTCGCGGATCACCTCGCGCACTGCTCCAGGTCCCGCCCCTTCCTTCTCATCATCGACAACTGCGAGCACGTCATCGGTGCGGCCGCCGCCCTGGCCGAGGCTCTGCTGACCCGCTGCCCCCGGCTGCGCATCCTCGCCACCAGCCGCGAACCGCTCGGCGTGCCCGGCGAATCCGTGCGTCCGGTGGATCCGCTCCCGGCCGATCTCGCCCACCGTCTCTTCACCGAGCGGGCCCGTGCCGTGCGGCCCGGGTTCGACCCCGAACGGGAAGCCGCACACGATGCGGCCGCCGTCGCGGAGATCTGCCGCCGGCTGGACGGGCTGCCGCTCGCCATCGAGCTGGCCGCAGCCCGGCTCCGGATGCTCGGCCCTCGCCAGATCGCTGACCGGCTGGACGACCGGTTCCGCCTGCTGACCAGCGGCAGCCGGACCGTACTGCCGCGCCAGCAGACCCTGCGGGCGGTCGTCGACTGGTCGTGGGACCTTCTGGACGAGGACGAACGCACCGCCCTGCGCCAGGTCTCGGTCTTCGCGGGCGGCTGGGACCTGTCGGCCGCCGAGGCGGTGATCACGATGCCGGGCACGTCTGCCGGGCACAACGCCGCCGACACCGCGGACCTCATCGGGGCGCTCATCGACAAGTCCCTCGTCGTCGCCACCCCGGCCGCCGACGGCGGCATGCGCTATCGCCTGCTGGAGACCATCCACGAGTACGCCATCGAGCGCTGCGCCGAGACCCCGGACGTACGGGCCGAGGCAGGGCGGGCACACACCGCGTACTTCCTCTCGTTCGTCGAGGAGGCGGAGCCGAAGCTGCGCTCCGCGGAGCAGCTCCCCTGGATCCAGCGCCTGGAGACGGACCTCGACAACATCAGGGCCGCGCTCCACCGCACCACCGCTCCCGCCGGCCGGTCCGGTCCGTCCGGTTCCGCCGAGTCGGACGCGGCGCGTCTGGTGCTGGGCATGGGCTGGTTCTGGTGGCTGCGCAACTACCGCATCGAGGGCCTCAACTGGACGGCGCGGGCACTGTCGTTCGGCCCGGAGCCCGCCGACGCCACCGACCCGCGTTACTGGCCCTGGATGAACCTGCGCATGCTGCGGTTCTTCCTGGAGGCGGAGAACGGTCCGTCGGAAGCGGACCGCGACGGTCAGCCGGACGAGGCGTTGGTGCGACGGCTGGCTGACGCGTTCATGTCGTCCGGGCCCCAGGCAGCCCGCTTCCCCGGGCTGCTCTGGCCGATGACCTCGTTCATCATGCTGGGCACGAAGGACATGGGGGACGTGCACCGGAAGATCGACGCCGTCGTCGACAACGCCCGCGTCCACGGGAACGACTGGGGGTACGGCGTCTCGCTGATGTTCCGTACGCACATGATCGTCGACATGCCGGGCGGCATGCCGGGGGTCGACGACGACCTGGTGGAACTGCGTGATCTGAGCCGCCGAGTCGGGGACCGCTGGATGCGCGCACAGGTCGAGAGCGCCGCGGCGGAGGCGGCCGTGATGCGTGGCCGGTACGAGGAGGCGCGTCCGGCTTACGAGGAGGCACTGCTGCTCGCCCGTGAGGTCGGGGCCCACGCCGAGGCCCCGTTCCTCCTGGCCCGCTTGGCCGAACTCGCCTACCGCACCGGCGACGTGGCCGCCGCCGAGCGGGGCCTGGACCTGTCGGAGGCCGAGGCGGAGCGCTACCAGACGCACGACGCGATCGCGTACGTTCACTACCTGCGCGCCACCATGGCTCTGGACCGGGGCGACATCGCGGTCGCCCGACGCGAGCTCACCGCGGCGCGGGGGACGGACGACGACAACAGCCCGCCCACGCAGATGCCCGCGCTGCTGGACGGACTCTCCGCCCGCATCGCCGTGTACGAGCCGGAGCCCCACGGCGGCCCGGCCGCCGCTCTGCGCGAGCTTGCGGCGGCCTTGGTCACGGCGAGGGACGCGCAGTACGCCGAGGTCATCACCGGATACCTCGCGGACGCTCTCGCCACCGTGCTGCCGAAGCTCGGCCACCACGCGGCCGCCGTACGCGTCCTGGCCGCCGCCGACAGCTGGCGGCTCTCCGGACCCAGGACCGCGGTGGAGCAGGCGGCGGTCGACGAGGCCGGGCAGCTCGCCCGCGAGGCGCTGGGAGAGCGGAGTTACGAGGAGGAGCACGCGGCGGGCCACGCACTGACCATCGACGACGTCGTCGGCCTGCTCGCGGAGATCACCGGCCCGGTGCCAGGCGGCCCGGCGGTCAGCGGCAACTGATGCGCGATTCGGCCCAGTTCGCGAGGGCCACCCCGCCGAACGGCGAAGTCGGTTCCACGACAAGCCGGATCCGGTCCTGGCCCTCGATGCCGACGCCGACCGGCACGGCCGGATCCTCGCCGTTCATCACCGGCGACTGCCACAGCCGCGCCCCGTCACCGTTGAAGACGGAGAAGCGCACGGATCCGAGCCCCATGGTCAGGTCGTCGACGCCGACCACCGCCTCGTAACGGGTGCACCGGCGGTTGAGCTGGATGACGACCGACGAGCGGCTGTGGACGGTCACCCCGTGGGCGTACCGCGTGCCGCCGATCGACATCCCGGAACGCTGCCAGACCCAGCTGCTCTCCCCGAGCACCACCTCGGGGCCGGAACGATCCCCGAGGAGGCTGTAGCTCAACTCGTTGACCTGGTAGACCTCCGGCGCCGGTGCGGGCGGCGGCGTGGGAGTCGGGGTCGGCGTAGGAGTCGGGGTCGGCTTAGGTGCCGGCTTCGGTGTGGGCGTCGGTGTGGGTGTGGGAGTCGGCGTGGGCTCCGGCTTCGGCTTCGGCTCCGGCGGTACGGGAGCGGGCGGCGCCGGCTTCGGGGGCGGGGTGGGCTTCGGCTTCGGCAGTGCGGGCGACGGCACCGCTGGCGCCACGGCCGGCGGCCTGGCCACCGGCTTCGCCTCCGGCCGCGGCTGGTCGTCGCCGACCAGCGCCCACACCAGCCCGGC
>CBRG010000248.1 GCA_000470535.1 Streptomyces sp. AW19M42
GCGCGGAGTCCTGGCTCGGCGGCGCCACCGGGTGGCTGGATCCGGCCCTCGCGCACGTCCGCCGCCCAGGCGTCGAGCGCCGGCCCCGGTCTCACGGGACCGTCCTGGCGGACGGTGTCGTCGGTGAACATGGTGACGTCCTGGGCCATGGAGTTCATCCACAGCAGCGGCGACTGGTCGCGGCGCCAGATCCGCCCGGCGCCCGGCGGGTACGGGTCGACGAGGTGCAGGTCCAGCGGCCGGTGGCCGTACAGGCCGGGGGCGTTGGCGGCGATGCGCTCGATGAGGCCGGTGCCGCGTGGTCCGGCGCCTATGACGACCAGCGAGGGCCGGCCGTTCACCGGGGGTCCGCCGAGCCGCGGGCGTAGTGCCGTTCGACGTAGTGCTGGCCGACGCTGAGAACCGAGGTCACCACGACGTACCAGAGGGTGGCGACCAGCAGCAGCGGGATGACCTGGTAGGTGCGGTGGTAGACGAGCTGGACGGAGTACAGCAGGTCCTGCACGGCGATGATGCTGACGATCGAGGTGCCCTTGAGGGTGCCGATCAGCATGTTCCCGGCGGGCGGCACGATGGAGCGCATCGCCTGGGGCAGCACGATCCTGCGCAGCCGCCGCCACGGGCCGAGACCCAGCGACTGGGCGGCCTCCAGCTGTCCGCGTTCCACCGAGAGGATGCCGCCGCGTACGACCTCCGCGGCGTAGGCGGCCTCGTGGAGCGTCAGCCCGATGACGGCGACGGTGACGGGGCCGAGGAGGTTCACCGTGCGGACGCCGAGTATCTCCGGGTAGAGGGCGCCGATGTTGAACCAGAACAGCAGCTGGACCAGGATCGGGGTGGATCTGAAGAGCCAGACGTACCCCCAGCCGACGGCCTGGAGAACGCGGTTGGCGCAGAGCCTCAGGACGGCGAGCAGTGTGCCGAGCGCGAAGCCGAGCACCATGACGAGCGCGGTGAGCCAGAGGGTGAGCCAGAGGCCGCGCAGCACGGCGGTGGTCAGGAAGTAGTCGCCCACGACGTCCCACTGGAAGGCGTCGTTGCGGATGACCGAGTTCAGCGCGAGGGCCAGCAGGACGAGTACGGCGACGGCGGCGGCCCACTGACCGGTCCGGCGTGCCGGGACGATGCGCAGCCGGTCGGCGGCGTCGTCGTCCTTGAGCGGTGGGGCCGGACGGGCCGGCGGGAGGGTGTCTGTCTGTGCGGACATGCGAGGGCTCCGTGGATGCGGTGATCGAACACGGGGCGTGCCCTCGGCACGGAACACGACAGCTGGAAACACAGCAGCTGGGAACGCGACAGCTCGCGGAACGACATGGACCGGGCCCCTCAGCGCGATCCGCCTCCGAGGTAAGCGCTGTTCACAACGGGATGTCAAGCCTGTCCACACTGTGAGCCGTACGCGCGGGGCCAGTTGACGGACTACCGGATGCCTGTTCCACTTGGGCCATGCATTCGCAGAAATGGCTGGTCAAGCGCTCCCACATCGACTTCGGTCGCGTGTGGTCCTGTTCGTGTTGAGCTGACCCCGCTGCGTTCCTGCCCTTCTCGCGCCGTGAGCGGCGCCTGAGCATTTCCCTGTGTGCCCTCGCACACGCGACAGCGCTCCACCCTCCCCTCGCATCTGCACCGTGCCCCGCGACGTCGCGGCACGTCTTCCTCCGTCCCGGCCGTGGGCTGCCTCGCGCTGCCCCGGTGCCGTGACCGGCAGAGCCTGCCGGCCACGGCACCCGCACCCGTCCGCGGCCGCCGAAAACTGGAGACCTCCCCTGATGCCCCGTACCCGGCACACCGCTGCCTTCGCGCTGATCACCGCGGCCATGCTGGCTCTCACCGCGTGCGGCTCCGGCGATCCGGCGACCGCCCCCGCCGGCGCGGCCGGTTCCGCCGCCGAGAACGCCATTCCCATGACCGACGTCGTGTCAGGGGTGAAGCGGAACAAGGCGGCGGCCGGCCTGCTGCCGGCCGCCGTCCGCTCCGCCGGGACCCTGAACATCGCCTCCAGCGTCGGTACCCCGCCCGGGGCCACCTATCTGGCCGACGGCAGGACCCTGGCCGGCACCGACATCGACTTCGCGGACGCCGTCGCCAAGGTGCTCGGCCTGAAGCCGAAGCGGGAGGTCGCCGCGTTCGAGGCGATCCTGCCCGCGCTCGGCAGCGGGAAGTACGACGTGGGAACCGGAAACTTCGGGGTCACCGACGAGCGCCGGAAGACGATCGACTTCGTCACCTACCTCAACGACGGTCAGGGCTTCGCGGTCCGCGACGACAGCAAGCTGGCCGAGGTCACCGATCTGACCCAGCTCTGCGGTCTGACGGTGGGCACCGCCGCGGGCACCACGTTCGAGGTGACGCTGGAGGAGAACAGGCACCGGTGCTCGGACGCCGGCAAGAAGCCGTACGACGTGAGGACGTACTCGGATCTGGCCGCGGTCTGGAGCTCGCTCCAGCAGGGGCGGACCGACGTCGTGATGTCGACCATCAACGGGCTGCGGTACGCGGTGAAGCAGCAGGAGGGTGTCCGCTTCCTCAACGAGTTCGCGCGTCTGGACGTCGGCTTCGCGTTCAAGAAGGGCACTCCACTGGCGCCCGCGTTCCAGGCCGCGGTCAGCTCCCTCAAGGCGGACGGCACCTATGACCGGATCCTGGAGAAGTGGGGCATCGACGAGTCGGCGATCGAGACCTCGCAGATCTCACCGCCCGAGATCGGGTGACGCCGGACCACGGGTGACACGGGTGACCCGGGTGATCCGGGTGACCCGGGACCACGGGTGACACGGCGTCATGTGTGACGGGTGCTCAGGCATGACGCCGCATCAGCAGCTGCAATCACAGCCGCAGTCGCAGCAATCGCACCCGTCACAGCAGTCGCCACAGTTGCTGCAGCAGTCGCAGCCATCGCAGCAGTCACCGCAATCGCAGTCGTTGCACAGACCCTCGCGGCGCTGCCGGGTCCACGGATCGTCGAAGGTGCCGCAGCACATCTGGCAGGTGCAGGCGAGCCCGGCCCACACCAGGCACCCCACGACGAGCCCCCGCCGG
>CBRG010000249.1 GCA_000470535.1 Streptomyces sp. AW19M42
CCGCCGTCGCCCGCCGCCCCGCCGGCCTGCCCGACGGCTGCCGCCCCGTGCCCTTCGACGTCGCCCGCGGTGACCCCGCCGACCTCGCCGCAGCCCTCGCCCCGCTACGGCCCGGCCTGGTGGTGAACGCGGCGGGCGCGCTGTGGAACGTCACCGACGACGAGCTGACCGCCGGCAACGTGACCCTCGTCGAGCGGCTCGTGCGAGCCGTCGAGGCGCTGCCGGACCCGGTGCGGCTCGTGCACATCGGAACGGCCTACGAATACGGGGTGCACCCCGACGACATGCTGGCGGAGACGCTGTCGGCCCGCCCCGTGGGCCGGTACGCGCAGACCAAACTCGCCGCCACCCAGATCGTCACCGGGGCCGCCGCCGAGGGGCGGGTGAGCGCGACCGTGCTGCGCATCCCCGTCGCGCTCGGCCCGTTCATCCCGGCGGAGAGCCTGCTCGGCGGGCTCGCCCGACAACTCGTGGCGCACCCAGCCGAGTTGCGGCTGCCGCCGCTGGACGGCGTACGGCGGGATCTCATCGATGTACGGGACGTAGCCGACGCCGTGCTGTGCGCGGCGCGGGCTCCCCGGCTGCCCCCCGTCGTCAACATCGGCTCGGGCCGTCTCGTCCCGATGGCCGACACGGTGGACGCGCTGATCCGGATCGCCGGAACGGGCGCGAAGGCACCGACGATCGTGCGCGGCCCGGCACCCGCCGGGCGCCGCGACGCCGGCGCCGGGGACCGGCCCCTGGACATCGGCCTGGCACGGCGGGAGTTCGGCTGGGCCCCCGCCCGCACCGTGACGGACGCGCTGCACGCCCTGTGGGGGCAGCACCCGCGTCCCCCACACCTCACAGCACCACACCTGACCACCGCAGCGGACGAAGAGGGCTTCCATGACTGACACCGATGTGCAGTCCATCATCGAACTGACCCGCAAGTACCACCGGGAACAGGAGTCTTCCGGGACGGAGTTCGTCCCAGGAGTCACCCCGATCCTGCCGGCCGGCGCGGTCCTCGACGAGGACGACCGTGCCGCGCTGGTGGAACACGCGCTGCAACTGCGCATCGCCTCCGGCGCCACCGCGCTGCGCTTCGAGCGGAAGTTCGCCAAGACGATCGGTGTCCGCAAGGCTCACCTGACCAACTCGGGCTCGTCCGCCAACCTGCTGGCGCTCGCCTCGCTCACCGTGCCGGAGCTGGAGGACCACCGGCTGCGCCCCGGCGACGAGGTGATCACCGTCGCCGCGGGCTGGCCCACCACCGTCAACCCCATCGTCCAGTGCGGTCTGGTGCCGGTCTTCGTCGACGTGGACCTCGCCACGTACAACACGACCGTGGAACGGGTCGAGGCGGCGATCGGCCCGCGCACCAAGGCCATCATGATGGCCCACACGCTCGGCAACCCCTTCCAGGCCACGGAGATAGCGCAACTGGCGCAGGATCGCGGGCTGTTCCTCGTCGAGGACAACTGCGACGCCCTCATGTCGACGTACCAGGGCCGTACCACCGGCACGTTCGGGGACTACTCGACCGTGAGCTTCTACCCGGCCCACCACCTCGCCATGGGCGAGGGCGGCTGCGTGCTCTCCAACAGTGTGGAGCTGGCCCGGATCACCGAGTCCATGCGGGACTGGGGACGCGACTGCTGGTGCGAGCCGGGCGAGGACAACAAGTGCCTCAAGCGCTTCACGTACCAGATGGGTGATCTGCCGCTCGGCTACGACCACAAGTACATCTTCTCCCACATCGGCTACAACCTGAAGTCGACCGACCTCCAGGCCGCCCTGGGCCTGAGCCAGCTCGGCAAGCTCGACGACTTCACCGCCGCCCGCAAGCGCAACTGGCAGCGGCTGCGCGACGGCCTTGAGGGAGTGCCCGGCCTGCTGCTGCCCGAGGCCACCCCCGGCAGCGACCCGAGCTGGTTCGCGTTCGTGCTGACCCTGACCGAGGACGCCCCGTTCCGCCGCGCCGAACTGGTCGACTTCCTCAACGCCCGCCGCATCGGCACCCGGCTGCTCTTCGCCGGCAACCTCGTACGGCACCCCGCCTACCGCGACGTGGAGCACCGGGTCAGCGGCGGCCTGGCCAACAGCGACATCATCATGGAGCGGACGTTCTGGATCGGCGTGTACCCGGGCATCACCGCCGAGATGACCGACTACATGGTCGCCTCCATCCGGGAGTTCGTCGACACGCACCGCTGACCGGCCGCCGACCGGGCCCGCCCCGGGCCCGGCGCGATCTGACAGACACGGATCTGGTGGGGCCGGCTGCCGCGGCCGGCTCCTGGACTTCAGCGGCGAGGGACACCATGCAGCCAATGCCACCCACCTCTCCGACCGCCCCCGCACCGGGCACAGAACGCGGGGGACGCCGTGTCTGACACCGAACGGACGGGCATCGCGATCCTGGGCGCCGCCGACATCGCCTGGCGCCGCACCGTCCCGGCCCTGCTCCGCTGCCCCGGCCTGCGCGTGGTGGCCGTGGCCAGCCGTACCCCCGACAAGGCGCGCACCTTCGCCGACCGCTTCGGCATCGAGGCCGTGACCGGCTACCAGCGGCTGCTTGAGCGCGAGGACATCCAGGCCGTCTACATCCCGCTGCCGAACGCCCTGCACGAGCAGTGGGCGGACGCGGCCCTGCGGGCCGGCAAGCACGTCCTGGTGGAGAAGTCGCTCACCGCGAGCGCGGCGGCCGCCGCCGACCTGGCCCGGACGGCCCGGGAGCGCGGCCTGGCGTTCATGGAGAACTTCGCCTTCCTCCACCACACCCAGCACGACCGGGTCCGCGAGCTGGTCGCGGAGGGCGCCATCGGCACGCCCCGAGTCCTCACCGCCTCCTTCGGCATCCCGCGCACCGACGGGGAACTCATCCGCTACAGCCGGGAACTGGCCGGCGGAGCACTCCGGGAGACCGGCTGCTACCCGATCCGCGCCGCCCGGCTCTTCCTCGGCACCGACATCGAGGTCGTCGGCGCCCGGCTCCGGTACGAGGAGGACGGCGGGTGCGACATGGCCGGATCGGTACTGCTCGCCGACGGCGCGGGCGTCACCGCCCAGTGCGACTTCGGCCTGGACCACGCCTACCGCAACACGTACGCACTCTGGGGCAGCGAGGGCCGCATCGAGGTGGACTGGGCGTTCACCCCGCCCCCCGACACCCGGCCGCTGCTGCGGCTGCGCCGGGGGGACCACACCGAGGAGTGGACCCTGCCGGCCGCCGACCAGTTCCTCCGCGCGGTCTCCGCCTTCGCGCGGGCCTGCGCCGACCCGGCCGCCCACACCTCGCATGCCGACGACGCTGTCCGCCAGGCCTCGCTGATCGAGTCGGTCCTTGAACTGTCCGGAAACCCCGAAGACCCCGCCCGCAACCGGCTCGGACGGGCCGGGGCAAGGAGCGCGCATGTCCCCGGCTGACCTCCCGGCCCCGGCTGCCGCCGACACCCCGAAGCAGCCCGGAAAGCACGTGCTGTGGCTGGGGTTTCCGTCCTACGGGCACATCAAGGCGAGCCTCGGCGTCGTCGAGGAGCTGCTGCGGCGCGGCCACCGCGTCACCTACGTGATAGCCGACCGGTTCGCCGCCGCCGTCGGGACCACCGGCGCGCGCGTCGTTTCCTACGCCTCAGTGTTCCCGGAGACGATCACGGGCAACGAGACCGCGACGACGATGCTCCTGGCCTTCCTGGAGGAGAGCTTCGCGCCCCTGGAGGCAACCCTGGCGGCGGTCGCCGCCGCCCCGCCGCAGCTGGTCGTGCACGACGTGCTCGCCTCCGACACCGCCACCGCGGTGAGCAGGCTGTACCGGACACCCACCGTGCGGGTCTACGCCGGCTTCGGCACCAACGAGCACGTCCCGCAGAACGGCACAGAGGAGGATCCCGCGCACACCCCGGTCGACCCGGACGACCCCCGGCTGCGCGACCTGGCCGCCGCACTGACCGCCCGGGTCGAGGCGGCCGGCGTCGCCGCCCTGTTCGCCGACGGGCGGACCGGCGGTGGCGAGCCCGCCGTCAGCCTGTCCTTCGTCGTGCGGGAGTTCCAGACCAAGGGGGAGACCTTCGGCGACGACTACCTGTTCGCCGGGCCCTGCCTGCGCGCGGTGGACTTCGCGGGAGTGTGGGAGCCCCCGCCCGGCGACCCACCCGTGCTGCTGGTCTCGCTCGGCACCTCCGCCAACCGCCACCCCGGATTCTTCCGGCGCTGCGCCGAGGCCTTCACCGGCACCCCCTGGCACATCGTGATGACCCTCGGCCGCGACGTCGACCCGACGGAGCTCGGGACGCTGCCGCCCAATGTCGAGGTCCGGTCGTGGCTCCCGCACCTGACCGTGCTCGGGCATGCCGCCGCGTTCGTCTGCCAGGGCGGTACCGGGAGCCTGATGGAGGCGTTCCACCAGGGCGTCCCGGTGGTGGTCGTACCGCAGCAGCAGGACCAGTGGGCGACCGCCCGACAGGTCGTCGACCTGGGCCTGGGCCGGTCCATCAGCCCCGGCGACCTCGATGCCGCAACCCTGCGCACCGCCGTCGAGGCCATCGCGGACGACGCCGGGATGCGGCACCGGGTGAGAGAGCTGAGCCGGCGGGTGCGCACCGCCCCCGGGGCCACTGCGGCCGCCGACCGCCTGGAGGCCGTCATGGCGGACCGCGCCGCCGCACTGAGCTGACGCCGCGGCGGGAGCGGCTCCGCAGGCATGGGAGCCCCGGGGCCGCTCCCGCCCTCACCGCGCCGAGCCCGCCGAGCCCACCGAGCCCGCCGAGCCCACCGGGTCCAGCGCGCCCGGCGGGAACGCGGGCACGGCCCCCGCTCGCACGGCGTGGTCCAGCAGGGTACGGACCGCCGCGAGACCGTCCGCGCCGAGATCCTCGGTGTACTCGTTGACGTACAACCCGATGTGCTGCTTCTGCACTTCGGGCGCGAGCTCCTGCGCGTGCGCCCGCACATGGTCCCGCGACGCCTCGGGATCGGCCCACGCGTACCGCACGGAGGCGCGGACGGCCTCGGTGATGCCCGCGAGCCGCTCGGGGCCCAGATCGCGCCGGGCGACGATCGCACCGAGCGGGATGGGGAGCCCGGTCCGTTCCTCCCAGGCCTCGCCCAGGTCGACCAGACGGTGCAGACCGTACTCGTGGAAGGTGAACCGGGCCTCGTGGATCACCAGGCCCGCGTCCACCTCGCCGTCCCTGACGGCCGGCATGATCCGGTCGAACGGCATCACCACCGTGCGGATCTCCTGGCCCGGCAGAGCCTGCCGGGCCCACAGCCGGAACAGCAGGTAGGCCGTAGAGCGTTCGGTGGGGATCGCCACGACCCGCCCGCCCAGATCTGCGGGCTCGCAGGCGGTACGGGTGAGCAGCAGCGGTCCGCAGCCGTGGCCGAGCGCGCCGCCGCAGGGCAGCAGCGCGTACCGGTCCAGGACGTACGGCAGCGCCCCGTACGAGATCTTCAGCACGTCCAGCTCGCCCCGCGCGGCCATCGTGTTGGTGACGTCGATGTCCGCGATGGTGACCGAGGGGGACGGCACCCCCGGCAGCAGCCCGGCCGTCCACGCGTGGAAGACGAACGTGTCGTTGGGGCACGGCGAATAGGCGAGGTCCAGGGAGCTTGCCATGACACTCCTGTCTTTCCGCGGAGCGGCTATCGGGTCAGGTCCCAGAGCCCGAGGTACTTGTTGGGCGAGTTCTCGGGGATGAGGTCCAGCGGCTGCCCGAGGCCGAAGGGCGGCAGCGACAGATCGAGCTTCGCGTGCCGCAGACTCGGCTCCGCGATCCGCTCGGAGTTGGTGAACGCGTCCCGCTCCATCGTGGGATCGCTGGTGTAGCTCGTGGTGAGCAGATACCGGCAGGAGCTGCGGAACCGCTCCAGGGCGGGCAGGACCATGCTGTTCGGCAGATGGATGAACACGTCGCGGCAGACCAGCAGATCGGCCGGACGCAGCACGGTGGCCGTGATGTCGACGACCTCCAGCCGGTAGCCGCGCTCCCTCAGCCCGGGCCAGGTGGCCCGCTCGTGGACGTCGTAGCCCCGGTAGTCGACGCCGTCGAGGTCCATCGTGCTCATCCAGGCCAGATCACCGCAGCCGGCGTCGTTGAGCGTCTTCACGTCGTATGTCTCGATGATGTTCATGAGCCCCTTGCGGACCAGCTGGGTGTGCGGCTCACTGGAGCCCCACCCGCAGACCGTGTCGGGGGCCTGGTCCGGCCATCCTCGTGAGAAGACGTTCAGGCTGGGGTTGTACTGGTGCAGCTCCCGTGCATCAGCGCGACCTAGTTGGTTGATCACGGCATCTCGCTCTCTTCGGGAACGGGTCGTCGGCCCCACGGGAGCACGGGTCCCGTGCGCCGAACCACACCGAGCGCCGGACACCAGGTGTTCTCCCGAACTCCGCGGCGAGTTGCAGCAACGGACTGGTGAATCGACCAGTGTTGGGCCGGTGCGGTGAGTCTGTGGTGCCGTCGCTGGCAAGCTGCTGCTCATGTCGGCGTACCACGTGGCGTTTCTGCCGTTTCCCGCGTTCGGACACATCAACACGACGCTTCCCGTCGTCACGGAGCTCGTACGCCGTGGCCACCGGGTGACCTTCGCGACCAATGCGCGCTTCGCCCCCCTGGCGGCCGAGGCCGGCGCGACGGTGGTGGAGTACGAGTCCTGGCTCGCCTCGCGCAAGCTGCCCGACCGGGTGGACGCGGACTACATGGTGCGCGAGCCGGTCCGCTCGATCGACGAGGCCATCGCCACCGTTCCGGTCTACGAGGCCGGATTCGGCGACGACATACCGGATGTGCTGCTGTACGACGTCAGCACCTTCGCCGCCGGCCGGGTGCTGGCCCGCAAATGGCAGCGGCCCGCGATCGAACTGTTCGCGACGTTCGCCTCCAACGAGCACTACTCACTGACTCAGCAGATCGGTGCGCTGTACGCGGACGAGATCGACCGGGAGCACCCCGCACTCATCGACTTCTTCGTGAAGCAGGGCAAGCTGCTGAGCGACCACGGCCTCGCGGACGTCACGCTGGAGGAGTTCAACGCGGCGGCCGACGACGCGAACCTGGTGTTCCTGCCGAGGCCGTTCCAGCCGGCCGAGGAGACGTTCGACGAGCGGTTCGCCTTCGTCGGCGCGTGCCTGGGCGACCGGCCCGAGGACGCCCTCTGGAAGCCACCGGGCGACGGCCGCCCGCTGCTGCTGGTGTCGATGGGCAGCTTCAGCTTCGACCACCAGAAGGATTCGCTGCGCACCTGGGTGGACGCCTTCGCGGACAGCGAGTGGCAGGTGATCGTCTCGGCGGGCGCGCTGGCCGACAGCGAGGACCTGCCGCCGGTGCCGGACAACGTCCAGCTGCACCGCTGGGTGCCGCAGCTGGCGGTACTGGAGCACGCGGACGCGTTCGTGTCGCACGCCGGGATGAACAGCGTGATGGAGGCGATGTACTTCGCAACGCCCGTGGTCGCGGTGCCGCACATGCCCGAGCAGCGGCTCGTCGCGGACCGGCTCCAGGAGCTCGGTCTCGGCGTGCACGTGCCGCAGGCCGAGGCGAGCGGCGAGCGCGTGCGCGCCGAGGTGGACCGCATCGTCAAGGACGGGCGGACACGCGCCCGGGTCGATGCGCTGAGTGGTGCGATGCGGTCGGCCGACGGCCCGGTGCTCGCCGCGGACTACGTCGAGAAGGTGGCCGCGCGCGGGTGCTGACCGGCGCGGACCACCCCTGGCCCCGGGGAGCCGGCCCGCGTGCGGGCCGGCTCCCCGGGGCCAGGGGTGCCCGGGTCAGGCGCTGCAGTCCGGCCGCAGGCTCCGGGGGCGTTCTGCCCCCTGGCGGTCGGGGCGGATGTACTCGGGCAGGATCCGGGGCGGCCAGCATCCGATGCTGAACATGCCCATCGAGTAGGCCTTCGCCGCGAGCGCGGTGCGGTTGGGCACCTTGAACTGCCGCAGCAGGATACTCACGTGGTACTCGACGCCCTGGCGGCTGAGGAAGAGCTTCGCCGCCAGGCGCACGGTCGGGTCACCCGCCGCGACGCCCTCCAGGACCTTCGCGGTGAGGGCCGTTAGCTTCCGCTGTGAGCCGACGAGTTCCTGGCGGTCGTCGGCCGTCTCCTGCGGCGTGAACTGCGCCATGATCATCTTGACCCGGCCGCTGTCGTCCTTCACCGGGAACGCGGTGAGCTTCCCGGAGACCGCGGTGTCGTGGAACCACATGGCGATGGACCGGCTGACGACGGGGGCATGGTGTTCCTGGACCAGCCGGCCGAACTGGCGCAGCACGTACTGGCGCACGCTCGGGTGCAGGAACTCGGCGAAACTGCGTTCACAGATCTCTTCGGGATAGCGGCCGCACTGCGTGCTGAACGCGTTGTTGACGGACCGTACGCGCAGGGTCGGATCAAGGATCGCCAGGCCGACTCCCGAACGTTCGTACATGGAGAGGACCACAGCGCTGTACTCGTCGCTCCGGATCTCCGCGGTGAACAAGGGCGATTCGGCGTCGCGCGGCTCGTCGACTGCCTGAGACGGTCTTCGCGCAGTGGCGGAAACTGCCCCGGCCGGCTGCGGAAATTCGCTCCTGATGCTGGTTTCTGCATGAAACATGTGCGCCACACCTTCCCCGATTTTGTGTGTATCGGCGGGCGCTCAGCAGCCTAGGAGTTCATGGCCGGATCTCGCTGCAGTCCTGGTAGTGCGCGACTAGCGCATCGCTCAGGAAGTCGTGGATCATGGACCTCCGGATCGCCTCGGGGAATCGTTGACCCGGTCCTCAGGGAAGAGTCGACACGTCCTGCACCAGGCCGTTCACCAGGTCGTTCAGCATCTCGGTCAGCTCGGCGCGGGTGCAGGCGGCGCCGTAGACGTGGAAGTCGGGGCGGATCAGCGCGGCCGGTGCCAGTACGGCTTCCTTCAGCCAGGCGGTATACGTGCCGTCGATGTCGACATCGGGCGTCAGATGGACGATCGAGCAGCCCAGCGCGCCCAGCCGGCCGGCCAGGACCGGCTCCACCAGGGTCTCCGGGTCGTCCAGGCAGAGCAGGACGAAGGAGCCACCGCACAGCTCACCGGCGTCCGTACGGCCGGTGCGCGCCTGGGGAACGATCCTGCTGTCCGGTCCGGCGAACAGGCCGTCGGCGGACTGCTGGAACAGCCCCGCCTTCAAGGCCTCTTCCCCTGGGCGGGCGAACGCCTCCGGATCGCGGGAAGGAGCGTCGTCCGCCCCGCGCACGGCCAGCAGGGCACTGTCCCGGTAGCCGGCGACAGCCGGGTCGACCGTGCCGATCAGCTCGGCCAGGTTCACCGACATGTCGATGGTCCGCTGGGCGTCGGGTCGGCGCTCGGCCTCGTACGTGTCGAGCAGTTCCTCACCGGCCGAACCGGCGAGGACCAGGTGGAGCTTCCAGGCCAGGTTGGTCACGTCCCTGATTCCGGTGCACATGCCCTGGCCGGCGTGCGGGGGCATCACGTGGGCGGCATCGCCCGCGATGAAGACCCGGCCGGGACCCTGCGAGCGCCAGCGGTCGGCGTTGCGGCCCAGGCAGGTGTAGGCGACGTACCGCTGGAGCGTCGCGTTGTCGGGGTTGACCCCGAAGTGGGTCAGCAGCCGCCAGGCGTTCTCCACGGTGTCGAAGTCCTCGAAGGACTGACCGGGAAGCCGCATGAACTCCCAGCGGCTGTGGGACGGCCCGGCCGACAGATCGACGCGGGGCTGGGCCGGGTCGGCGACCTGCACGTTCTGCGAGGGGAACTGCGCGGTGTCGTGCGGCATGACGTCGCAGGCCATCCAGTCGGCGGCGTAGTCGGACGCCGAGACCGAGACGCCCAGCCGCTTGCGTACGAAGCTGTTGGCTCCGTCGCAGCCGACCAGCCAGCGGGCGGCCAGGACCCGCTCGCCGTCCTTCGAGCGGACCGTGAGCCGTACCGAGTCGTCCTCCTCGGCCAGACCGACGGCCTCGAAACCGCGCAGCACCCGCAGGTTGGGCAACTGCTCGCCGCGCCCGACCAGCGCTGATTCCAGGCCCGGTTGGTAGAAGGAGGTCGCTTCCGGCCAGCGGTAGCGGTCGTCGTGGTTCAGCTCGAAGTGCATCAGCGTCCGACCCTCGCCGTTGACCACGACGTAGTCCTTGGTCAGCTCACTGACCGGGGCGAGCGCGTCGGCGACTCCTATCGTGCCGAGGATGCGGCCGACATGACGGTCGAAGGAGACCGCCCGGGGCAGGTTGTAAGGCTCCACGTACTTTTCCACCACGGTCACACGCCAGCCGCGCTGGGCAAGCATGATCGACAGCACCTGTCCCACAGGGCCGTAGCCGACTACCAGAACATCCGCGTCCGCTGCGTCTTCATTCACGGCCCGACCGTAGTTCAGCGGGAGGCTTGCAGGTCCGGCTCCCGTACGGGTCAGGGACAAGCACCAGAATGAGCAGCCGTGGCTTGACCGGCCCGGGACCCGGCCTTCACCGGTGGTGTGCGGGGGGAGTCAGCGGCGGTCGTACCTGTCCGCCATCGCGTGGAAGATCTTCTTGGGTTCCCAGCGGGTCCCGTCGAGCATGCGGACCACGCCGTAGGAGGCGATGTCACGTGCTCCGGGCTTGTCGAAGCCGGCGAAGGAGAACCACAGCGCGGTGTCCACCCCCTCTTCCTCGAAGACCGTCAGCAGCTCGGTGAGGTAGCGGACCTGCTCGTCCTCGTCCGGCACCGACCCCGGCGGCGGATCCCAGGCCATGCCGCCGAGTTCACCCGCCCCGAGGTAGGCGCAGGTGCCGTACTCGGTGACGGCGACCGGCTTGCCGTGGCGGCGGAACTCGCGCAGGTGGGTGCGGAAGGTGTCCGCGTTGTGGGCGCCGCGGTAGGCGTTGATGCCGACGAGGTCGAACGGGGCCCAGTCGACCGACTCCCAGGGTCCGGACGCGTAAGTGACCCGCCCACCGAAGTGTGCGCGCACGGTGGCGACGGCCTCGGCGAGGAAGCTGTTGACCCGCTCGGTCGCCCCGCCCAGGGCGGACCACCACTGCGCGTCGGACCCCATGGAGTAGATGCGGCGGCCGAAGGTGTCACCGGGGAAGAAGCCGCCGCAGAAGACACTGATCTCGCACCCGGTCACGAACACCACCTCGGCCCCGGTCCGCCGTACCGCTTCGGCGCGCCGGGCGCAGTCCGCGAAGAAGGGCAGTAGACGCTCGGCCGGGAGGTCGACGGGGAAGGGCGCGAACCAGACCTCCAGGCCGGCCTCGGCGGCGCTCAGAGCCGCCGAGCTCAGCCGTTCCGGTTCGCGCCCCGACACGCGTACGGCGTCGCAGCGCAGTTCACCGGCGAGCACCGCCATGTCGCGCCGGACCGCCTCCGGGTCGAAGGTCTTCCGGGTGAACTGCTCCCCGGGAAGGAACCCGGTGTCGTAGTTGATGCCGCGTGCGCGCACGTCACTGCTCCCCTCAGGGCTGTCCCGTAATCCCTGCCGGGCGCACGACGACAGCTACGGCACCTCGCCGCGTTGTCGGAACGCGCGAATACATCCAGTATGCGGACGTCCCTCCGCCCTGCGATGCACCGCATCTGACACCGCGCGCTGAACCACCAGGGATTACGGGACAGCCCTCTGTCTCCGAACGAGTCGGTGTGCCGGCGGTTCGGAGGCGGGCCGGACTCCGGAGGCGGGCCCGGAGTCCGGCGCCGGCGCACTGCCGGCCCCGCGGTGGAGGAGGTGCCTTGCTTGCCGTGGTCGCTCAGCGCTCCGGACGTGTGCGGCCGGCCGGAGCCGCACCGCAGGCGCTGCCGAACCAGCCGGCCAGCGCGCCGCGGAGCCCTTCCGCGGCCCGGTCGGACGGCTCACCGGGCGCGGCCGCCCAGGCGACGTAGCCATCGGGCCGGATGAGCAGCGCGGCCGCGGGCGGCTGCGCGCAGCCGACGGCGACGATGTCGACCCGGTCCTTCCATTCCGCCGTGGCCTGTGCCGGATACGGTTCCCCGGCCAGGTCGAGCAGGACCGGCCGGCCGGCACGCATGAGTTCGGCGAGCCGTGCCGGGCCGCCGCCGGTCTCCAGGGCGAGGTCCGGGGCGAAGTGTCCCGCGAGCGGGTGCGCCGATGTCGTGCCGTAGCGGAGGTCGTCACCGGCCAGCAGGTCGGCGACGCGCTGGATGTTGTCCTTGGAGTGCAGGAGCTCCCCGAAGAGCTCGCGCAGCGCGGTGACCTCAGGGCCGGGGGCCATGAGCGCCGTCTGGGCCTGGGTGTGCATGAAGACGCGGCGCCCGGCCGCGTGCCGCTCGGTGTGGTAGCTGTCGAGGAGGCCGGGCGGTGCCCAGCCGTGGATCTGCGCGGCCAGCTTCCAGCCGAGGTTGGCGGCGTCCTGGAGGCCCAGGTTGAGCCCGGGGCCGCCGACGGCGGAGTGGACGTGCGCGGCGTCCCCCGCGAGGAACACCCGGCCGCTGCGGTATCGCTCAGCCAGCCGGGTGCTGCGGCCGACGAGGCGGCGCAGCATATGCGGGCCGGGCCCGGACGGCGGTGCGAGGGACAGATCGATGCCGAGCACGCGGCGGACGCTGTCGCGCATGTCATCGAGCGTCATCGCCGTGTCCTCGCCCTCCGGCGGGGAGCCCCATTCGAGGGTCAGCAGGCGGTGGTTGCCGTCCGGCAGCGCCGCGAAGGCGAAGATGCCGTGCTGGGTGCGGTTGAACGTGAACACCGGGCTCATCCGGCCGTGACCGGGAACATCGAGCTCACCGGTGTCCGGCACCAGCATCGAAGCGGGCAGAGTGGCATACGCGGCCCGGGAGACCAGGTCGCAACCGGTAGCTCCCGGAAAGGAGATACCGGCCAGCTTGCGGACGGTGCTCTTCCCGCCGTCGCAGCCGACGAGGTGGCGCGCGCGCAACTCGTAGGTTTCGTCGCCGCACCGGACCTGGGCGGTCACCTGCTCCTCGGACTGGTGAAGGCCTGTCAGCTCATGCCCGCGGCGGATTTCCACCCCGAGCTCGCGGGCGCGTTCCGCCAGCACCTGTTCCATGTGCTGCTGCGTCACCGGCAGGACGGTCATCGGGTTGGCTTCCAGCCTGCCCAGGTCCAGCGGGATCGCGCCGAAGAGGTAGCCCGAGACCTGCTGGGGTACGTCGGCGACACCGCCGAACCGCTCGTACAGACCACGCTGGTCGAGGAACCGGACCACCTGGCCGGCCAGGCCGTTGGCCTTGATCTGCGAGCTGGGGTCGGGCAGCCGTTCGAGGACGACCGGCCGCACCCCGGCCATGGCCAGCTCACATGCCAGCAGCAGCCCGACGGGGCCGCCTCCGACGACGACGACATCGGCGGTCTCTGTCTCGACAGCCATCACAGATCTCCTCGAAGGTGGCGCTCCTGGGGGCACGCACGGATGTACACGGCAAGTGGTTCCGGCGACGGCCGGCCCGTGGCCAGGCGGGCGGCTGAGCGAAGGCGCGTCGTCGCGCTCACGTGGCACCTTCGGCGACCGCGTGCACGGGCGACAGGTTCGACCCGGCGGGGCAGTGGACGACCACCGCGGTCTCGGCCATGGAGCTGACTCCGAATCTCCGCCGGACGGACGAGAAGTGACGGGAGGTGAGGCGCGACAGTAGGTTCGGGGACCGGATCCGCGTCCCACCGCGACGTCCTTGCGCGCCCACACTAGACACGCCGTTCAAGGCCTGGTCCTGCGGCTCCGGCGCACTAGGGAATCCCCTATCAGCTCCCCGTCGATACTGCCGTCATGTCGGTGACGATGAGCGCGGAAGAGCCGAGGTCGCTGACCGACGGCTGGTTGGCACAAGACCTCGACGAGTGGACGCGGCGCGTGCTGCGGCGCCAGTTCGATCCCGAACACGGATCGCCCTACTGGCTCAAACGCCGCACCGAGCTGGACTTCGACCCGCTCGAACTCGCCGGCTACGACGACCTGGCCGCCTTCGGCCACTTCGACATCACCGCCCTCAGGGACCTCGACCCGGCCGATCTCGTCCCGACCGCCGTCCCGCGCCCCCTGGGCGGCCGCGTCTGGGAGTCCGGCGGCACCACCGGCAGGCCCAGCCGCGTCTTCTACACCCAGGACATGTCGGCACACTGGGCCGCCTGGCGCCTCCACGGCTGGCGGACCGCCGGTCCGTCCCGGCACCACCTGGATCGACGCATGCCCCTCCGGACCGCACATCGTCGGGGAGGAGGCCGACTACCTCGCCGACATGTGCAGGTCCACCGTGTACTCCATCGACCTCGACACCCGGTGGATCAAGCAGCTCATCCGCAGCGGGCGGCTGATCGAGATGGAGGAGTACGTCGATCACGTCGTCGAGCAGATCACCGACATCCTGGAGACCTGCTCCGTCGACTACCTGCGCAGCACCCCCGCCACGGTGCACGCCCTCATCAACCGCCGCCCCGAACTCATGGCCCGCCTCTCCGGGGTCTACCTCGGCGGCACCCAGCTCACCGCCGACGCCTACCGCAGGTTCTCCGAGGCGATGCCCGGCGGGATCATCGCCACCACCTACGGCAACACCCTCGGCTGCGCCAACGGCATCCCCTCGCCCGACGGGGGCGCCACGCTCCCCTACGTGCCGAACTTCCCGCAGATCACCATGTCCGTGGTCGACAAGACCGAGCCCAGCCGTCTCGTGGAGTACGGCGAGGTGGGCCGGGTCCGGCTGACCGTGCTGCACGAGGACCTGTTCCTGCCCAACATCCTCGAACGGGACCAGGCCATCCGGTTCCGGACCTCCGAACAGTGGCCGTGCGACGGAGTGGCCAACGTACAGCCGCTCCAGATCAGCTCGGAGATGCCCGAGGGCCTGTACTGATCCCTGCCCGACCGATGGAACAGCGACCAGAAAGACGGGGGCGGCGGATGCTGCGCACCGAGCTCATCAGGCCCCTCCACGAGCTGCTGCCGGCCCATGCCGAACGCCTCGGCGGCAAGATCGCGTTCCGCGACTCGCGGCGGGCCGTCAGCTACGCCGAACTCGACCTGCGCACCCGTCGTCTCGCCGGCCAGCTGGCCCACCTGGGCCTGGGCCGCGGCGAGACCGCCGCCCTGATGCTCGGCAACTGCCTGGAGATGGTGGAGAGTTACCTGGCCGTCGCGCGGGCGGCCGCGGTGGGCGCGCCGCTCAACCCGCACGCCACCGACGACGAGCTGGAACACCTGCTGGGGGACAGCGGCGCGGTGGTGCTGATCACCGACCGCACGCACCTGGAGCAGGTGCTCCGGCTCGGTGCCGGGCACCCGGGGCTCCGGGTGGTGGTGACCGGGAGCGGCGAGGCGCCGCAGGGCGTGGCGCTGTTCGACACCCTGGTGGGCGTCGAGCCGCCGGTGCCGGCCCGGGACGACGCGCAGCTGGATGACGTCGCCTGGATGCTGTACACCTCCGGCACCACCGGAAGGCCCAAGGGCGTGCTGTCCACCCACCGGAAGGCCATGTGGGGCGTGGCCGCCTCCTACGCGCCCACGCTCGGCCTCGACGAGTCGGACCGGGTGCTGTGGCCGCTGCCACTGGCCCACACCGTGGCGCACAACCTGTGCGTCCTCGGTGTCGTCGCCGTCGGCGCCACCGCGCACATCGTGGACGGCCTGGCCGCCGACGAGATCGTCGCCGCGCTGAAGGAGGACCGGACGACCTTCTTCTGCGCCGTGCCCACGGTCTACCAGCAGTTGCTCGGGGCGGCCCGCGAGACCGGCCTCGGCACGCACGAGCTGCGGGTCTGCATGGTCGCCGGCGCCGCCTGCCCGGCCGGACTGCACGACGACTTCGAAGAGGCCTTCGGCGTACGGCTCCTGGACAGTTACGGCAGCACGGAGACGGGCGGTCCCATCGCGTCCAACGCCCCCGCCGGACCACGCGTCGCCGGCTCGTGCGGACCGCCCGTCCCCGGTCTCGCGCTCCGGCTCCTGGACGCGTCCAGCGGCGAGGAGGCGCTGCCCGGCGCCGAGGGCGAGGCCTGGGTCAGGAGCCCGGCCGTGATGCTCGGCTACCACGGCCATCCCGAGGCCACCGCGGCGGTGCTGCGCGACGGCTGGTACCGCACCGGCGACCTGGCCCGCGTCGACGAGCAGGGCTTCGTCACCATCACCGGCCGGGTCAAGGAACTGATCATCCGCGGCGGGGAGAACATCCACCCCGGCGAGGTCGAGGCCGCCATCGCCCCGCTGCCCGGGATCGCGGAGGTCGCCGTAGCGGGCCGGCCGCACCCGCTGCTGGGCGAGATCCCGGCCGCGTACGTGGTCCCCGGCCCCGGGGGCTTCGACGCCGGGCAGCTCATCGACGCCTGCCGTGCGCGGCTGTCGTACTACAAGGTGCCTCACGAGGTGTGGGAGGTGGAGCGCCTCCCGCGCACCCCTCTCGGCAAGGTCATGCGGCCCGCCCTGGCGAACACCCCGGCGCGGCTGGTGCTGTCGCGTGCGGCGGAGAGCGACGACGCGGGGGAGGGCGAGCCCGAGCAGTGGGCACGGCTGCTCGGCGAGGCGCCGGAGGACGGCCGCGAGGAACTGCTGCTCGACCTGGTCCGGCGTGAGATCGGCGCCGTGCTCGGACAGCCGGCGGCGGCCGCGGCGGACACCGCCTTCCGGGAGCTGGGCTTCGACTCGATGACGGCCGTGCGGCTGCGCGACAGGTTCGTCGCCGCCACCGGTCTGCGGCTCCCGGCGACGCTGGTCTACGACCACCCGACACCCGAGGCCGTCGCGGCGTACCTGGGGGCGGAACTCTCCGGTGGCACAGCCCCGTCGGCCACACCCGACGCGGGTACGGGTACGGGTACGGGCGCGGACGACGCGATCGCCATCGTCGGCATCGCCTGCCGCTTCCCCGGCGGAGTCACCTCGCCCGAGGAGCTGTGGAAGCTGGTGGCCGAGGAGTCGGACGTCGTGGGCGACTACCCCGGCGACCGGGGCTGGGACCTGGACCGGCCCCTCGACGGGGACCCGGTGCAGCCGGGCCCCGGCTACGCCCGCACCGGGGGGTTCCTCGACGGCGCCGACCTCTTCGACGCCGCGTTCTTCGGCATCAGCCCGCGCGAGGCCCTGGCCATGGACCCGCAGCAGCGGCTGCTGCTGGAGTGCGCCTGGGAGGCGTGCGAACGCGC
>CBRG010000250.1 GCA_000470535.1 Streptomyces sp. AW19M42
TACGAGGACTTCGACGTGACGGCTGCGGCCGAGCGCGGCATGGCGTTCGAGGCCCTGGACCAGCTGGCGATGGACCACCTGCTCGGCGTCCGCTGACCCCGTCGCGGGGACGGGTGCGGCCCCCGGACGCGCCTACCCGGACGCGCCCCCGGGGCGCGTCCGCCCCCGCGTCGCAGGCGTGTCCGCAGAGCCCCTCAGACCGTGCCGCGGCCCGCGTACGCCACCGGGTCAGCGAGCACGTCCGTCATGACCAGGGCCGCCGCGCCCCGTGCCGCGTCACCCGCGACGGACGAGGCGCGCAGCCGGCCGCTGCCCGGGGACCACAGCCCGGACACGACCCGGTCCGTCAGCTCCTCGTCCACGGGCGGCGACAGCCACGGCATCAGGTTCCGGTAGATCCCGCCGAGCACCACGGCGTCGGGGTCCAGTAGATTCACCGCCCCCGACAGCACCCGGCCCAGCATCCGGCCCGCCCCGGCGACGGCGGCGACGGCCCGTTCGTCGCCCGCCCGGGTGCGCCGCTCCAGTTCGGCGACCGCGATGCCACTGCCGGTCTCCTCGATACCGGCGGCCCGCAGGAGCGCCGCCTGGCCCGCGTACTGCTCCAGGCAGCCGCGCGAACCACAGCGGCACTGCGGCCCCCGCGGGTCCACCACCACATGCCCGATCTCACCGGCGAAGCCGTGCGCCCCGCGCAGCAGCTCGCCGTTGATGACCAGGGCGCCGCCGACGCCGATCTCACCGGTCAGGTACAGGAAGCTCCGGATCCGTTCCAGCCCGCCGAACCACAGCTCGGCCAGCGCCGCCAGATTGGCCTCGTTCTCCGAACTCACGGTCAACGCCTCGCGGCCGGGCCGTTCCGCGGACAGCGCGGCCGCGAACAGCTCCTGCGCCGGCACCTGGTTCCAGCCCAGGTTCGGGGCCTGGCGCACCGCGCCGCCCGAGACCAGTCCGGGCAGCGCCAACGCGACACCCACCGGGAACAGCTCCTGCTCGCCCGCCGACTCCAGGGTGCGCGCGGCGATCCTGGCCGCCCGCGCCAGTACCTCTGTGGGCGGCGCGCCCCGGTTGTCGAGGTGCTCGGTGAGCCGGACCCGGCCGGTGCCGGCCAGGTCGACGACGCACACCGACACATAGTCGATGTTGACCTCGACGCCGAGTCCGGCCGGACCGGTCCTGGCCATCTTGAGCGCGGTGCCTGGCCGGCCCGCCTGCCCGCTGAACGTCTTGCCGGACTCCGTCAGGAACCCGCTGTCGAGCAACTGCTCGACGAGCGAGGACACGGCGGCCCTGGTCAGCCCTACCCGCGCGGCGACCCCGGCCCGGGTCGCCTCGCCCTCGCCCTCGTCGCGGACGGCCCGCAGCACGAGGCTGAGGTTGCTGCGCCGGACGGTGTCCTTGTCGGCCTTGGGCCCCAGCGGCGTGAGGTTGCTCTTCATATCGGTGCCGAGCCTATGCGATCCCGTACGCCGGCGGTCCGGGCGCGGTGTACGCCGGTCCCGGACACGCCCTGCTCAAGGGGCGTGTCCGGGACCGGCGGGCTCAGCCAGCGGCCCCGCGCTCCTTGAGCATGTCCGCCATGAGCGCGATCTCCGACCGCTGGGCCGGCACCATGCCCGATGCCAGGTTCCTGATCTCGTCGGTGCCCGCGGCGTCTGTGGCGGCCTGTGCCATGTCCGCACCGGCCCGGTGGTGCGCCGTCATCAGCCGCAGGAACCGCACCTCCGCGTCCCTGCCCTTCGCCTCGCGCAGCGCGTCGAGTTCGGTGTCGGTCGCCATGCCGGGCATCAGCGCCCCGTCGCCGCGCGGGGTGACGGTATGGCCCATCCACTCCATGGGCGGGCCGGGCGCACTCTTCGCACGGCCCCACATCTCCAGCCAGCCCAGCATCATGCCGCGCTGGTTGGCCTGGGTGTTGATGATGTCGAACGCGAGCCGGCGCACCGCCGCATCGGTGGTCCGGTCCCGGACGACGAACGCCATCTCGACCGCCTGCTGGTGGTGGACCGCCATGTCACGGGCGAATCCCACGTCCGCGGAGGACTCGGCGGGAGCGGACGCCGCAGCCCTCGCGTCCGGGGCCGGGGCCGAGGCGGAGGGGGAGGGGCGGGCCAGCATGAGCGCGACCAGCGCCAGGGCCACCAGTAGCAGCGCGCCGCCGGCCAGCACCAGCGGGCGCAACGCACGGGCCGCGGATCCGGCCGAGGGGGTCACTTGGCGATCCCGCCGCCGCAGGCGGCACCGGGCTCGGGGGTCTGCGGGCCCTGGACGTACTTCGTGAAGAACTGCGCCACGCGGGCGTCGGAGGCGCTCTTCACGGTCGCCTGCTTCCCCCAGGCGCTGAGCATCAGCGGGGCGGCCTGGTCCTCGACGGGGCTCATCAGGGAGTACGGGGTGGCCGAGACCCGTTCACCGAGCTTCTTGACGTCGGTGGGCGCCGCCTTGCTGCTGTACGTGACCCAGACGGCGCCGTGCTCCAGCGAGTGGACCGCGTTCTCCTTCGGTATCGCCTCGGTGTAGACGTCCGCGTCGCAGTTCATCCACACCGGGTCGTGGTCGCCGCCGACCGGCGGGTTCATCGGGTAGTCGACCTTCTTGTCGACGTGCTCGCGCCCGAGCTTGTCCCAGCTCTTCTCGGCCTGGACGGGCGAGGACTTGGCGGCGGTCTCGGCCTTGTCCTGTCTGTCGGCGGCGTTGATCAGGTATCCGCCACCCGCGACGAGGCCGGCCACGACGGCGACGGCGGCGGTGATCGTGATGATGCGGCTGCGGCGCTCGCGGGCCCGCTCCTTGCGGCGGGCCTCCTCCAGCTTGGCGCGGCGGGCGGTGGCAGGCGTGTGCTTCTTGGCGGAGGCCATGCTGGGTCCTCTGGTTCGGTGAGCCGGACGGTTCGTGGGCAGACGGACGAGCCCCCTCAGGAGGGGGCGCAGGCGCTGCCGCTAGATCCGTTGAACCTGGAGGCGGAGGTGGTCGACGTCGCCGACGGCGTCGTTGGAGGGGCCCCGGATGCCGGCGGCCCGGGTGAGGGAGCCGGCCGGGAGAACGGCCGGCGCGGAGGGGAGCGCGGCCGGTGCGGGCGGGGCGGGCACTACGACCGGCGTCGCGTCGTCGGGTGCGACGTGGCAGGAACTCCCCCGGTTCCGCGGGGCGTGGGCCACCACGACGCGTGCCTCGGTCACCACGACGCGTGCCTCGGCCGCCACCGCTGCCGGGGTGAAGGAGTGGAAGGCGCTGAGGGGGACAGCGCCGTGGTGCGGGCCTGCGGCGGGCCCCGCGGAGTTGAACGAGCAGCACGATGCCATGGAAAGCAGCACCAGCAGCCAGCCGAGCAGCACGGGGACGCGGGCGGCGCGCACCCGGACGGTCCGTCCGCTCAGCCTGTTCATCCCGGACATCGTAGCGGTGTGTGAAGTTTCAAATGAGTACCGAGGGCAGTTCCGAAGCTGTGGATGTGCGGGGAGGGGGTTCCGCCCACGGTGTGGCGGGATAGTGTGCCCCGGTGACAACGCACTCGAACGTATCTGCGGGATGGTATCCGGATCCGCACGGCGCGCCCCAGCTGCTGCGCTACTGGGACGGCTCCCAGTGGACCGAGCACACCAACCCGGCGGGCGGCCAGCAGCAGGCTCCGGCCCAGGGCCAGGCCCCCGCTCAGGCGCAGGTGCCGCAGCAGCAGGCCCCGCAGCACAACCAGCAGCAGGCGGCCCAGCAGCAGTATCAGCAGCAGGCGGCCCCGCAGCACCAGCAGCAGGCTCCCGCCCAGCAGCCGGCCGCGGTGCCGCAGCAGGGTGCCCACCCTCAGCAGGGCGGCGGCCCGGGTGCGGGCTCGCTCTTCAACCAGCAGGTCCTGGTGGTGAACCAGAAGGCCAAGCTGATCGAGGTCACCAACGAGTACAGCGTCTTCGACCAGCACGGCAACACCGTCGGCTCGGTCGTCGAGGTCGGTCAGGGCGCGTTCCGCAAGGTGGTGCGGTTCCTCAGCAGCATCGACCAGTACATGACCCACCGCCTTGAGATCCGAGACGCCTACGGTCAGCCGCAGCTGCTGCTCACCCGCCCGGCGAAGTTCATCAAGTCCCGGGTCATCGTCCAGCGCCCCGACGGGCAGCCGGTCGGCGAGATCGTCCAGCAGAACGCCATCGGCAAGATCAACTTCGCGATCATGGTCGACGGGCAGCAGGTCGGCGCGATCAAGGCGGAGAACTGGCGCGCCTGGAACTTCGCGATCGTCGACCACAACGACGCCGAGATAGCCCGGATCACCAAGACCTGGGAAGGCCTCGCCAAGACTCTGTTCACCACGGCGGACAACTATGTGCTGCAGATCCACTATCAGCTGCCCGAGCCGCTGCTGAGCCTGGTGGTCGCCACGGCGCTGACCGTGGACACCGCCCTCAAGCAGGACTCACGCGGCCTCGGCTGAGCCGCGCACCCGTACGCGAAACCGCCCGCGCCCCCACCTGACACGGGGCGCGGGCGGTCGCCTGTGTCCAGTCCGCCGTGTGCTCCGGCTCCCGGTCCGGCGACACCCTCTACCGCGCCGGCGGTCTCGTCCACCGTCTGCGTCCGGCCGAACCGGGCACCCGGGTCCTGGTGCCCGGCATCGCGGACCACGTCCAGGCGACGGACGAGCAGACCGGGTGACCGGAGCGTCGGGAGGTTCCTCCGCCGCTACCCGTCCGTGCGGTGAACGCCGAACACGGCGCCCTGGGGATCCCGGATCACAGCGATCCTGGGGCCCTGCGGAATGCTCGTGGGCGGCATCAGTACATTGCCGCCGGCCCCCTTCGCCCTCTCTGCCGTCGCGTCCACGTCCGCGACGACGAAGTACGGCAGCCAGTGCGGCGGCACCTCCGGCGGGAACCTCTCGTCCATCGTCAGCACGCCGCCGAAGTCCGCGCCGTCGATGCCCCACTGCGGGTACGTGTCCGAGGCGCTGACCGTCCAGCCGAGGACGGCGGGATAGAAGGTGAGCGCCGGTCCGGCCTCGCGGGTGACGAGCTCCGTCCAGCCCAGCGCGCCCGGCTCGTTGAACAGGTCGGCTCCCGCGAACGCGCGCCCCTGCCAGAGCGAGAACACCGCGCCGGACGGGTCCGCGACCACCGCGAACCTGCCCTGGTCGAAGATGTCCACCGGGCCGACCAGCAGCGAACCGCCCGCCGCCGTCACCTTCCCGGCCGAGGACTCCACGTCCCCGGTGGCGAAGGAGACCGTCCAGGCCGGCGGCTGCCCCGGCTGGTAGACGGGGCTGAGCGCCGCGACACGGGCATCACCGAGGTGCGCCAACGTGTAGCCGCCCGCCTCCTCGCGCGGATCGGTCTCGCACCGCCAGCCGAAGAGCGTCCCGTAGAACGACTTGGCCGCCGGGACGTCGGAGGTGCTCAGTTCGATCCAGCAGGGACCACCGGGCACCGGTGCCGTGAGTCTCATCCCGATTCCTCCGCACGTGCGTCGTTCCGCGTGACCCCGCTGCCATGTGAACGCTATGGCCGTGCGCGGTCGCGGGCCATCGGAGCGGAGATACCGATCGAGGTGTTTTATATGTGTAATACCTGTTAACATATGTGAGTGAGTGATACAACTACCCGGCCGCGTCGGCAGCCCTCCGTCCACCGGCTCCCGCTGGCGGGACCGCTGCGCCTGGCCAGGCCCTCGGACATCTGGCTCAAACCGGCGTCCAGCGTGGTCGTGGCCACGGCGATACCCAACCTGGTGCTGTTCTCCGTCGACCGTCTCGACCTCGTGATGTACACGATGGCCGGCTCGCTCTGCGCGCTGTACGGCCACAGCCTGCCGTACGCGCGACGCGCCCGGAGCATCGTCGGGGTCGTCCTCGGAATGCTCGCCGGCCTTGCGGTATCGCTGGTCACCGCGTCGCTGACCGATTCGACCGCCGTCCTGATCGCCGTCGGCGCCCTCCTGGCGGCCGGGCAGAAGCTGCTCTGCGACGCCACCCGGATCGGTCCCCCCGGACCGCTGATCTTCACGTTCGTCAGCTCGGCCTCCCTGTTCGCCCCGCAGCACCTGGGCCAGGTGCCCGGTCACCTCGCCCTGACCCTCGGCGCGGGCGCGGTCTCCTGGCTGGTCACCGTCGCCGTTCCCGCGCTCGTCCACCGCGAGGGGCCCGAGCGCCTCGCGACGGCCCGCGCCCTGAACGCGGCCGCGGCCCACGCCGCGGACCCCGGTCACCACACCCGGCGCGCCGCGGTCGCCGCGGTGCACGCGGCGTGGCAGACCCTCCTCGCGGCCGGACGCCCCACGCCCGTACGCCACGCACTGGAACGCCTCGTCGTACACGCGGAGACCGCACTCGCCGCGGACACGCCCGCCGCCGACGGGGGAGTCCCTGCGGCAGCGGACCCCGCCCTGCTGCGTGAGTGGGCCGCCCGGCCCCGGGCCCGCGGGCCGGTGCCCACCCCGTCGGCCGGCCCCGGAACGGGCGCCGCAGCCTTCCGCATCGAAGCCGAGCCGACGGGCCCGGGCCCCACC
>CBRG010000251.1 GCA_000470535.1 Streptomyces sp. AW19M42
GCGGCGGCCTCGTACAGATCGGTGTTGACGGCGGCGAGCGCGTCCGCGATCTTGCGCCGGGTGATACCGACGAGCCACCCGGGCAGCGGGCCGCGCTCCGGTCGGTAGCCGAGCCTGCCGCGCCAGGCGGCCATGAAGACCTGCTGGGTGACGTCCTCCGCCTCACGGCTGTCACCGAGGGACCGGGCGGCCAGGGAGTGCACGAGCGCGCCCCATCTCCGGTAGGCGGCGGCGAAGCAGTCCTCGCTGCCGCGCACCAGACCGGCGGCCAGCTCGTCGTCGGCGAGGTCCTGCGCGACGCACGGTCGCGGAGCCGGCCTGCCGGCCAGCGTGTCCTGCGGTGCGAGCGCGGTCATGGCTGTCCTTCCTCCGGGCGCCCGGCCCAGGAGCCACGTCTCCCGCCGCGGCCGGCCGGAGTCGTCCGGTGTGCTCTCCGGGCCTCCGACGGGGACCCGTGACCGGCAGCGTTCCAACAGCGAACCCACCCGGACAACCTGCGTCGATTCTGCGTCGTATGATCAAACGCATGCCGTACTCCACGGAACGGACCCAGGCGGGAACCGTCGACCAAGGCCTGACCACCGGCACAGTGGCACGCCGGCTCGGCGTCGCGCCGACGACACTCCGGACCTGGGACCGCCGCTACGGCATCGGCCCCGCCTGCAGGCAGGGAGGCAGGCACCGACGGTGGACGGCCGACGACATCGCCGTACTGGAACACATGTGTGAGCTGACCAGCTCCGGCGTACCCCCGGCGGAGGCCGCCCGCACGGCACTGAAGGTCACTCCCGGCGCACAGCCTCCAGCCGTCGCACACCAGCCGGTGCTCTCCGTGCCCCCGCCGCTCCCGGTGCCCTCCGACGCGGAGCCGGACGGGCTCGCCCCGGACGCCGCACGCCACGAACGCCGAGGGCTCATGAGCGCGGCACTCCGGCTGGACTCCCGGACCATCGACGACCGGCTGACCGCCGCGATCGAGCGGTACGGGCCGGTGGCCGCCTGGGACCAGGTGATCATGCCGACACTGCACGCCGTGGGACGCAAATGGCAGACGTCCGGTGAGCGGTACGTCGAGGTCGAGCACCTGCTGTCCTGGCACGTCTCCAGCGCCCTGCGGCGGGTGGCTGTACAGCCCGCGGTCGCTGACGACGGCGCCGGGCTCGCCCTGCTGGCCTGCACACCGGGCGAGACGCACACGCTTCCCCTGGAGGCGCTCGCCGCCTGCCTCACCGAACGGGGCCTGGGTGTAAGGATGTTCGGCGCGTCGGTGCCGGGCGAGGCGCTGAGCGAGGCCGTGCGCCGGACCGGCCCGTCGGCCGTGGTGCTGTGGTCACAGTCGCGGAACACGGCGGCGCGCCCGCTGGCGCAGCACGTGGCATCCAGCGAACGGGGGGTACGGGGCGCCAGGACCCGTCCGGCCGTGCTGATCGCCGGACCCGGCTGGGCAGGCCCGCCCATGCCCGGCACCCACCGGCCACGGGAGCTGGCCGAGGCGATCAGGATGCTCACCGGACTGTGCGCGAGGTCAGACGCCCCCGGGGCGCGCCAATTCTGCGGCGGCTCCACGGGCCAGGTGTGGTCCGACCGGACTGGGGCACCTGTCGCCCATGAGCGCAGAGACTGAGAGTGGTACACAGAGCGGAACGCGGCGCAGAACATGGGGACGCGTCCTTCTGCAGGTGACCTTCCTGGTGCTGGCCTTCCTGGCCATGGTCGGTTTCTCCGTTGTGCTGGCGAAGGTGACGCTGACCCCGTCGCCGGCCTCGGAGGAACTCGTGAAGTCGAATCTGCATCCCGGCCGCTCGCTGCGGCAGTACGCCGAGGACTACACCTTTCTCGCCGCCTGCAAGCAGGCGGGCGGAAACCTGGTCCTGGGCATGCCGTTCGGCGTGCTTCTGCCCATTCTCGTCCCGCGCCGCCTGCGGATGATCCGCATGGTCCTGCTGACCGTAATGGTCATAGCGATTGTCGAACTGGTGCAGGGCGCGCTCGTCGCCGGGCGGGCCTTCGATGTCGACGACGTCATTCTCAACACCGCGGGAGCGCTCCTCGGCTATCTGCTGCTGGGCCGTCGCCTGAGTCACCGCTACCACGTGCTCGCTGCCGCACCGGAGCCGGTGCCGGAGCCGGAGCCGGCGGATGAGCGCACCCGTGCTCCCGGATCAGCCGGGAGCGGCGCGCGCGAGACGGAGTCGCGCCGTCGGCCCTGGCAGGGGGCGTGGGCGAAGGCCGCGGCACGGACGAAACCGGCGACGAAGCCAGCGGCGAAATCCTCGAAGCGACCGGCGACGAAGTCAGCGACGAAGGCGAAGTTCCGGCCGAAGCCGAAGCCGAAGCCCGTCGCAGCGAACAAGGCCAAGCCCAGGCCGAAGGCCGGCGCCACAACGGCCGAGCCCAAGTCCAACCCCGCACGCGGCAAGGCCCCGCGTGCGGACGGGGACCGCGCCAATCCGGGCCGTGCGCTGCTGGACCGGTTCCGCGGTCGCTGACCGTCCGGGCCCGGACGGCGGGCACCCGATCGGCCCGTGGCCGTTTGCGGGCCGCTTTCCCGGCCCCGAGCGTGAGGGGACGCGGAGTGCGCAGAGGGCGTACGCGATCACCTGCCGAAGGGGAGCCGCCATGGCCGACGCCCAGTGGAGCCCGGGGCGAAGGGCGGGGGACGCGGACGAATTCCTGCCCGTGCTGGATCTGATCGAGCCCATCCGCCAGCGTCGGCTCACCGTCCTGTTCCGGCTGCTCCTGCTGATCCCGCACTTCGTCGTGCTGTTCTTCCTGGAGATCGCGGCCTTCTGCACCGCCGTGTTCGGCTGGTTCGCCGCCCTCGTACTGGGCCGGCTGCCGGAGCCCGTCTTCCGCTTTCTCGCCGGAGTGCTCGGCTACCGAACGAGGGTCGGAGCCAGCGGCATGCTGCTCATCGACCGCTATCCGCCCTTCGCGCTGAACCCGCCGCCCGACTATCCCGTTCAGATCGACGTCCGGCCGACCAGGCTGAACCGGCTGGCCGTGTTCTTCCGGCTGGTCCTGGTGATCCCCGCCGCGATCGTGCAGAGCCTCGTCACATCCGGCTGGTACGCCCTGGCGATCCTGTGGTGGCTGATCACGCTGATCCTGGGACGTATGCCTCGCCCCCTGTTCGAGGCCACGGCTGCCACGCTGCGCTACGACATGCGCGTGTCCGCCTACCTGTCGTTGCTCAGCCCCGCCTACCCCAAGCGTCTCTTCGGCGAGGACGCGCTCTCCGTGCCGGAGCGGCAGGGGCGCTCCGCCACCCGGCCGCTGGTCATGAGCGGCGCGGCCAAGGCGCTGCTGGTGCTCTTCCTGGTCCTCGGGCTCGTGAGCGCCCTCACGACGTCCGTCACCAGGTCGTCGTCCGACGACACCGATACGTGGATGCGGCGACAAAGTGGTCGCGTGGTGCACCCGTCAACAGGCATGAGCGGTCGATGACATGGACAGCTCCTGAGGCAACACGCACCGGCGGATCGCTCGTCGCGGGTGAGCGCGAGATGCTCACCGGATATCTCGGCTGGTTCCGCGGCACTCTCCTGATGAAGTGCGCCGGGCTGACCGGCGAGCAACTTGCCGAACGGGCTGTGGAGCCGTCGAACCTCTCCCTCCTCCCGGAGGACGGTAAGGACGCGGGCTTCGAGCGTCTCGATCCGGCCACCGCCGCCGAGGACTACGCCCGGCTGGTGGAGGAGTCCCGACTGGCGGACGAGGTCGTCGCCGGTGCCTCGTTCGACGACACCTTCACCCATGACGGCGAGGACTACAACCTGCGGATGGTGCACATCCACCTGATCAGCGAGTACGCCCGCCATATCGGCCACGCCGACCTCGTGCGCGAGCGGCTGGACGGCACCACCGGGGCTTGAGGACCGGCCCGGCGAGGCCTGCCGTCTGTATCAAGGTACGGAATCGAGCGGAACCGTGGCGGACGGCGGAGTGAATCCGGACAGTCGGGTCACACGGAGAGTATGACTTCCACCGACTTACCGACAGACGCACCGGGCGAGTCCGACGGGCAGGCGGGCGGTGGCCGTGGCAACGGCCCCCGCCGCGGCCGGCGATGGGGGAGGGCGGTCGCGGTCGTCGCGGTCGCCGTCGCGCTGCTTCTCCTCGGCACGCGGCTCAGCCTGCTGCCGGGGCTGGGCGACATCTTCAGCGAGAAGACCCATGACCGCTCGGGCCCCGCCGTGCTCAAGTCGATTCGTGACATGAGCCGGTACGAGGCGGCGGCGGGCAATTTCCAGGTCGTCGTCGACCTGGAGAAGGACACGAAGTTCCTTCCGGACGCGATCCGCGGCTCCCGCACGCTGTACGTCGGCGCGGGCACGGTCGGCGCCTCCGTCGACCTGGGCGAGGTCGCCGACAGCGGAGTCGTCGTCAACGAGGACCGGACCACGGCCGAGCTCCGGCTGCCGCACGCCGTACTCGGGAAACCGGCGCTCGATCCCGACCGCTCCTACGCGGTGTCCAAGCAGCGCGGCCTCTTCGACCGGATCGGGGACTTCTTCTCCGACAACCCCGGCAGCGAGCAGGCGGTGAACAAGTTGGCCGCCCAGCACATCGGTGAGGCGGCGAAGGAGAGCGGGCTGACACAGCGCGCGGAGAAGAACACCACCGCCATGCTCCAGGGACTGCTCGGTTCGCTCGGCTTCACGAAGGTCACGGTCCATTACGGTGACGCCCGAAAGTAGGCACGGCCACCGAGCGGACCCGGCTCCGCTGCCCGCTTCCGCTCCCGACGTCGCTGCCCGACCCGGTCCTCGTTCAACTCCCATGAGACGCCACACCCTTGACGGTTACGCCTCGATGGGTATGGTCTAGTCCAAGTGCAGGGACGGCGCCGGACATCCGCATTTCCGGGTGTCCGGTCATGGATCCTGCCGTTCCCTTCGCGCCTCTTGGCCCCACACCTGAGAGGCTGGACTGCCGCTATCGGGCTCCCCACAGTCCGTCCGCGTCGCAGCGATGCCTCATGTGAAGGAGAAGCATGCACGCGAAAAGGAAGACCGCCGTAGCCGTCGGTGCCGTACTCGCACCGGTACTCGCCCTGTCCCTCCCGGCGGGCTCGGCCAGCGCTCACGGCTACATCTCGTCACCACCGAGCAGGCAGGCGCAGTGTGCCGCCGGCACGGTCAGCTGCGGTTCCATCACCTACGAGCCCCAGAGCGTGGAAGGCCCCAAGGGTCTGACCAGTTGCAGCGGCGGCAACAGCGCGTTCGCCGAGCTCGACGACGACGCCAAGGGCTGGAAGGTCACTCCGGTGAGTTCCAGCACCGCGTTCCAGTGGGTGCTGACGGCTCGTCACTCCACCAGTACATGGCAGTACTTCGCGAGCGGCCAGAAGATCGCGGAGTTCAACGACAACGGCGCCCAGCCCGGCGCGACCGTCACCCACCAGGTCGATTTCGGCAGCCTCAAGGGCCAGCAGAAGGTCCTCGCGGTCTGGAACATCGCCGACACGGCCAACGCCTTCTACGCGTGCATCGACGTCAACGTCAGCTGATCCCGCACGCACCGCCCCGCCGTCCCGGAGGGCCGTGGCCGGCCACGGCGCCACCTTCGGCGGGCGCGTAGGAGGAGGGACCCCTGCCCCGCACCGGGCGGGGGTCCCTGCCGTGGCACCCGCGATCCCCGCCCGCGCCCCGGGGCGGCACCCCGGTAGCAGGCCCCGTCGCCCGCATGCTGTCCGGGCCGTGCCCATCCGGCCGGGTGCGGCGACGCTGAGTCCGTCACCGCGTCCGCAGAGACGGGACCAGCATGCTCATACCGAACCTCCTCGGCTCCTGCCGCCCGGCCCCCGGGGCGTGGACGCGTTCGCGTCGCGGATATGCCTTCGCGGCCGCCCTCACCGTGGCGGTGAGCGCGAGAGCGGTGCCGGCCGCGGCGGCGGAGGTCGCGCGCACCGCGCAGGGCCGGTACGCGCGCGCCAGGCCCGCGGCGGTACTGGTGGTGGACTTGTCCGCGTCCGGGCCGGGCGGGGGCCAGGCCATCGGCCCCCTCGGCGCCCGGTTCCGGGGCGCGCGTGAGCCGCTCGCCCCGAGACGGACCAGGACCCTGGTGCTCGCGGTGATCGGAGGCGCCGCAGGGCTCGCGGTGTTCGCGGTCGGTGGCCTGGTGGCGGCCGCCCGCAGGCGCGGCGGCCTCGGACGCCGGCACCACGGCTGACGCCGCCCGGCGCGACACGTCGGCCGTGCCGGGATTCGGGGCGACCGATGTGGATAAAGCGATGATGAGGAACCGCGGCCGATGAAGTGTCACGGCCGGATCGTCGACGACGGGACAGACGCCATGCCTCTCCAGGGTGAGTACGAGCCGAGCCCCTCCCAGTGGGTTCGGGACCAGGTCGAGAAGTACGAGAGTTCGGGCGGTACGGAAGGGACGACGATGCGGGACCTGCCCGTCATCATCCTGACCACCCGGGGGGCCAGGAGCGGGAAGATCCGCAAGACACCGCTCATGCGCGTCGAGCACAACGGTGTGTACGCGGTGGTCGCCTCGAAGGGCGGAGCCGCCGAGCACCCGGTCTGGTACTACAACCTCACCGCCGACCCGCGTGCCGAACTGCAGGACGGCCCGGTGCGCCAGGACATGAACGCCCGGGAGGTGACCGGGGACGAGAAGGCGGTCTGGTGGGAGCGAGCCGTCGAGGCGTTCCCCGACTACGCCGACTACCAGAAGAAGACCGACCGTCAGATCCCGGTCTTCGTCCTGGAACCGGCGCAGAGCGGCCACTGACCGCCGGGCACGGCACGAGAACGGGACGCGGCCGTATCGCTGAGCGCGCCCCGGAGGCCCCACTGGAACCCAAGAGCCGTGGGGCCTCCGGCCGTCTCTCCGGTCTTCTCGCCGGCCGGGAAATGCCGCCCGGGAGCCCCAGGCACAACAGCGGACACACGGCGGGCGATGAGCTGCTACGGGGCACCCGGCGCGGCGGGATACTCTCCAGCACGGCCCCTTGAGGTGTGGGGCCGAGTGGGAAGGATTCAGAACCTGATGACAGATAATGCCCGCCTGGTCGCGTTCGTCCGGGCGCGTCTCGACGAGGAAGAAGACGTCGCACGCGCGGCCGGCGGTGAGGGGTGGCGGTGTCCGGCCGAGGTGCCGGGTGAGATCCACGACCGCGCCGGTGCGATCGCGTTCAGTCTGCGGACGCACGGCTACGACCACCACATCGCCCGGCAGGATCCCGCGCGGACCCTCCAGCGCATCGAGACCAGCCGAGTTCTCCTGGACGAGTACGCGGAGGTGGCCGAGCTGGACACCGACCGCCCCGAGCGGGACTTCGCCTCAGGGCGTGCCTTCGGCCTGGGTTTCGTGGTCCGGCAGATGGCCGCTGAGTATGCGGGACACCCCGACTACCAGGTGAAGTGGCTTCCGCGGTTCACCCAGTAGTAGGGCCGCGGCCGGGCCGCGCGGCGCTCGTGCCCGTCCGCCGTCCGCGGCCACCGGGGGCGGACGGCGGACGGCGGGGACCTCGTGGGGGTGCTCAGAGGGGATTCATGCCCCCGTCGCCCTTCGTGCTCACCTGATCACTTCGCTCCTGGAGCCGACGCGCCTTGTCCTTGAGGCGGTCCCGCTCCTGTGGATCGGAGGCCCGCTCGGCGGCCTCCTGCATTTCCTGCGCCTTGGCGCGAATACGCTCGGCGCGGCCTCCGGATTCATCCGCAACGCTCATGATCACTCCAGGATCTCGGGGGAGAGCCGACGCCACCAGCGAATCAGCGCTCCCGCGCACCTGCATCTCGAACGGTGACCGACTGCTACGGATACGCCGAGAGGTGGTCGGGGCGCCCGTCGAGGTGGCGTAGAGTAGGGATCACAACGACGCGGGGTGGAGCAGCTCGGTAGCTCGCTGGGCTCATAACCCAGAGGTCGCAGGTTCAAATCCTGTCCCCGCTACTTTCGAAGCAGGGCCCGGAACCATACGGTTCCGGGCCCTACTGGTTTCTTCCGGGCGGTTCGGGCCTGCCTCCCCACCGCTCCGGCCTGCCGCGGGGCCCCTGAGGGCTGGCCCGTCATCCCAGCCGGTCGCGCGACGCCAGCTACGGCACCTCGCCGTGTTGCCGGAACGGCCGGATATGTTTCAGTATGCGGACGTCCCTCCGCCGTGCGGCGCACCGCATCTGACGCCGCGCGCTGAACCACCAGGGGTTACGGACAACCCTTACTGCCGGGACCGCTCCTTGTTCTGAGGCCCTGGAGTGCTTTCGCCCGCCGCGGTGTTGATCACCTGGTCCAGGACGTCGCGCGAGCGGAGCAGGTCATTGACGGTGCGATCGATCCGGTCCCGCTCGGTGGTGAGCTCGGCGACCAGCGCCGGGGTGGCGTTGACGGCCGGGCCGCCGTCGTCACGCATGCAGGGCAGGATCCGCGCGATCCTTGAGCTGTGGAGCCCTGCCGCGTAAAGCTCCTGGATACGGATGACGCGATCGACGGCTCCGGCCGGGAAGTCCCGGTGGCCGCCGGGTGTCCGACTGGATGCGAGGAGGCCCTGTTCCTCGTAATAACGCAGCGACCGCTCGCTGACACCTGTGCGTGCCGCCAGTTCTCCGATGCGCATGTCCCACCCCACGACTTGAACTTGACATCAATGTCAGGTTCTACGTTACCGGCATGACGAACACACAGCAGGCCCCCGCCATATCCCGGCTGTTCGAGCCCGCCCGCCTCGGCACCCTGGAGCTGTCCAGCCGACTCGTGATGGCACCGCTGAGCCGTAACCGGGCCGGGGCCGACGGAGTCCCCGGCGCGCTGATGGCGACCCACTACGCGCAGCGCGCCTCGGCCGGCCTCATCATCGCGGAGGGTACGACGCCGAACCCCGTCGGCCAGACCTATCCCCACATCCCCGGCATCCACAGCTCCACGCAGATCGCCGGCTGGCGCCGGGTCACCGACGCGGTGCGCGAGGCTTCCGGCACCCGGATGTTCCTCCAGTTGCAGCACGGCGGCCGGGTCGGTCATCCCGCCACCAGCGGACACCTCCCGCTCGCCCCGTCCGCCGTACGGTTCCCGGAAGCGCTGCACACCCCCAGCGGGCCGCAGAGTGGTGTGGAGCCCCGTGAGATGAGCGTCCGGGACATCAGGTCCACCATCGCGGACTTCGCCACCGCCGCACGCAACGCCGTCGAGGCCGGGTTCGCCGGTGTGGAGGTGCATTCCGCCAACGGCCATCTGCTCCACCAGTTCCTGGCGAAGAACACCAACCGGCGGACCGACGGCTGGGGCGGAGCGGCGGAAGGCCGGATCCGGTTCACCACCGAGGTGGTTGAGGCCGTTGCCGAAGCCGTCGGCCCCGACCGGGTCGGCGTACGGATATCGCCGGGACTGGGCGTCAACAGTGTCGATGAGGGTGACACGGAGGACATCTACCGCGCGCTCCTGCCTGCCCTCGCGCGTATCGAACCGGCCTATCTGCACCTGATCTACGCCGACCCGGACGGCGCGCTCTTCGCCGGGATCCGCAAGGCCTGGCCCGGCACGCTGATGGCGAACCCGGTGCTCTCCCGTGAGGAGAGCGAGGCCGACGGCGGCAAGCGTCGGGGCGAGCGCCTGCTGGCCGAGGGCGCCGACCTGATCGCGCTGGGCAGGGGCTTCCTCGCCAACCCCGACTTCGTCGAGAGGCTGCGCACCGGCGCGCCGCTCAACGCGATCCGCCCGGAACTGATGATGCACGTGCACGGGGCGGAGGGCTACAACGACTACCCCGCACTGGGCCGCCCGTGAACCACGCGCACCGGACGAGGGCAGCTCGTTGCAGGGCGCGCCGGGCCCCGGAGCTTGTTGTGATGAGGCGGTCAGCGGGGGCGTTGCGTGCCTGGTGTGTGCCCGAAGGCGCGGCGGAAGACATCGATGAACGCGCTGGCGGACGACCAGCCGCACCTGTGGGCCACGGTGGTCACCGGGATGTTCCCGGCGAGCAGGACCAGTGCGTGATACAGGCGCAGTTGGGTGCGCCACTGCGTGAACGTCATACCGAGATCGGCCTTGAAGAGGCGGGAGAGAGTGCGGTCGCTGGCGCCGGCCTCCCTGCCCAGTGCGGCCAGGGTGCGGTCGTCGGCCGGATTCGTACGAAGCATCTCGCACACCGCCCGCAGCTGAGGGGCGGTCGGAGTGGGCAGGTGCAGCGGCTCCTGGGGCGAGGCCCGCAACTGGTCGAGCAGCACGGCCCGCAGCCTGCCGCGTTCGGGCCCGTCGTCGTACGGGGTACGCGTGTGGGCGAGGATCAGCTCGCGAAGGAGAGGACCGACCGCCAGCACGGTCGGCTCGTCCAGGCCGAGCGGGTTGTCACCCGCGTCCAGGCCGACCAGGTGCAGTTCGAGTTCGCCATGAGCCTGGTGGGCGTGCACGGTGCCGGCCGGTACCCAGATGGCGCGCGTCCCCGGCGCGATCCACGTGCCCGTACCGGTCGTCACGGCCAGTACTCCCCGGCCCGCGTAGACGATCTGGTGGCCGTCGTGGCGGTGGGCGTCGATGGCCGCTCCGGACGCCAGCCACTGAGTGCGGGTCGGCGCCACGGGCTCGTGGCGGATTTCCGTCATTGGTTGGCAGCATATCGGAAGCGCGTCACGTCCCTAGGCGATGAACATGGCGATGTGCCAAGGAACAGGACCATCCTCATGTTGTCGGCCGGCCACGCCTGCGTGGACATCTACCAGGGCGCCGTCGCGTCGCTCGTCCCGTTCTTCGTCGCCGAACGCGCCTACAGCTACGCAGCGGTCTCGGGTGTCGTGCTCGCCGCGTCCCTGCTGTCCTCGGTGGCCCAGCCGGTGTTCGGTGTGCTCACCGACCGCTGGGCGATGCCCTGGCTGCTGCCGGTGAGCACGATCCTCGGCGGGCTGGGCATCGCCCTGAGCTGTGTGAGCGGTTCCTACGCCCTGACAGTGACGTTCGTGGCCGTGTCCGGTGTCGGCGTCGCCGCCTACCATCCCGAGTCCGCCCGTGTCGCGCGGCTCGTCAGCCGGGGCAGCCACACCGCGATGGGCTGGTTCTCGCTCGGCGGCAACCTCGGCTTCGCCGCCGCCCCGCTCATGGTCACCGCCGTCGTCGCTTCCGGCGGCCTGCGCCTGGCGCCGCTGTTCGTGGTGCCGGCCCTGGTCGGCAGCGTGCTGTGCCTGCCCGTACTGCGTGCGCTGGAGAAGACGGCACGAGGCGGCTCCGGCGTCGCGATGGGGACCGGCGCCGACGACAAGGCGTCGTTCGTGAAGCTGTCCCTGGCCGTGGTCTGCCGGTCCATCGCCTTCATCGGCCTGAGCACCTTCATCTCGCTCTACGTCAAGCAGCGCCTCGGCGGCAGTACCGCGGCGGGCACCGCGGCGCTGTTCGTGCTCTATCTCGGTGGCGCGGTGGGCTCCGTACTGGGCGGCGGTCTGGCCAACCGCTGGGACCGGGTGGCGGTCGCCCGCTGGTCATACCTCGTCTCGGTCGCCGCCGTCGCGGGGGTCGTGTACGTACCCGGCCCGGCGGTCTACGTGTGTGTGGCGCTGACCTCCGCCTGCCTCTACGTCCCCTTCTCGCTCCAGGTCACGCTCGGCCAGGACTACTTGCCCACCCGCGTCGGCACCGCGAGCGGGATCACCCTCGGACTGACCGTCAGCATCGGCGGCCTGGCCAGCCCCCTCATCGGCAGACTCGCCGACGCGACCTCCCTGCGCACCGCCCTGACACCACTGATCCTGATGCCCGCCCTGAGCTGGCTGCTGTTCCGCACACTGCCCGAGCCCACCGCGCCGAAGCCCGCGGCGCCGCGGCGGACCGGCTCTCCCGTCCGGCGAGGGTCCGTCTGATCAGGAGCGGCGGCTGCGCCCGGCACCCCGGCACCCCGGCGGTTCGCGGTGAAACGGGACGGGGGCTGGCCGAAGGTGCGGGTGAAGGCGGCGGTGAACGCGGCGGGGGAGGCATAGCCGAGCCGGCCACCGAGCTCGCTCACCGACGCGGTCCGCAAGAGCGAAACAGCCGCGAGGAGCCAGGCGCGGGCCCGCCAGACAGCGGGGCTGTCGCCCGTCTCGGAGCGGAAGCGCCGGGTGAAGGCCCGTTCGGGACGGTGTGGCGTTGGCGGGGATCGGGCTCCTCACGGGAATGACGACGGTGATGTTCGGGTTCGGCGGCGGATTCGTCGCGGTGCCGGTCGTGGTGTGGGCGGACGCCGTACTCGGCGGCGACGCGATGCGTGTGGCGACGGCCACCTCGGCTTTGGTGATGGTGGTCAACGCGGGTTTCGCGACGCTCGTCACATCGCGGCAGGTGCTCCGTGCGCTCCGCGGCAGCGGCGCGCTGCTCCTCCTTCGCCGGCGTCTGACCCGCCGTCACGACAGCGAACCCGAAGCGCTGCGATGGCATCTGGACCGGTGCGGCGAACTGGACGCCATCCTCGACCGTTCGACGGTCGACGACTTCACCGTCGACACGACCACGGGTTCGGTCACCGACATCGCCGCATCGGTCATCAAGCAAGCCGGCTGGCTGTGACCGGCTGACCGGGGCCGGGCTGTTCCCACCGGGGCGGCAGCCCGGCCCGCGGCGCGTGATGGGCCATTAGCTCCTGGGGCGTGACCGGGCCGGCGGCCAGGGGGCGGACAGGATCGGCACGATGTCGTACTGGTAGCACGGCGTCGTGAAGCATTGCTTGGGCGCCGGGACACAGACGGAGCCGAGGGGTGCGACGACGGTGGCGCACGGGTTCGCCCGGTGCGCCGCGGGGCCCTCCACGGCGTGTGCGGGACCGGTCAGCGTGAGGGACAGGGCGGCGAGGGCGACCGGCGCCCCGGCGCGCAGCAGGTTCGTGAGCATGGGCAACAGGCATAGCCGCTCCGCCGCCCCCGGGGAAGGTTCTGGAGGTCAAGTCACCCGTCCGGGGCCTTCGCCGCGCTCAGGCCGCGCGGCGGCCCGTGTGCAGTGGGGTGCCTCCGGCGAGGTCCTCCGGGTCCAGCGCCAATGACAGGGCCGCGGTCGCGCCGACGTCCGCCAGGCTGTGCGCGTCGGGCAGGAGTTCCACGCCGTCCGCGCCGGGCCGGTGGATCAGCACCGGGACGTACTCCCGGGTGTGGTGCGCATGGCCGATCGTGGGGTCGTTGCCGTGGTCGCCGGTGACGATCAGCCGGTCGCCGGGGTCCGCGAGCAGTGCCACGAGCCCGGCCAGCCCGGCGTCCACCTGTTCCAGCAGCTGTCCGTACCGTTCGGTGTCCTGCTGATGGCCCGCCAGGTCCGTCTCCTGGACGTTCGCGACCACCAGGGCGTCGCCTTCCGCGCGTACCGCGTCCAGGGTGTGTGACAGCACGTCGGCCGTGGCGACGGCCGGATGACGGGTCGCCGCCCCGCACACCAGGATGTCGGCGGCCTTGCCCACCAGGGTGACCGGGATCCCGGCCCGTGCCGCCAGCTCGGGGAGCTGGCGGGTGTGGTCGAGCGGGGCGCCCAGGTGCTGCACCTGGAGGCCGCCGTTGCGGTAGAAGCCGGTGGCGGGGGTGTCCAGCCCGACCGTCCCCCCGTCGCCGGGGCGGACGAAGTCGCGGAGCGGGCCGTCCGCGTGGCCGCCGACCGCGATGACCCGCGCGACCGGGGCGACGGCGCGCACGGCACGGGCGATGGCGAGGATTCCGCCGGGCCCGTCGAACGGGAGGTCGTCGAGGCGGCCGGAGGCGTTCCAGTTGATTCCCGGATCGGCCTCCAGGTTGTCGTGGACCAGGACCGCCCCGTCGACGACGAGCAGCGGCTTGCCGTCCAGGCGTTCGACCCGGTGACCGGCGGCCGTGAGAGCGCCGGACACCTCGTCGAGGTGGTCGGCGAGACGGGCCACCGTCACCCGGCTGAAGTCCGCGCCCATCATGGTCTGGTGGCCCGCGAAGGTGTCCGCGCCCGGGTAGCCGAGCGCGGCCCTGCCCGCGGCAACGGGCAGATGGGTGCGGCGCACCAGGTCGGGGTGCGAGTGGACCAGCCCGAGCCCCAGCGCCCCGAGCACCGGCAGGCGCAACGGGCGCCCGAATGCGGCACGGCAGTGGTCGAGTACGTGTCCGCAGGTGTCGGCGGTGAGGTCGCCGGGGCGCAGGGTGCCCGCGTCGGGCATGGCGCCGACGCCGAATCCGTCGATGACGACGATGACGGTCTTGGCCATGAGGTGCTCCTTACAGGGCTCGGCCATGGGCGTCGTACAGCCCGTTCAGCCGGGGGGTGCCGGAGGCGAGGCCGGAGACGACGGCGACGGTCGAGCGGGTGACGAAGATCTGGGTACGGAAGGCGAGCAGCGCGGTGTCCCCGGCACGGGCGTCCGTCGCGCGGGCGGGCGCGTCGAGCAGCCGGTAGTAGTCGATGTTCTCGGCGGGCGCGTCCTGCACGCCCAGACGGGTTCCGGTGCGAGGCAGGAGCGCGCTGCGGATGTGCGCGCGGGGGTAGAAGCCGCCGCCGAATATCGCCGGGCGGCCGTCGTCCAGGGTGTGGGCGACCTCGCTCACGTACACGTACGCGGGTTTCTCGGGCTGGGCCGGATCGACGGCGTGCAGCGGGGTGGTGCCGGTGAGGGCGTGGCCCGGCTCGCCATGGGTCGCGCCCAGTTCGGCGAGCAGCGGGAGGGAGGCCATCGAGGTGGCGCTGGGCGCGCTGAGCTTGAGGTCGTGGTGTCCACGGGCGGCCAGGAGCTCGCGGGCCTTGAGCGCCAGGCCGAAGTTGGGGGTGGCGGCGGGCACGCCCGTCACCGGGTCGCACAGCACGCAGGGGAAGGCCGTGACACCGGCGATCCGGATGCCGTTCAGTGCTTCGGCTTCCTCGGCGAAGGCGTCCAGGCGGTCGAGCGGTACGCCGCCCTCCTGGCCGGGGTAGACGTCGCCCTCGGCCCCTTCGAGCCTGATCAGGACGGGCTGGACGAAGCCCAGTTCGCGGGCCGCGTGGGACACGGCACGGGCGTTGGCCAGGTCGAAGACCGTGACCGTCTCCGGGCGCCAGGCCAGCATCTCGGGCAGCGCGCGCCGGGGGATCTGGACGAGGTGGCCGAGGTTGCCGGCCTGCGCTCCGGCGGCGTGCAGGGTGCGGGCCTCGGCCGGGTCGATGGCGGCCGAGCGGGGGATGTGCCGGGCGATGGCCCGGATCAGTTCGGGGTTGCGGCCCAGTTGTTTGACGACGAACCAGAGACTGACGCCGAGACGGTCGGCCTCGGCCGCCAGCAGCGCGGCGTTGGCCTCGACGGCGTCCAGGTCGACGACGTAGGTGTCGGGCGGGATGTCGCCGTTCCGGTGCAGTGCGGCCGCGGCGTCCACGAGCCCGGGATTGCGGGTGAGTACGGTGTCGAGGAACACGGTCAGTCGTCCTTCGGGTCGTCCAGGGCGGCGAGCGAGCGGCGCAGGATGTCGATGACGAGGTCCGCGCCCGCCCGCATCGGGTTGATGCGTACGGTCCAGTCGGCCAGTTCGGGGGAGTCGTCGAGAGCCGAGCTGGACATCCGGTAGAAGAGCGGCGCGATCTCGTACCGGGAGTTGGAGCCGACGGGGTAGGGGGCCGCTCCGAACCGGGCGGCGACGGCGGGCAGTCCCACCGCGACGGGCCGGTCGAGCCGTACGAGCAGGCAGCGGTCCTGGGCGTTGGCGATGCGCACCTCAGCCACCCCGTCCACCTCGCCGGCCGCCAGCCGTTCCGCGACCTCGGCGCCCACCCGGGACTGCACGGACCACATGACGGGAACGTGGGTGAGGGAGCGCAGGGCGTCCAGCGCCTGGTGGCCCTGGACCTGCCCGCCGCCGGAGTAGTTGTCGCGGCGGACGTGCTCGACGAGGTCGCGGGCGCCGACGACGAGACCGACGCCCTCCGGCCCGTGCAGCTTGAAGAGGGAGAAGCAGGAGGCGTCGGCCCCGAGCTCCACACCGGCGGCGGGTGTGCGCATCACGGCGTAGTTGTCGTCGACGATCGTGCGCACCCCGGCGGCCCGGCAGGCGGCGATGACCTCGGCCGGATCGTAGGAGTCCGCGAGCCGCTGCCGGGGGTGCTGG
>CBRG010000252.1 GCA_000470535.1 Streptomyces sp. AW19M42
CCCGCCACACCGACCCATCAGGAATCAGTGCTCCATGGTTAAGAAGTCTGTGCTGGCCGCGGCGCTCGTCGCCGCGACCGCACTCACCCTGTCCGCCTGCGGCGGCAGTGACAACGACAGCAAGAAGCCGATCGCCGACGTCTCGATGGAGGCGAAGACCAGGGCAGCGACGGTGCTCGACGATCCGTTCACCAAGCCGAACCTCGTCCTGACCGACACGCACGGCAAGAAGTACGACCTGCGTGAGAAGACCAAGGGCAAGCCGACACTCATCTACTTCGGCTACACCAACTGCCCCGACGTCTGCCCGCTCATCATGAGCAACATCGCGATCGCCAAGAAGTCCCTCCCGCAGGCCGAGCGGGACAAGCTCCAGGTCGTCTTCGTCACCACCGACCCGGAGCGGGACACCCCGTCCTCGCTGGGCAGCTGGCTCAAGTCCCAGGACCCGTCCTTCATCGGCCTCACCGGCGACTTCCCGACCATCCAGGCGGGCGCCCGGCAGATCGGCATCGGTATCGACGCGCCGAAGAAGGAGAAGGACGGCACGATCGTCTCGATGCACGGCTCGCAGGTCATGGCGTTCTCCCCGAAGACCGACAAGGGGTATGTGCTGTACAGCGAGGACACCACGCCCGACGACTACACCAAGGACCTCCCCAAGCTCCTCAAGGGGGAGACTCCGTGAACCGCCGCACCGCCCTCGCCGGCGTCCTGGCCTTCTCCACGGGTCTGACGCTGGCGGGGTGCTCAGCCACGGGCAGCGAGCCGGAACTGAAGGTCACCGGCGCGTTCATGCCGCAGCCCGTCAACGACATGGCGGCCGCCTTCCTCGTCGTGCAGAACAGCGGCGGCAGTTCCGACCGGCTCACCTCCGTCACCAGCCCGCTCTCGGACGACGTCACGATCCACGAGACGAAGAACCAGGCGATGCGCATGGTGACGTCCTTCGCGGTACCCGCGGGCGGTGAGCTGGACCTGGAACGCGGCGGCAGCCACATCATGTTCACGAAGCTCAAGCAGCAGCCGAAGCAGGGCGAGAAGGTGTCCATGGAGCTGCACTTCGAGAAGGCCGACCCCATCAAGGTCGACCTTCCCGTGAAGGAGACCACCCACAACCCGAAGAAGCAGTGAGGGACTGACAGACCATGACAGCCACCGCCCCGCCCTTCGGGCCGCCCCCGTCCGTACCCGCCATACGCAGGCCGCTCGCAGCGGCCGGACTCCTCGCCGCTCTGCTCTGCGTGGTGTTCGGTCTGCTGCTGGCGGTCGCGGGTCCCGCGTCGGCCCACGCCGCACTCACCGGGAGCGATCCGCAGGACGGGGCGGTGGTCACCACCGCACCGAAACAGGTCACGCTGACCTTCTCCGAGCAGGTGGCCCTCGGCAAGGGATCCATCAGGATCCTGGACCCGAACGGCAAGCGCGCCGACACCGAGGCCGCCCCGCTCGATCTGCACGGCGGCTCCACCGTGAAATACGGCGTCGCCCTGCACACCGGCCTGCCCGACGGTACGTACACCGTCGCCTGGCAGGCCGTCTCCGCCGACAGCCATCCGGTCTCCGGCGCCTTCACCTTCTCCATCGGCGCCCCCTCCGAGACGACCGTCGCCCTCCCGGACAACGAGGCCGGGGGCGGCCTCGTCGGCACGCTCTACGGCATCGCGCGCTACGCCGCGTACGCCGGGTTCATCGTGCTCGCGGGCGGCGTCGCCTTCGTCCTGGCCTGCTGGCAGCGCGGGGCGGGCGCGCGCCCGCTGCAACGCCTCGTGGTGCGCGGCTGGATGACCCTCACCGCGGCCACCCTCGCCATGCTGCTGCTGCGCAACCCCTACACCGGGTCCGGGGAGCTCGCGGACGCCTTCGACCTCGACGGGCTGCAGGCGGTCCTCGACACCAAGCCCGGTGCCGCACTCGTCTCACGGCTGCTGCTGCTCGGCGCGAGTGCGCTGTTCATCGCCGTGCTGTTCGGGGCGTACGCGAAGCGCGAGGACGAGCGCGAGAAGAAGGACCTCACCTTCGGCCTCGCCACCGGGGGCGCGGTCATCGCCGCCGGGATCGCCGGGACGTGGGCGCTCGCCGAGCACGCGTCGACCGGCATCCAGCCGGGGATCGCCATGCCGGTCGACGTGCTCCACCTGCTGGCCGTGGCGACCTGGCTGGGCGGGCTCGCGGCCCTGCTGGTCGCGCTGTACCGCACGCCCGACGTCACCGCCGACGCCGTGCGGCGCTTCTCCCGGATCGCCTTCTGCAGCGTGCTCGTGGTCGTCGCCACCGGGATCTACCAGTCCTGGCGCCAACTCGGCTCCTGGTCCGCGCTGACCGATACGGGGTACGGGCAGCTGCTGCTCGTGAAGGTGGGGCTCGTCGCGGTGCTGGTCGGGGTCGCGTCGTTCTCCCGCCGGTGGACGGGGCGGCTGGCGACCGGCGGCGGCGAGACGGTGACGGCCGGAACCGCCGCGGGCGGGACAGCTGCGGCCGGCACCGAAGACCTGACCGAGGAAACGACAGACACCCGAGCTGCCGAAGCCGAGTCCGAGGTCGAAGCCGAGGCCGAAGCCGAAGCCGAAGCCGAGGCCGCACCGGCTTCGTTGTCGGGCGATTCGACGGCGCAGGACCCCGCGCGGGCCGTCCAGCTCGCCCGGCAGAAGGCCGCCGTGGCCACTGCGGAGAAGAAGCGGGTACGTGACGCCGACCCCGACCGCTCCGGCCTCCGCCGCTCGGTGCTGGCCGAAGTGGGCGTCGCGGTGGCCCTGCTGGCGGTGACCACCATCCTGACGTCGACCGAGCCCGGCCGTACCGAGGAGGAGGCGGCCCGTGCGTCGAACGCGGCCGCCGCCCCCGCCGCGAGTGGCCCCGTCAACCTCACGCTGCCGTTCGACACCGGCGGCAAGAACGGCAGGGGAACGGTCCGGGTGGACATAGACCCGGGCCGTACCGGGACCAATGCGCTCCACCTCCGGATCGAGGACACCAGCGGGAAGGCCATGGACGTCCCCGAGGTGAAACTCGCCCTCACCCTGGAGTCCAAGGACATCGGCCCCCTTCCCTTGGTTCCGGTCCGGCTGACCGAGGGGCACTGGGCATCCACCGGCCTGCAGATCCCGATGGCGGGCGACTGGACCGTCGCGGTGACTGTGCGGACGTCGGACATCGACCAGACGACCGTCGACAAGAACGTGAAGATCGGCTGAGCAGGACCGTGAGCGGAAGAAGTTCGAACATCACAGGCAACGCAGGCAGAACAGAGAAGGGAAGCGGCGGATCCGGGGGCACCGGTTCACACCACCCCGGCGCCCTCTCGCGGCGACGGCTGCTCGGCACCGCCGGAGCGGCCGGGGCCACCGGGCTGGTGCTCGGGGCGACCGGAGGCGCGGCCGGCTACGCCGCGACCCGGGACGACGCGCCGACCGCGCTGACCTCGGTCGGCTCCTCCGAGGTGATGTTTCACGGGAAACATCAGCCGGGGATCACCACCCCGCTCCAGGCGAGCGGCCATCTCATCGCCTTCGACCTGGCCCCCGGCGCCGGCCGGAAGGAGGCGGCCGCCCTGATGCGCCGCTGGTCAGCCGCCGCACAGCGGCTGATGGCCGGCGAGCCCACCGCCGGTGGCGCGGCGGACGGCACGGGGCACGACACCGGCATCGCCCTGGATGCCGGGCCGTCCTCGCTGACCGTCACCTTTGGCTTCGGCGCAGCCTTCTTCGAACGCACGGGCCTGGCCGACCGCCGGCCGCCGGGGCTCGACCCGCTGCCGCCGTTCTCCGCCGACCACCTCGACAGCGCCCGCTCCGACGGCGACCTCTGGGTGCAGATCGGCGCCGACGACGCGCTCGTCGCGTTCCACGCGCTGCGAGCCGTACAGAAGGAGGCCGCTTCGACGGCCACCGTGCGCTGGCAGATGAACGGCTTCAACCGCACACCCGGCGCCACCGCCAAGCCGATGACCGCCCGCAATCTGATGGGCCAGATCGACGGCACCGGCAATCCGAAACCGGCCGACAGCGACTTCGACCAGCGCGTCTTCGTCCCGTCGGGCGGCGACAACGCGAAGTACGAATGGCTGGCCGGCGGCTCGTACGCGGTCGTCCGCCGGATCAGGATGCTGCTCGACGACTGGGAGAAACTCCCGGTGGAGCGTCAGGATCGCGTCATCGGCAGGCGCAGGGCGGACGGCGCCCCGCTGAGCGGCGGCACCGAGACCACCGCCATGGATCTCGACAAGGCGGGCCCCGACGGCAAACTCCTGATCCCCGACAACGCGCACGCCCGGATCTCCTCCCCCGAGCGCAACAGCGGAGCGGCCATGCTCCGCCGCCCGTTCTCGTACCACGACGGCATCGCCACGGACGGCACTCCGGACGCCGGGCTGCTGTTCATCTGCTGGCAGGCGGATCCGCTGCGGGGCTTCGTGCCGGTGCAGCGAAAACTCGACCGTGGGGACGCGCTTTCCCCCTTCCTGCGCCATGAGGCGAGCGGGCTGTTCGCGGTGCCGGGCGGGGCGGCGGCCGGGGAGTACGTGGGGCAGCGGCTTCTGGAGTCCTGAGTCGAAACGGCTCAACAGTCCTGGACTTTTGAGCCGTCACCGCGCATTAGGGTGACGGTATGTCCGCCACGCGCTACGCCTATCTCGGCCCAGAAGGCACCTTCACCGAGGTCGCCCTCCGTACGCTCCCGGAAGCCGCCACCCGCGAACTCGTCCCGATGGTCTCCGTGCCGGCGGCCCTGGACGCGGTGCGCAACGGCACGGCCGCCGCGGCACTCGTACCGATCGAGAACTCCGTCGAGGGCGGCATCACCACCACCCTCGACCAGCTCACCAGCGGTGAACCGCTGATGATCTACCGCGAGGTGCTGCTCTCCATCACCTTCGCGCTGCTCGTGCGCCCCGGAACCAAGCTGTCCGACGTCAAGACGGTCACCGCTCACCCGGCCGCGCAGCCGCAGGTCCGCAACTGGATGGCCGCCCATCTCCCGCAGGCCGTATGGGAGTCGGCGGCGTCCAACGCGGACGGCGCCCGGCTCGTGCAGGAGGGCCGGTACGACGCCGCGTTCGCCGGTGAGTTCGCCGCGGCGACGTACGGGCTCGAACCGCTGGTGACCGAGATCCACGACGCGGAGAACGCTCAGACCCGCTTCGTTCTGGTGGGCCGCCCGGCCCGGCCGGCGGCGCCGACCGGTGCGGACAAGACGTCGGTGGTCATCTGGCTGGGCGACGACCACCCCGGTGCGCTGCTCGAACTGCTCCAGGAGTTCGCGGTGCGCGGGGTGAACCTGATGCTGATCCAGTCCCGGCCGACGGGTGCGGGCATCGGCAACTACTGCTTCGCGGTGGACGCCGAGGGCCATATCTCCGATCGCCGGGTGGGCGAGGCGTTGATGGGGCTGAAGCGGATCTGCCCGAACGTCCGCTTCCTCGGCTCGTATCCGCGGGCCGGTGTGACGCCTGCGGACGTAGGCCCGTTGCGTGCGGGCACGTCGGACGCGGAGTTCACGGTGGCCTCGGACTGGCTGGCCCGGAACCTGGACGGGCGGGCCTGACGGTCCGCCGCTCGTCGACGCCCTCCGGCCCTCAGTCTCAGAGCGCCGGCGCTTCCGCGTACCCACGGTTCCGGTGCGATCAGCGGATTGTCATCGCTGGAAAAGTTATCCACAGGCGTGCGTCTCGACCTGGGGATAAGTCGACACCGCAATGCGACATGGTCGACAAATCTCCCCAGTCCGCCCAGACCCATCCACAGACCGGCAGGACACCCGGTGTCACCTCAATTCCATTGATCAACTCTTTAGGCGGGGCATTCCCACCCGAACGAGCATGCAGGGCAGGTTTGAAGAGCGATTCCGCGAGCCTTCACGCCGCTTTCGGAATGTTCTCCCTCGCGTCCACAGATCTTCTTCACAGCCTGTGGATAACTTTCGAGAACTGTCCACCCCTGTGGACAAGCGAAGACCAACTCCCCTTCCAGGCAAGGCCGATACGTCAAGACCCATGAACCCTTCTGCCCCATTTAGGGGAATAGGGCCTTTTTATTGACGACTCCACTCGCACACCCGCAATGGATTCCCGTCCAGCATTACCAATACCGGCAATTCGGGCAAAGTGACACGCTTGTCAATATCGGTTCGAGCTACGGAAGCCGACACCGGTAGCCTGGAGGGGTGATTGACCTTCGCCTGCTTCGTGAGGACCCCGACCGTGTTCGCGCCTCCCAGCGCGCCCGTGGAGAGGACGTCGCGCTCGTCGACGCCCTTCTCTCCGCCGACGAACGGCGCAGGTCGTCCGGGGTTCGGTACGACGAGCTCCGTTCCGAGCAGAAATCGCTCGGCAAGCTCATCCCCAAGGCATCTCCGGAGGAGCGCGCGGAGCTCCTGAAGAAGGCGGAGCAGCTCAAGACCGACGTCAAGGCGGCCGACGCGGTGCAGGGCGAGGCCGACGAGGAGACCAAGAGCCTGCTGCTGCGGCTCGGCAACATCGTCCACGAGGACGTGCCGGTCGGCGGCGAGGAGGACTTCGTCGTCCTGGAGACGCACGGCACGATCCGCGACTTCGGCGCGGAGGGCTTCGAGCCCAAGGACCACCTGGAGCTCGGCGAGGCGCTCGGCGCGATCGACATGGAACGCGGCGCCAAGGTGTCCGGCTCGCGCTTCTACTACCTGACGGGCGTCGGCGCCCTGCTGGAGCTCGCTCTCGTCAACGCGGCGATCGCCCAGGCCACCGAGGCCGGCTTCATCCCGATGCTCACCCCGGCGCTGGTCCGCCCGCGCGCCATGGAGGGCACCGGCTTCCTCGGCCAGGCCGCGGAGAACGTGTACCACCTGGAGAAGGACGACTACTACCTGGTCGGCACCTCCGAGGTGCCGCTCGCGGCGTACCACATGGACGAGATCATCGACGCGGACAAACTGCCGCTGCGCTACGCGGGCTTCTCGCCGTGCTTCCGCCGCGAGGCCGGTACGTACGGCAAGGACACCCGCGGCATCTTCCGGGTCCACCAGTTCGACAAGGTCGAGATGTTCTCGTACGTCGACCCGGCGGAGGCCCAGGCTGAGCACCAGCGGCTGCTGGACTGGGAGAAGCAGTGGCTCACCGCCCTCGGACTGCCCTTCCAGGTGATCGATGTCGCCACCGGCGACCTGGGCTCCTCGGCCTCCAGGAAGTTCGACTGCGAGGCGTGGATCCCGACCCAGGGCAAGTACCGCGAGCTGACCTCGGCGTCCAACTGCGACGGTTTCCAGGCGCGCCGGCTGTCCGTCAGGATGCGGGACAACCGCGACGGCAAGAAGGTGCTCCAGCCGCTGTCCACGCTGAACGGCACGCTCTGCGCCGTCCCGCGGACCATTGTGGCGATCCTGGAGAACCACCAGCTGGCCGACGGTTCGGTACGGGTTCCCGAGGTGCTCCGTCCGTACCTGGGCGGGCGTGAGGTCCTGGAGCCGGTCGCCAAGTGACCTTCCCCTACAAGCTCGTCGCGACCGACCTCGACGGCACCCTGCTGCGAGACGACGACACGGTCTCCGTTCGCACCCGCGAGGCACTGGCCGCGGTCACCGCGGCCGGTGCGGCGCACATCATCGTCACCGGCCGCGCCGTGCCGTGGACCCGGCACATCCTGGACGACCTGGGCTACGAGGGCCTCGCCGTCTGCGGTCAGGGCGCGCAGGTCTACCACGCGGGCGAGCACAAGCTGCTGACCTCACTGACGCTGGACCGGCAGCTCGCCGGTCTCGCGCTGTCCAAGGTGGAGGCGGAGATCGGTCCGCTGGCGCTGGCGGCCAGCCGCGACGGGCTGGACGGCGAGGTACTGGTCGGTCCGGGGTACCGCGTGCAGGAGGGCCCGCTGCCTGCCCTCTTCGTCGAGGACCCGGCCGAGATGTGGGCGGCCCCGATCAACAAGGTCTACATACAGCACCCGGATCTGGACGACGACGCGCTGGCGAAGGCCGCGCGGGCGGCGGTCGGCAATCTGGTCGACGTGGTCATGGCAGGGCCGGGGGTCGTGGAGATCCTGCCGCTCGGGCTCAGCAAGGCCACCGGCCTCTCGCTGGCCGCACGCCGGCTGGGCGTGAAGGCGACGGACACGATCGCCTTCGGTGACATGCCGAACGACATTCCGATGTTCGCCTGGTCACGGCACGGTGTGGCGATGACCAACGCGCACGAGGACCTGAAGGCAGTGGCCCACGAGGTCACCGCGTCGAACGAGGACGACGGGATCGCAGTGGTACTGGAGCGGCTGCTCCAGCAGCCTTAGGTTCCGACAGCCTTCCGGGCCCGACGGTCTTCGGTGCTGGCTGCCTTCGGGACCGGCTGCCTGGGCCGGCTGCCTGAGGCGGAGGATGCGCGGATCGAACGCGCGCGGGGTTCGCACCCCGCCGACGGCTTAGCAAGCCGCTGCCTTACCACTCGGCCAATCCTCCGGGGGTGGGCGGCCGCGCGCGACGCGCATGAACGGCCGCCCCGGCGTGCTGCTCGAAGCGGCCTGTACGAAGCAGTCGCTGACTACTCCGCGGCCCGCTCGGGCACGCCTCGCTGGGAGCTCGACGGACTCGGACTCTCGGTCATCGCCGCGCTCCTCTCCCGGTCTGTGGTGCCGTTCCCGGCGGGTGCCGTACCACCTACTGTGCCGCGCACCCGATGTCCGGTGCCACTCGTTTACGGGCGGCGGGTGTTACCGGATTGGCCGGTGGCACCGGACATCAGGGCTTCCTCAGTACCTCTCAGCGTCTCTTCAGCAGTCCCTCGGGGCTGCTCAGCGGTTCCTGTTGCGGCGGCCCAGATCCTTCAGGTTTCGCGCGAGCTCGTCCATCCGCCCGTCCAGCCGGACGAGGTCCTCCGACACTCCGCCCAGCCGCACGCTCATGGCGCCGATCACCTGCTGCGTGACCTCCAGCCTCCGGTCGAGGCTGTCTAGCCGGAGCGACATCCGGTTGAGGACCGGTCCCAGCTCCTGGAGGGCGGTGCCGACTCCGGCCAGGCAGCTCTCGACCCGGGTGACGCGGTGTTCGAGCGAGGCGTATCCCGCCCGCAGGTCCTGCTCGGCGTCGAGGAGGTACGTACGGACGCAGCGCGCGATGTCGCTGTCGCGAAGAAGCATCGCGACGTTGAGGACGGTCCTGCGGGTGTGGAGGCGGAGCTGGGTCACCGCCTGTGGATAACTTTCCACCCCGTCACCGCTCCATAGCGACAGCATGTCGCTATGGAAAGAGCGCAGCTCAGGACCGCGCAGCACTCGCATGCCGTTCTGCACGAGCTCGTCCTGATGCCGGTCGGTGAGCTTCCTGACGACGCTTGTGGATACTTCGAAGTACCGAGCCACGTCCTCGGTGCGAACGTGAATTCCGTCCGGGAGCATGACAAGGCTTTTCACCTTGTCCAGGGCGTCGACGCGCCCCATCTGCTCGACGCGCAGCGCGCGCGATTCGAGCAGGGCGATTTCCGTGGGCATGAGCATGCCTTCCGATCGTGAAGCGACGGGGACAGCCCTCTCCCCGGGCTCCAGGGGCGGAGGACGCTCACGGTTGCCACTTGCTCCACGGCCGACCCGATGGGTGTCGCCCGTAGGCGTGTCCCACCGGCATCGGCGATCCCCGAATTCACGAAAGCTCGACGTCTCAGATTCCAGTTGCCTCCACGCACCCGGAACAACGAACCGATATCCGTACAGTTACGCGTAATACTGTCTGACATGCGACAACCCCCATCCATCGGACGGGGGTTGTCCTATCGCGGGATGTCCGTGCTCACTCCTCGCCGGCGAGCTTCAGGGTGCGCAGCTTCTGGCCCGCGTACCAGGTCGCCACCACGGTGACCGCGATCAGCAGCACCGTCGCGAGCGGCAGTCCGACGTCGGAGGTGATGGCGCCGCCCCCGCCGACCTTCTCGGCCAGCGCGAGGGACCACTGCTGGACGCTGAGCGTGCGCGCACCGGGGACCAGGCTGCCGAAGAGGGCTTCCCAGACCAGGGCGTAGACGAGTCCGAGGACCACCGCGTGCCGGCTGACCGTGCCCAGCAGGAGGAACAGTGCGCTGTAGGCGATCGAGGCGACCAGGGCGGCGATCGTGTAGGCCACCGCGATCTGCTGGCCGTTACCGTTGAGGATCAGTCCGGCGATCATGGTGGGCACCGCCGAGAAGACCATCGTCACGGCGATCGCCACGATCAGCTTGGTGAAGATGATCGTCGGCCGGGTCACCGGCTTGGCCAGCAGGTAGACGATCGAGCCGTCGTCGATCTCCGGCCCGATGGCTCCGGTTCCGGCGATCACGCCGATCAGCGGCACCATGGTGGCGATGGCGAAGCCGCCCAGCACATCCGAGGCGACCTGGTCATCGGCCCCCGCGAACATCCGTACCGCCACCGCGATGATCACCAGCAGCGCGGGCAGGATGAAGAGGATGGCGGCTCGGCGCCGGCCGAGCAGGGCCCGGTAGGTGAGCCGGGCGACTGTGGGGTCGTACATGACGCTTCACAGCTCCTTATCGGCCACTTCTCAGGCCGCTACGAGATAGGAAAAGACCGATTCGAGGGATTCGTCGGACGGCGAAACGGTCAGCAGCCGGATGCCCTGTTCGCGTGCCACCTTCGGCAGCAGCGTGGTGAAACGTCCGAAGTCGACCGCCTGGATACGCAGGGCGTTCTCGCCCAGGTCCACCTCGATCCCGGCTGTCGACGGGTCCGCGATGAGTGCGGCGGCGAGCGCGCGGTCGTCGCTGGACCGTACGAGATAGCGGTGCGGGCGGTCCGTCATCAGCCGGCGGATCTTCCGGAAGTCACCGGACGCGGCGTGCCGGCCGGCCACGATCACCTCGATGTGCGAGGCGAGTTGCTCGACCTCTTCGAGGATGTGGGAGGAGAAGAGGACCGTACGGCCCTCCGCCCCCATCCGACGCAGCAGTTCCATCAGCTGCATCCGCTGGCGCGGGTCCATCCCGTTGAACGGCTCGTCGAGCAGCAGCACGGACGGGTCGTGAACCAGCGCGGAGGCCATCTTCACGCGCTGTCGCATGCCCTTGCTGTACGTCGAGATCTTGCGGTCCTGCGCGTACTCCATCTGGACCGTGGCCAGCGCGGCGGCCGCCTCCGCGTCGCCCAGACCGTGCAGCTCCGAGTTGGCCACCACGAACTCGCGACCGGTCAGGAAGTCGTACATGCCCTCCCGCTCGGGCACGATGCCGATGTTCCGGTAGACGGCCTCGTTGCGCCAGATCGCCTTGCCGTCGAGCGTGACGGTGCCCGTGGACGGGGCGAGGAATCCGGCCATCATGTTGATCAGCGTGGACTTGCCGGCGCCGTTGGGGCCCAGCAGACCGGTGACGCCCGGCCCCACGGTCATGCTCACGTCGTTGACGGCGACCACGTTGCCGAACCAGCGGGAGGTGTGGTCGATCTCGATGGTGGTCACAGCCCGACCCTCCGGTAGCGGCGCATCAGTACGGCGTACGAGCCGGCGACGAGCGCGAGGACAACGATCAGATAGACCACTCCGGCACCGGCCCCCGGGCCTCCCCCTCCGGGGAAGGCGGAAGTGGCTCCGAGGAACGCGGTCTGCACACCGTCGACCAGGGTGATCGGGGAGAACAGCCCCAGCCACGGGACGGCTCCGGTGGAACCCGTCGACCAGGCGATGCCCTGGACGGTGGAGACCGCACCGTAGGAGATGGTGAGTACGGCGATCACCGCGGCGACGCCGAAGCCCCGGCGCGGGGTGAGTGCTGCCATCACGAGGCCGAGCCCGGCGAAGAGGACCGACAGCAGCGCCACCGACACCATTCCCTGCGCGAACCACTTGGTCTGGTCGCCGAAGTCGAACTTCCCCAGCAGCGCGCCCACGTAGAGGATGACGAGCGGCGTGCCGGTGAGGACGAAGAGCGCGGAGGCCATGGCGGCGAACTTCGCGATGACGTAGTCGCCCCGCTCGATCGGCCGCGAGAAGTACAGCGGCACGCTCTTGAAGCGAAGGTCCCTGGAGACCGACTGCGGTGCCTGGGAGGCGAGGAACAGCCCGATGACCGCCTGGAGGTAGATCGCGTACGAGGTGTACCTGATCGGCAGTTTCGTCGAATCGGGGGTGGCGATGGCCACCGCCACGATGATCGCCGCCACCATGCACATCACACCGAACAACAGCATGGGCAGCACCTTGGACTTGACCGAACGGCCGAGCCCGAAGGAACCGCGCAGGGACTGCGAGTAGAGGGAGCGACGCGCGTAGGCCCGGCCGAGGCGGGGGCCGTCATAGGCGCGGTAGCCGATGTTGTGGATCCGGGAGGTCTCGCTCCCGGTCGCGGCGCCGGTCTCAGTGCTCATCGCTACCGCTCCCCTTCTGCTGTACGGCTCCGGCGGCCACGGACGCGTGCTGCGCCACGGCCTGCGCCGCCGGCGCCTCTTCTGTACGGAAGACCTCGGCGATGTGGTGGCGGCGCTGTTCCATCCGGACGAGGCCGAGGCCGAGTGCGGCGACGCTGTCGCGGACGGTGTCGTACGTCTCCTCACCGGTCGCCTCGATCAGCAGGATGTGGCCCGCCCCTGGCAGCCCCTGGGTGTCCAGACCGTCGAGGCCGACCAGCTTGATCCCCGTGTCGGTCAGGGCCCGGCGCAGCGCGTCGGTGCCGTCGGGGTGGGTGTCGCTGTCGGTGACCTCGACCGCGAGGGTCGTGGTGGTCTGGGTGAAGTCGCTGGTGGAGCTGGAACGCAGCAGTGCTCCGCCGTCGATGACGACGACGTGGTCGCAGGTGCGTTCCAGTTCGCCCAGGAGGTGCGAGGTGACCAGGACCGAGATGCCGAAGTCGGTGTGCACCCGGCGGATCAGGCCGAGCATCTCGTCGCGGCCGACCGGGTCCAGCCCGTTGGTCGGCTCGTCGAGGAGGACCAGCTGCGGGTCGTGGACCAGGGCCTGGGCCAGCTTCACCCGCTGCTTCATTCCGGTCGAGTAGCCCCCGATGGGACGGTAGCGCTCCTCGTACAGCCCGACGTGGCGCAGCGTGTCCGCGGTGCGTTCGCGCGCCGCGGTGGGCGGCAGTCCGGACATCCGGGCCATGTGCACGACGAACTCGGTGGCCGAGACGTCGGGCGGCAGGCAGTCGTGCTCGGGCATGTAGCCGACCCGCTCCCGGATGGCGGCGCCGCTGGTCGAGACATCGAGCCCGAGCACCGCGGCCCGGCCCTCGGTGGCGGGAGACAGACCCAGCAGGATCTTGATCAACGTGGACTTGCCGGCTCCGTTGGCGCCCACCAGCCCGGTCACACCGGGGCCGATGTCCAAGGAGAGCCGGTCAAGCGCGGTTACCCGGGGGAACCGCTTGCTCAGGCTTTCGGTCGCAATGACAGTCACGTCAACGACGTTAGTGGCGCGGGCCACACCCGTCGTCAGACCTGGCGGCTGGTTTCTCCTCAGACTCCAGATGTACGGACCCGTAGGGGGGACCCCAGGAAGGAGGAGCCCGGCGCTCCGGTTCCGGCTGCCGCGACCGGCGGGCTCGTTCAGCTGCCGTGCCGGGTGCGGGGTGAGTTGTCCACAGGTCCGACGGACCTCTTGACGTAGCCGCCGGACATTGTCACATTCATCAGTGTCACGTTACGGGCACGTACCGCACACGGCAGGGAACGGACGGTGGCATGGCTTCGCGAGTGAACGGCCAACAGGCCCCGGATCTCCAGGGGTTCAAAGAAGTACAACGCCTCGCTTACGCCTGTGCGGAAGCGGTCGCCGCCCGCCTGCGGCCGGGGATGACCGAGCGGGACGCGGCCCGGATGCAGCGCGAGTGGCTGAGCCGGCGCGGGGTGCGGGACTGGTTCCATCTCCCCTTCGCCTGGTTCGGGGACCGCACGGCGTTCACCGGCTTCAAGGTGCCGCTGCAGTTCTTCCCGACCGACCGGCGGCTGGAGCCGGGGATGCCGTTCATACTCGACATGGCACCTGTGTACAAGGGATTCACCGCTGACGTCGGCTACTCGGGCTGCCTGGGGCTGAACCCGCTGCACGACAGACTGCTCGCCGACCTGGAGGTCCACCGCGAGCTGATCCTGCGCGAGGTGCGCGAGCGCCGCCCCCTGCGCGAGATATACGAAGACGTCGACCGCCTGATGATCAGGCAGGGTTACGCCAACCGGCACCGCGCGTATCCGTTCGGCGTCATCGCCCACAAGGTCGACCGCGTCACCGAACGACGCTGGTCGCCACGGGTGTTCGGATTCGGCAGCCAGTCGCTCAAGGGGCTGCTGAGCGACGCGGTCCACGGGCACCGGGAGGGCTGGTCGCCGCTCTGGAGTCCGTACCGCTTCTCCGGCCATCCGCCGCAGCCGGGGCTGTGGGCGGTCGAACCCCATCTGGGATTCCGGGGCACCGGAGCGAAGTTCGAGGAGATCCTGGTCGTCACCGACTCACGGGACCCCGAGCAGAGCGCCTTCTGGCTGGACGACGATCTGCCGCATGTGCGGCGCTGGGCCGAGGAGAGGGTGGCGGCATGAGTCTGCTGGATCTGCCGGGGGCGCGCGAGCGTCGGGTAGCCACGGGCGGTATCGAGCTGTGCGTCGTCGAGCTGGGCGAGGCGACGCGTCCGACGATCGTGCTCGTGCACGGCTACCCGGACAGCAAGGAGGTCTGGACGCAGGTCGCGCGGCAACTGGCCGACCGGTGGCACGTCGTGCTGTACGACGTGCGCGGTCATGGCGGCTCGACAGCGCCCGTTCCGCTGCGCGGCGGATTCACCCTGGAGAAGCTGACCGACGATTTCCTGGCCGTCGCCGACACGGTGAGCCCGGACCGGCCGGTGCACGTGGTCGGGCACGACTGGGGTTCGGTGCAGGCCTGGGAGTTCGCGACGGTCAGCCGCACAGAGGGCCGGATCGCGTCCTTCACCTCGATGTCCGGCCCCTCCCTGGACCACTTCGGGCACTGGATCAAGCAGCGGATGGCCCGGCCCACTCCCCGCCGGGTCGCCCAGCTGCTGGGCCAGGGCGCCAAGTCCTGGTACGTGTACATGCTGCATACCCCGGTCCTGCCGGAGCTCGCCTGGCGCGGGCCGCTCGGCAAGCGGTGGCCCGGCATCCTGGAGCGGCTGGAGAAGGTGCCGCCGGGCGACTACCCGACGGCCTCCCTGCCCGACGACGCGGCGCACGGGGCCTGGCTCTACCGTGACAACGTCCGGGCCCGGCTGCGCAGGCCCCGCGCCGACGCCTACGCGCACGTGCCGGTCCAGCTGATCACACCGACGGGTGACGTCTTCCTCTCGGAGCGGCTCTACGACGGGCTCGATTCGTGGGTACCGCAGTTGACCCGCCGCTCGCTGCCGGCCAAGCACTGGGTGCCGCGCACCAGGCCGGACCAACTGGCCTCCTGGATCACCGAGTTCGCCGCCGCCAACGAGTCCGCGTCGCAGGGCGGCATCCCGGTACGGGACACGGCCCCGAAGGGTGCGCACGCGGAGCGGTTCGGCGGACAGCTCGTCCTGGTGACGGGCGCGGCCGGCGGCATCGGCCGGGCCACCGCCTTCGCCTTCGCGGAGGCGGGCGCCCGGGTGGTGGCCGTGGACCGGGACGCGGACGGTGCGGCCCGGACCGCGGAACTGGCCAGGCTGATCGGCGCTCCCGCTACCTGGGCGGAAACGGTCGACGTCAGTGACGAGGCGGCCATGGAGAAGCTGGCCGAGAAGGTCGCCACCGAGTACGGGATCGTCGACGTGCTGGTCAACAACGCCGGGATCGGGCTGTCCGGCTCGTTCCTGGACACGACCGTCGAGGACTGGAAACAGGTCCTCGACGTCAACCTCTGGGGTGTCATCCACGGCTGCCGGCTCTTCGGCAAGCAGATGGCCGAGCGCGGACAGGGCGGCCATATCGTCAACACGGCCTCCGCCGCCGCGTATCAGCCGTCGCGCGCGCTCCCGGCGTACAGCACGTCGAAGGCCGCCGTTCTGATGCTCAGCGAATGCCTGCGCGCCGAGCTCGCCGAGAAGTCGATCGGGGTCAGCGCGGTCTGCCCCGGCATCGTGAACACGAACATCACCGCGACCACCCACTTCGCCGGTGCCGACGCGGCGGAGGAGCAGCGGCTGCGGAGACGGACGAGCAAGCTGTACGGAGTCCGCAACTACCCGCCGGAGAAGGTCGCCGAGGCGGTCCTGCGGGCGGTCGTCCGCAATCAGGCCGTCGTCCCGGTGACGCCGGAGTCGCATGCCGCCCGGTTCCTGTCCCGGCTCAGCCCCGGCGCGCTGCGCGGGATCGCCCGGCTGAAGCCGCCGCTGTGAGCGGCCCCGGGCCATCGGCCGGACGGGCGGTCGCGGAGTACCGGATCGAGGGCCTGGCGCATGCCAGCGGTGCCACGGTCCGCACGATCCGCGCCTACCAGGACCGCGGGCTGCTGCCGACTCCGGAACGGCGGGGCAGGGCCAATGTGTACCGGGACACCCACCTCGCCCGGCTCCGGCAGATCGCCGACCTGCTCGACCGCGGCTACACCCTGGCCAGCATCAAGGAGTTGCTGGAGGCGTGGGACACCGGGCGCGGCCTCGGAGGAGTGCTCGGGCTCGTCGCGGAGGTCCACGGGCCGTGGACCGACGAGCGGGCGGACCGGATCACGAGGGCCGAGCTGGATGTGAAGTTCGGCGGCGCCCAGGACGAGCAGGCTGTCGCGGAGGCGGTGGACCTCGGGGTGCTGGAGCGGATCCCCGGCCGCGACGACGCATTCCTGGTGCCGAGCCCCCAGGAGCTCGCGGTGGCGGTGGAGTTGCATGCCGCGGGCGTTCCGCTGAGCGCGATCTCCGGTCATCTGAGGGAGCTTCGGGGCCAGGTCGAGCAGATAGCCTCCCGTTTCCTGGAGTTCACGACGGAGCACGTCTTCGCCCGCTATCTCGGCCATCGGCCTCCGACCGACGCTGACGCCGCCGAGGCCGCGTCACTGGTCCGCAGGCTCCGCCCGCTCGCCCAACAGACGGTGGACGCCGAACTCGCGCGGGCGATGCGGACGTTCGCCACACGCCATCTGGAACACCACCTCACCGCGGAGGAGCCCTTCACCTCAAGGATCTCCGCACCCTCGTCGGTGCCGGTAGCTCTACCCCCCGAGACAATCACGGCCGTGGAGACGTTGGTTGGCCGTGAGCAGGCTGCCGCCTTCGTCACCGCAGCCACTGAACGTGAGGTACAGGCTAGAACATTGGACATACTTGCCTCATCTCACGCACATACTAAGAAACTTGACCAAATGAAGTAAAGCGCCCGCCACTTGTCCACAGGAACATCAAATTACCTGTGGATAACCTGAGTTGGCTGTGGATCAAACCTGTGCACAGGAATTTCCGCTGTGGATCCCGTACGAAATCCGGATGCGCCGGAGAAGGCGCCACAGGCACCCTGGACGGATGGATGAAAGACGCGCCGTGAAGGTGTCGAAGTACCTCTCGAAGCACCTGCGGCATCAGCCGGAGCGGATCGGACTCCAGCTCGACGCACATGGCTGGGTGGCCATCGACGACCTGCTCCGGGCCACGGCCCACCACCGGTTCCCGCTCACCCGGGCCGAGCTCGACCAGGTGGTCGCATCGAACGACAAGCAGCGTTTCGCCGTCGAGGAAGGCCGCATCCGGGCAAGCCAGGGCCACACCGTCGACGTGGACCTGGACCTGCCGCCGGCCGAGCCACCCGCGTACCTCTATCACGGCACGGTCGGCCGGTCCCTGGACACGATCCGGAGCGAGGGGCTGCGTCCGATGAACCGCACCCACGTACACCTCTCGCCGGACCGCGAGACGGCGACCCGCGTCGGAGCCCGGCGCGGTCGGCCCGTCGTGCTGTCCGTGGACACCGGTGCGATGCGCCTGGCCGGCCACACCTTCCGCGTCAGCGCCAACGGAGTCTGGCTCACCGACGCGGTGCCCCCGGAGTACCTGCGCCTGCCCGGCTGACCCGGAGCCGAGGCGGCGACAGGACTCCGGTGGCCCGGAGCCCTCCCCCAGAACGGGGCAGCGGCAGCTCAGCCCAACTGCTGGACGGCTTCCGTCGCGATGCGCTCGAAGGTGCCCTGCTCCGCGGCGAACTCGGAGTCGGGGATCGGCCAATGGACCACGATCTCGGTGAAGCCGATCTCACGGTGCCGGCCCGCGAAGTCCACGAAGGCATCCACCGAATCAAGCATCCTGGAGCGGTCCGGGGTGAACGCCGTGAGCAGGACCTTGTCCAGATCGGCCACATCCCGCCCGACCTCCTGGCACGCCGCCCCGAGCCTCACGACCTGCCCGCGCAGCGCCTCGTCCGACTGCGCCGGCGTGCCCTCCTCGTACAGCTTCGGGTCGCCCGTGGTCACCCACGCCTGCCCGTACCGCGCGGCGAGCCTGAGCCCGCGCGGGCCGGTGGCGGCGACGGCGAAAGGCAGCCGGGGACGCTGCACGCAGCCCGGGATGTTCCGGGCCTCGACCGCCGAGTAGAAGACCCCCTCCTGTGTCACCGCGTCCTCCGTGAGCAGCCGATCGAGCAGCGGCACGAACTCGCCGAAGCGGTCAGCGCGCTCGCGCGGCGTCCACGCTTCCTGCCCCAGCGCCGTGGCGTCGAAGCCGTTCCCGCCCGCCCCGACCCCCAGCGTGACCCGTCCGCCGGAAATGTCGTCGAGGGAGATCAACTCCTTGGCGAGCGGCACCGGATGACGGAAGTTCGGGGATGTGACGAGGGTCCCCACCCGGAGGCGGGTGGTGGCCGTCGCGGCGGCGGTGAGGGTGGGCAGGGCACCGAACCAGGGACCGTCGCGGAAGGCGCGCCAGGAGAGGTGGTCGTAGGTGTATGCCGTGTGAAAGCCGAGCTCCTCGGCACGCTGCCACTTCGCCCGGCCTCCCTCGTGCCAGCGGTCGAGGGGAAGGATCACTGTACTCAGGCGCAGACTCATGGTCCGAGCCTACGTGCCGCCGGTTCGCCCGGACGAGTCGCCGGGAGGCTGTCGTCGAGGCCCCGGTGTCCCGGGCCGCTCTCCAGATCGGCGGAGACCGGCAGCGGGGTCGCGACAGCGATCTCGCCGGCGTTCGCGAGCACCACGTCCAGGTCCAGCAGATCCGCGCCGTCAGGCGGGCCGAGATCGACGGCGAGACCGGCACTGGTCGTGGCGAGCGCCGAGAATCCCGAGCCCGGCCAGAATCCGGGCGGTGCCCGCGTTCCACGGGTTCGGGATGACGAAGGGCTCGGGCCCGTTGTGCAGTTCCCGGAACGCGGCGCCCCTGGACTGCAGCTCCCTCATGGACAGTTGCGCTTTCACTCCCCGTCAGGTCGTCGGAATCAGCGCTCGGATCGCCTCGGCAGGATGTCCGGTCCGGCTGTCGCGAGCCAGTGGAGTCCTTGGCGTATGCCAGTGGAGTCCTTGGCGTATGCCAGAGGAATACCTGCTGTTCAGAGGCGCTCACTCAGATGTGCGCCCCTGCGCACGCACGTGCACCCTGGTACGCGAGAATGGAGCGGTGACCTCAGCTACCGATCGCCCTCTCCCCGCCGCTGCCCGGCTGATCGCCACCGATCTGGACGGCACCCTCCTGCGCGACGACAAGACCGTCTCGGACCGTACGGTCGCGGCGCTCGCCGCCGCCGAGGAGGCCGGGATCGAGGTCTTCTTCGTCACCGGCCGCCCGGCCCGCTGGATGGGTGTCGTCAGCGACCACGTCCACGGCCACGGCCTGGCGATCTGCGCCAACGGCGCCGCCGTCGCGGACCTGCACGACGGCGGCCGGCTGCTGAAGGTCCGCCCCCTGGAGCGGGAGGCCGCCCTCGACGTCGTGCACGCGCTGCGCACGGCCGCCCCCGGCACCTCCTTCGCCGTCGAGCTGGCCACCGGTATCAACTACGAGCCCGCCTACCCGGCCTTCCACCTCGACCCCGGCGCCACCGTGGCCTTCGCGGAGAAGCTCCTCCGCGAGGAGGCGCCCGGCACCGACGCCCCCGTGCTGAAGCTCCTCGCCCACCACGGCGAACTGGCCCCGGACGACTTCCTCGCCCTGGCTCGTGCGGCCGCGGGAGACCGGGCCTCGTTCACCCGGTCCAGCCCGAGCGCCCTCCTGGAGGTCAGCGGCCCCGGCGTCTCCAAGGCCAGCACGCTGGAGCTGTGCTGCGCCGAGCGTGGCGTCTCGCCCGCCGAGGTCGTCGCGTTCGGTGACATGCCCAACGACGTGGAGATGCTGAGCTGGGCCGGCACGTCCTACGCGATGGGCAACGCCCACCCGGCCGCTCTGGCGGCGGCCACCGGCCGTACGGTCACCAACAACGAGGACGGCGTCGCGGTCGTCATCGAGCGGATCATCGCGGAGCGGGCACTGTCCCGCAGTGAGCACCGAACGAGCGCCAACCCCCTGCACGGCAGTGACCACTGAACAAGCGCGAACCCCCTGCACGGTGTAACCACCGAACGAGCACGAGCCCGCCCGCACGGTAGTGCGCACCGGGCCGTCACAGGGGTGCCTGCCACACCACCGCCGTGCCGCCGCCGTCCTGCCCGAGGCCGGGCCCGAACCAGCTGGCCCCGCCCAGTGACTCCGCCCGGCGGGCCAGATTCCGCAGTCCGCTGCGCCGGCCACCCGGCGGGATGCCGACACCGTCGTCAGCGACCGTGAGGCGCACCGCGTCCCGCCCGTCGGGAAGCGTGGCGGTCGCGTCCACGACCACGTCGATCCGGGACGCCACGGCGTGCCGGAAGGCGTTGGAGAGCGCCTCCCGCAACGCCGCGATCAGGTTCTTCCCGGTCAGCTCGCCGACCACCGCGTCGATCGGCCCGACGAAGCGGTGCGACGGCTTGAAGCCCAGGGGGACCGCCGCCATGTTGATCTCGCGCAGCACCCGGGTGCGCAGCCCGGACGGTGCCTCGGCCGGCTCCTGCTGCAGCGCGAAGATGGCGGTACGGATCTCCTGGATGGTCACGTCCAGCTCGTCGACCGCCCGGCCGACTCCGGTCTGGACCTCCGGCACCTGTGACCGGCGCTGAGCGCTCTCCAGCATCATCCCGGTGGCGAACAGCCGCTGGATGACCAGGTCGTGCAGGTCGCGGGCGATCCGGTCGCGGTCCTCGTAGACCGCGAGCCGCTCCCGGTCCCGCTGCGCCTCGGCCATCATCAGCGCCAGCGCCGCCTGCGAGGCGAACTGGGCGGCGAGGGTCCGCTCCGTCTCGGTGAACGGCCGGCCGCCCCGGGCACGCGGGGTGGCGAGCGCGCCGAGCACCCGGCCGCCGCTGTGCAGCGGAAGCAGCATGCTGGGTCCGAACCGGTCCGCCAGCGTGGTGCTCATGCGGGGGTCGGTGGCCGAGTCGTCCACGAAGACGGCCTCGCCGCCCAGCAGCGTTCCCACCACCGGGCTCTGCGCCGGGATGATCACCCCGAGCGCCCCGGTCGGTTCGGTCTCGGACACGGCGACGATCTCCAGGCCGCCGTCCTCGGCGGGCAGCAGCACGAGCCCGGCGGCGGAAGCGGCGAGATGGCGGGCCTGTTCGGCCACGACCGCGAGCGCGTCGTCCGCGTCCCCGCCGGAGAGCAGGGCGGTGGTCACGGCCACCGAGCCGTCGATCCACCGCTCACGCTGCCGGGCGGCCTCGTACAGCCGGGCATTGCCGATGGCGATGCCCGCCTCGGTGGCCAGGACCCGCACCATATGCAGGTCGTAGTCGGTGAACTCGCCCCCGCCGTCCTTCTCGGCCAGATAGAGATTGCCGAAGATCTCGCCCTGCACCCGGATCGGTACGCCGAGGAACGTCCGCATCGGGGGGTGGGCCGGCGGAAATCCGGCGGACCGCGGATCGGCCGTCAGATCCGCGAGCCGCACGGGGCGGGGGTCGTGGATCAATGCGCCGAGCAGACCCCGGTGTCCGTCCGGCCGATGGCCGATCTCGCGCGCCACCGGCTCCGGGACTCCATAGGTGACGAAGTCCGAGAGACCCCTGCCCTCTCCGTCCACGACGCCGATGGCCGCGTAGCGGGCGTGGCCCAGTTCGGCCGCCGTCTCGCAGATCCGGTCGAGGGTGGTGTGCAGTTCGAGCCCGGTGCCGACGGAACGCATGGCTTCCAGCAGCTGCGGTACGCGGGCGGTGAGCTCGGTGGACAGACCCCGCAGACTGCGGGCCGCCTCCGTAGCGGCTTCGAGCGGCCCCTCCGGACGCACGGGGTCATTCGGCTGCTTCTGGTTCTTCGAATCCTTCGAGTCCTTCGGGCCCTGCTCTGGCATACCCAGAGCGTAGTTAGTCCCTTTTATTCGGGAAAGTCGAGACTCGGCCCGGACCTCTCGGGCCTACGGCACCCGAACTCGCAGCACCTGAACTCGCGTCCCTCGGCCCGCGTCTTCAGACCCGCGTCCCTCGGCCCGCGTCTTCAGACCCGCACGCCCGGTGACGCCCCCTGCGGCTCCCATACGGTCTCGCGCTCGCGCGCCAGCATCCGGCTCAGTGGGCCGTCCACCGCCACGAGAGCCGCGTACGGACCACGCTGCACCACCGCTCCCGCGTCCAGGACCACCACCTCGTCGACCGCGTCCAGGCCTTCGAGCCGGTGGGTGATCAGCACCGTCGTACGTCCCCGGGTGGCCGCCAGCAGGTCGGCCGTCAGGGCGTCGGCGGTCGGCAGGTCGAGGTGCTCTGCGGGCTCGTCCAGAACGAGCACGGGGAAGTCCGCCAGCAGCGCCCTGGCCAGCGCCAGCCGCTGACGCTGGCCTCCGGAGAGGCGGGCGCCGTGCTCACCGACGAGGGTGTCCAGCCCCTGCGGCAGCGCCTCGGCCCAGTCGAGCAGCCGGGCCCGTGCGAGGGCGTCACGCAGCTCCGCGTCGGTCGCTCCGGTATGGGCGAGGCGCAGGTTCTCCCGGATGGAACTGTCGAAGATGTGGGCGTCCTGGGCGCACAGCCCGACGAACCGCCTGACCGTGTCCCCATCCAGCGCGAACGCCTCCACACCGCCGATCCGGTACGTCCCCGCCCGCGCGTCCAGGAAGCGGAGCAGGACCTGGGCGAGCGTGGTCTTCCCTGAACCCGAGGGGCCCACGACCGCGATGCGCCGGCCGGCCTCCAGCGTGAGGTCCACGGAGTCCAGGGCGTCGTGCCGCGCCCCGGCGTACCGGGCCGAGAGACCCCGTACCTCCAGCGGGAAGGGCGACGCCGGCGCCTCGGCCGGGGCAGCGGGCTCGCGCACCGGCACCGGGGCGTCGAGCACCTCGTACACCCGCTCCGCGCTCCGCTTGACCCGTTGCCGGTACTGGACGGCGAGCGGGAGACCGGTGACGGCCTCGAAGGCGGCCAGCGGGGTGAGGACGACGACGGCGAGCTCCACCCCGGCCAGCCGCCCGTCGGCCACCGCGGGGAGGGCGACGAGTGCGGCGGCGACCACGGTGAGGCCGCCTACCAGGGCGGTGAGTCCGCCGCCGAGCGCGGTGGCGGTCGCTGCCCGGGAGGCGATCCGGGTGAGGACGCCGTCGGCCTCCCGGGTCCTGGCCGAGCGTCCGGGCAGCGCTCCCGCGACGGTCAGTTCGGCCGTCCCGCCGAGCAGGTCGGTGATCCGGGTCGCCAGCTCGGCGCGGGCGGGCGCCAGCCTGCGCTCGGTACGCCGGGCGCAGGCGCCGCTGATCAGCGGCACCCCGACCCCGGCGAGCAGCAGTCCGGCGGCGAGCACGGCGCCCGCCTCCGGCAGCAGCCAGCCGGTGAATCCGGCGGCTGCCGCGCCGACGACGACCGCGGTTCCGGCGGGCAGCAGCCAGCGCAGCCAGTAGTCCTGGAGGGCGTCCACATCAGCGACGAGCCGCGAGAGCAGATCCCCGCGCCGGGCCCGGCGCAGTCCTGCGGGCGCGATGCGCTCCAGGCCTCGGTAGACGTCGACGCGCAGCGCGGCGAGCATCCTGAGCACCGCGTCGTGCGAGACGAGGCGTTCGGCGTAGCGGAAGACCGCCCGCCCGATGCCGAAGGCGCGGGTCGCGGTCACCGCGACCATCAAGTACAGCACGGGGGGCTGTTCGGAGGCGCGGGAGATCAGCCAGCCGGAGACGGCCATGAGGCCGACCGCAGAGCCCAGCGCGAGACTGCCCAGCAGCAGGGCGAGCGCGAGCCGGCCGCGCTGGTCCCCGGCGGACTCCCTGACCCGGGCCAGCACATGCCCGGGCCGGGCGGCGGTGTCCGGCAGCACCTCGGGCTCCCATGTCGTCCCGCCGCCGAAGAGGTCGTCGGGGGCACCGGCCGGACGCGGCACCGCGGCCACGACAGCGGGCCCGGCAGATCCGGCCGTCGCACCCGGCTCCAGCGTCACCACCCGGTCGGCGACCGAGAGGAGCGCAGGCCGGTGCACCACCAGCAGCACGGTCCGCCCGGCCGCCAGTCGGCGTACCGCCTCGACGATGCCCGCCTCCGTCTCGCCGTCCAGACCCGCGGTCGGCTCGTCGAGCAGCAGCACGGGCCGGTCTGCGAGGAACGCGCGGGCGAGCGCGAGACGCTGCCGCTGTCCTGTG
>CBRG010000253.1 GCA_000470535.1 Streptomyces sp. AW19M42
GGCGCGGGTCCGTTCGCCTCCGCGGGGGCCGGGCCCGCGCCGGGCTCGGGCGCCGGAGGCTTCGGCTTCTCCGCGGGCTGCTGCTTCGCGGGCGTGGCTGGGGCCGCCGCGGGCTGGTCGGGCTGCGGGGCGGCGACTGGCTGGGCCTCGTCTGGCAAGAGCGCTCCTCGTGCGGATCCGGACACCCGGAAAGGCCATCGTAACGACCCTTCGGCCGCTCCTCCCCCGGGGACCGTGGGAGAGCCCTCGCAACGCGAAGCGGGCACCCGGTTGTTCCCGGGTGCCCGCTTCGGTGCCTGTCATGCGGTGCCACGTGCGGCCCGCAGGGGTTCAGACGGTGATCAGAGCGTCCAGCGGAGCGCCCTTCAGGCTCTCCTCCAGGCGCGCCCGGCCGGCCAGGAATCCCAGCTCCATGAGGACGGCGACGCCCGCGACGCCGGCCCCGGTCCGCCGGATCAGCTCCAGCGAGGCGGCGGCGGTGCCTCCGGTGGCCAGAACGTCGTCGATGACCATGATCCGGTCGTCGGCGGACAGGTCCTCCGCGTGGATCTCGATCTCCGCGCTGCCGTACTCCAGCTCGTACGACTGGGCGAGCGTGGCACCGGGCAGCTTGCCGGCCTTGCGGACGGGGACGAAGCCGAGCCCGGCCCGTACCGCGACCGGTGCGGCCAGGATGAAGCCGCGGGCCTCCAGGCCGACGATCTTCGTGGCACCGTGCCGTACGCACAGCTCCGCCAGGGCTTCGGTGAGCGCGGTGAAGGCCACCGGGTCCGCGAGCAGCGGGGTGATGTCCTTGAACATCACCCCCGGCTTCGGGTAGTCGGCAACGTCACGGATCCGGCTGAGCAGGAGGTCCCTCGTGCTCTCGGTCGTGCTGCTGGTCATCGGCGCTTCCCCGGCGTCCGGCCATGGCCCCTGGGGGGCTCCTGGCGCTGTCCGACGACGGCACCGGCGGGTGCCACGTCCTGTGTGGCGCCCCGGTCCGCCCGGTCAGACTGCTCGGCCTCGGAGAGCTCGCCCTTGGCGGCGGCTGCCGCGCGCTTGGCGAGGACCCGCTTCTTCAGGGCCTTCATCTGCGGTTCGCGTTCCTTGAGGTCGGCGACGAGCGGAGTGGCGATGAAGATCGAGGAGTACGCACCGGCGGCGAGGCCGACGAAGAGTGCCAGGGAGATGTCGTTCAGCATGCCCGCGCCGAGGACACCGCCACCGATGAACAGCAGACCGGCGACCGGCAGCAGGGCGACGATCGTGGTGTTGATCGAGCGGACCAGCGTGCCGTTGATCGAGCGGTTGGCGATCTCGCTGTACGTCCACCGGGTCTGCTTGGTGATCCCCTTCGTGCCCTCCTTCAGGCTGTCGAAGACGACGACCGTGTCGTAGAGGGAGTAACCGAGAATCGTCAGCAGACCGATCACGGTGCCCGGGGTGACCTCGAAGCCGACCAGGGCGTAGATGCCGACCGTGATGGTGATGTCGTGGATCAGCGCGACCAGGGCCGCGATGGCCATGCGCCATTCGAAGGCGATGGCCAGGTAGATCACGACGAGGACCATGAAGACGCCGAGCCCGGTCCACGCCTTGTTGGCGATCTGCTCACCCCAGCTGGGGCCGACCAGGTCGGCGGCGATCTTCTCCTCGGGAACGCTGAGGCCCTTGGAGAGGTCACCCTTGATCGCGTCCGACTTCGAGGTGTCGACCTCGGTGATCTGGATGCGCAGGCCGCCGTTGCCCAGCTTCTGGACGATGGCCTGGTGGCCCGAGGACGTCGACGCCAGGTCTTCCGCCTTTTCGACGGAGACGCTCGTCTTCGGTGTGGTGAAGACGGCGCCGCCCTTGAACTCGATGCCCATGTTCAGGCCGCTGACCGCCAGGCCGACGATGGCCGTGATGGTGATCAGGATCGAGATGCCGTACCAGATCTTGCGGTTGCCGATGAAGTCGTAACCGACCTCGCCGCGGTAGAGACGGGCGCCGAGATTGCCGAGTCGCGACATCTCACGCCTCCTTCGGGTCGGTGGGGGCGTTGACACGGCGTGAACGGCGCAGCGGCGGCTTGGCGCCGAGCCGCTTCGGGTCCAGGCCGGACCACGGGTGACCGCTCGCGAAGAACTTCTTGCGCGCCATCAGCGTCATGACGGGCTTGGTGAAGGAGAACACCACGACCACGTCGAGCAGAGTGGTCAGCCCCAGCGTGAACGCGAAGCCCTGGACCTTTCCGACGGTGACGACGAACAGCACGGCCGCGGCCAGGAACGACACGAAGTCGGAGACCAGGATGGTGCGCCGGGCCCGCGGCCAGGCCCGCTCGACGGCGGGACGGAGCGTGCGGCCCTCGCGGATCTCGTCACGGATGCGTTCGAAGTACACGATGAACGAGTCCGCGGTGATCCCGATCGCCACGATGGCGCCGCAGACAGCGGGCAGGTTCAGCGCGAATCCGATGGCCGGGCCGAGCAGCGACATGATCGTGTACGTCAGGATGCCGGAGACCAGCAGGCTGAGGAGCGCGATGAGCGCCAGTCCGCGGTAGTAGGCCACCAGGTAGATGACGACCAGGGCCAGGCCGATGGCGCCGGCGATCAGGCCGGCCTTGAGCTGCTCACCGCCGAGCGCGGCGGTGACGGTGGTGACGCTCTGCTCCTGGAAGGAGAGCGGCAGCGCGCCGTAGGAGAGCACGTTCGCCAGGTCCTCGGCGGACTGCTGGGTGAAGCTGCCGGAGATCTCGGCGTTGGCGCTCAGCGCCTCCTTCACGGAGGGTGCCGAGACCACTTCGCCGTCGAGCGCGATGGCGAACTGGTTCTGCGGCTCCTGCTGCTGTGCGAGCGTGCCCGTGATCTTCTGGAACTTCTTGGCGCCGCCGCCGGTGAACTCCATCTGGACGATCCACTGGCCATTGTTCTGGTTGATGGCCGCCTTGGCGCTGTCCACGTCCGTGCCGTCGACCTGGGCCGGGCCGAGTACGTACTTCGCGCTGCCGTCCTGCTCGCACGCGACCACCGTGTCGGTGGCCTTCGAGCCCTGGGCCACCTTGGACCGGCCGGCCTTGGTGGAGCAGTCGAGCGCCTCGAACCGCTTCTGCAGCTTGGCGGCCGCGGCCTGCTCCTCCGCGGACGGCGTGGGGGTGCCGCTCGCCTTCGGGGTCTCGCTGGCCTTCGGGGTGGGCGTGGAGTCGGCCTTCAGGGCGCCGGTGACCGCGCGGCCCTGGGTGGTGGCGCTCGCGCTCGGCTTCCCGGACGGGCTCGACGCCTTGTCGGGGGCGGAGGAGCTCGGCGACGGAGACGGGCTGCCCTTGCCGGAGGACGAGGCACTGGGCTCAGGGGTGGGCTTTCCCTGGGCGACGGTCAGCACCGGCCGGAAGTACAGCTTGGCCGTCGTACCGACCTGCTGCCGGGCCTGGGCGGAGTTCGTGCCCTTGGGGATGTTGACGATGATGTTGCTCTTGCCCTGGGTCTGAACCTCGGCCTCGGAGACACCAAGACCGTTGACGCGGCGTTCCATGATCTGGACCGCCGTGTCCATATTGGTCTTGTTGATCGCCGACTCCTGGCCGGGCTCGGCCTTCGCCTCAAGCGTGATGGACGTGCCACCCGCCAGGTCGATGCCGAGTCGTGGCGTCGGCTGATCGGCCAGGAACATCCCGCCGGTGAGCGCGGCCATGGCGATTAGGATCAGAGCCAGGGCACGCCCCGGCCTGCCCTGACCGCCGGCCGGCCCTCGGCCCTTCTTCGGTGCTGCCACCTTCTCGTTTCTCCCTGTCCAACCGCCCCGCGCCGGGTACGCGCCCAAGCGGCCACGAAGTGTAGTGGGGACCCGCCCTCGCAGAAGACCGCACGGTCCGGGGACAGCCGGATGCCTGTGGGCTCACGGCATCCCCGGGTCGTGTGCTACTTCGCGTCGGCCTCGCCGTCGGACTTGCCGTCGGACTTCTTGTCGGCCGGCTCCGTGTCGTCCGCCTCGGCCTTCTTGCCGAGGTCGATCTTCGCGACGTCGTCGGCGTCCGCGGCAGCGTCGTCGTCGGCGTCGTCGAGCTCGGTCAGCGAGGAGGCGTCGTCGGGCACGACCGCGCCGTCGACGTCGAGCTCCTCCTCGTCACCGTGGACGATGCGGTTGTACTCCGCGTCGTCGAGGACGGCACCGATGGAGTTCTTGGCGTAGACGGCGTGGACGCCGGGAGCGATCTCAAGGAGGACCGATTCGTCGTGAAGCTCCTTGACGGTGGCGTACATGCCCCCGATCGTCCGGACGCCGGTACCGGGCTGCATTTCATTGCGCATGTTCGCAGCCGCCGCCTGCTTCTTCTTGGCGGACCGCGTCATCAGGAACATGGCCCCGATGAGCACGATGAAGGGGAGGAGAGTCACGGGATTCACGGGACGAGTTTCCTTCGCACGACCGCACTGGAGAGCGGCCTGATCTACGGGGGTGGGTACACCGACCTTTAAGGGCGGCATCGGCGGAGTCTAAGCGAGTCCGCATCGATGGAACAACGCCCAGCATGGCACCCGGGTTCCGCTGCGGGCCAACCTGTGACTCATCACGCCCCGAACAGGCCCTGTTGTCCCTTTCCGCCCTGCTGCGGCGGAACCAGACCGAGGTGGGCCCAGGCAGCAGGTGTGGCGATCCGCCCCCTGGGGGTCCTGGCCAGCAGTCCCTCGCGCACCAGGAAGGGCTCGGCGACCTCCTCGACCGTCTCGCGCTCCTCCCCCACGGCGACCGCGAGCGTGGACAGGCCGACCGGACCGCCGCCGAAGAGTTTCATCAGGGCGCCGAGCACCGCCCGGTCCAGCCGGTCGAGCCCGCGGGCATCGACCTCGTACACCTGGAGGGCGGCTCCGGCGATGTGCCGGTCGATCCGGCCGTCGGCCTTGACCTGGGCGTAGTCCCGGACGCGGCGCAGCAGCCGGTTGGCGATGCGGGGCGTGCCGCGGGAGCGGCCGGCGATCTCCGCCGCCCCCTCTGCGTCTATCTCGACGTCGAGGAGCCGGGCCGAGCGGTGAATCACCCTTTCCAGTTCCACCGGCGTGTAGAACTCCATGTGCCCGGTGAAGCCGAAGCGGTCGCGCAACGGGGGCGGCAGTAGCCCGGCCCTGGTGGTGGCGCCGACCAGGGTGAAGGGCGGCAGCTCCAGCGGGATGGCGGTCGCCCCCGGCCCCTTGCCGACGATCACGTCGACCCGGAAGTCCTCCATCGCCATGTAGAGCATCTCCTCGGCGGGCCGGGACATGCGGTGGATCTCGTCGAGGAAGAGGACCTCGCCCTCCTGGAGGGAGGACAGGATCGCCGCGAGGTCGCCGGCGTGCTGGATGGCGGGGCCCGAGGTGATCCGGATCGGCGCGTTCATCTCGGCGGCGATGATCATGGAGAGGGTGGTCTTGCCCAGGCCGGGGGCGCCGGAGAGCAGTACGTGGTCGGCGGTGGCGCCGCGGGCGCGGGCCGCCTTGAGGACCAGGTCGAGCTGTTCGCGGACCGTCTCCTGGCCGACGAACTCGTCGAGGTCCTTGGGGCGCAGTGCCGCCTCGACGGCGGTGTCCTCGCCGTCCGCGCCGGCGTCGACGAGGCGCTCGTCGAGCAGCTCGTCGGTGTCGGGTCCGGTCTCGTCCCAGTTCATCTCGTCAGTCCCGCCTCGGGTGTCTCTGTGCCGGGCCGCGCGGTGCCCGGCCCGGGGTGGCGAAGGGTGCCCCTCCGGGTCCGCTCAGCGCGTGCGGTTGAGGGTCTGCAGGGCGGCGCGCAGCAGCTGCGGCACGGGCGGCTGGGCGCCCTCCGCGAGGGCCGCCTCGGCCTGCGGAGCCACGGCGGAGACCGCTTCGTCGGCCTCGCGGGTGGCGTAGCCGAGGCCGATCAGGGCAGCCTGCAGCTGGTCCCGCCAGGAGGATGAGACCGCGGTGCCGATGCCCTGCTGGCCGATGTGGGCGCCGACCGGTTCCCCGAGCCTGTCCTTGAGTTCGAGCAGGAGCTTCTGCGCACCCTTCTTGCCGATGCCGGAGACCGCGGTGAGCGCCTTCTCGTCCCCGGTGGACACGGCGATGCGCAGGGTGTCCGGGCTGTGCGTGGCGAGCATGGCCTGGGCGAGCCGGGGGCCGACCCCGCTGGCGGTCTGGAGCAGCTCGAAGGTCTGCCGCTCGTCGTCGTCGGCGAAGCCGTAGAGCGTGAGCGAGTCCTCCCGTACGACGAGGGAGGTGGCGAGCCTGGCCTCCTTGCCGATCCGGAGTGCGGCGAGGGTGTTCGGCGCGCACTGGACGGCCATGCCGATGCCGCCGACCTCGATCACGGCCGTGGTGGGGGCGATCGCGGCCACGGGGCCGGTGATGAAGGCGATCATCGGGGGACCTTCCGGACGGGAGCTGCTGCGGTGCGCGGAACGCGCGGGCTACGGGCCGCGGCCGCTGCCGCGTGCGCCTGCTGGAGGCGGTTGACGGCCGGGGCGCGCCAGATGTGACAGATGGCGAGGGCGAGTGCGTCGGCGGCGTCGGCCGGTTTCGGCGGGGCGTCCAGCCGCAGGAGCCGGGTGACCATGGCCCCGACCTGCGCCTTGTCCGCGCGGCCGCTGCCGGTGACGGCGGCCTTGACCTCGCTGGGCGTGTGCAGGGCCACCGGGATGCCCCGGCGGGAGGCACAGAGCATGGCGACCGCGCTGGCCTGGGCGGTGCCCATCACCGTACGAACGTTGTGCTGGGCGAACACCCGCTCGATGGCGACGTATTCGGGTCGGTGCTCGTCGAGCCACTCCTCGATGCCGCGCTCGATGGCCACCAGCCGGTGTCCGAGCTCCGCGTCGGAGGCGGTGCGCACGACTCCGACGCCGAGCATCGTCAGCGGACGGCCAGCGACTCCTTCGACGACTCCGACACCGCACCGGGTCAGCCCGGGGTCCACACCGAGTACCCGCACGGGTCGCCCCCTCCCTGCCGATCGGTCAACTGTTCCCGCAGGCTATCGGCTCGCACTGACAATGCGACGGGCCGACGGGGCGTGTCCCCGTCGGCCCGTCCGCGAAAGCTGCGCCGCTCAGGCGTCGACCTTCTCCATGACCTCGTCCGAGACGTCGAAGTTGGCGAAGACGTTCTGCACGTCGTCGCTGTCCTCCAGCGCGTCGATCAGCTTGAAGATCTTGCGGGCGCCCTCCTCGTCGAGGTCGACCTGCATGGTGGGCAGGAAGTTGGCCTCGGCCGAGTCGTAGTCGATGCCCGCCTCCTGGAGCGCGGTGCGGACGGCGACCATGTCGGTGGCCTCGCTGACGACCTCGTACGTCTCACCGAGGTCGTTGACCTCCTCGGCGCCCGCGTCGAGGACCGCGCCCAGCACGTCGTCCTCGGACAGCTCGCCCTTGGGCACGATCACGACGCCCTTGCGGTTGAACAGGTACGAGACCGAGCCCGGGTCGGCCATCGAGCCGCCGTTGCGCGTCATGGCGACACGCACGTCGGACGCGGCACGGTTGCGGTTGTCGGTGAGGCACTCGATGAGCACCGCAACGCCGTTCGGGCCGTAGCCCTCGTACATGATCGTCTGATAGTCGACGCCGCCCGCTTCGAGACCGCCACCGCGCTTGACCGCGGAGTCGATGTTCTTGTTCGGGACCGAGCTCTTCTTCGCCTTCTGGATCGCGTCCACAAGGGTCGGGTTGCCCTCGGGGTCCACACCGCCGGTGCGGGCCGCGACCTCGATGTTCTTGATCAGCTTCGCGAAGAGCTTGCCGCGCTTGGCGTCAATCACGGCCTTCTTGTGCTTCGTCGTAGCCCATTTAGAGTGGCCGGACATCTGCCTTCTCCTTCGCGTCACCAAATTCCGTACGAACCCGAGAGATCCTACCGGGATCGAGTCAGCCCGATGCGCGCACCATGTCGACGAAGTACGCGTGGAGCCGGTGGTCACCGGTCAGTTCCGGATGGAATGACGTGGCGAGGGCGTTTCCCTGCCGTACCGCCACGATATGGCCGCCGTGCTCCGCCACGACCCGGGCCCGTGCCCCCACGGATTCGACCCAGGGGGCCCGGATGAAGACGCCCTCGACCGGGCCGCCCTCGATCCCGGCGACGTCCACGGCCGCCTCGAACGACTCGTTCTGCCGCCCGAAAGCGTTACGGCGCACGATCATGTCGATGCCGCCGATCGTCTCCTGGCCCGAGCGCGGGTCGAGGATCTTGTCCGCGAGCAGGATCATTCCGGCGCAGGTGCCGTAGACCGGCATCCCCGCGGCGACCCGCTCGCGCAGCGGTTCCAGCATCCCGAACAGGGCGGCCAGTTTGGACATCGTGGTGGACTCGCCGCCGGGGACGACCAGCCCGTCGACCTCGGCGAGTTCCTCGGGCCGCCGGACCGGCCTGGCCAGGGCGTCCGCCGAGGCCAGGGCGATCAGGTGTTCCCGTACGTCGCCCTGGAGAGCCAGGACTCCGATCACAGGGGTGTCGCTCATCAGTGACTACCAGCCGCGGTTGGCGTAGCGCTCGGTCTCGGGCAGCGTGTCGCAGTTGATGCCGACCATGGCCTCGCCCAGGTTGCGGGAGGCATCCGCGATGATCTTCGGGTCGTCGAAGAACGTGGTGGCCTTCACGATGGCGGCGGCGCGCTTGGCCGGGTCACCGGACTTGAAGATGCCGGAGCCGACGAAGACGCCCTCGGCGCCGAGCTGGCGCATCAGCGCGGCGTCGGCGGGGGTGGCGACGCCGCCCGCGGAGAACAGGACGACGGGCAGCTTGCCGAGCTCTGCGACCTCCTTGACCAGCTCGTACGGGGCGCGGAGGTCCTTGGCGGCGGCGTACAGCTCGTTGTTGTCGTAGCCGCGCAGCCGGGCGATCTCGTTCTTGATCTGGCGCAGGTGGCGCACCGCCTCGACGACGTTGCCGGTGCCGGCCTCGCCCTTCGAGCGGATCATGGCCGCGCCCTCCGCGATGCGGCGCAGGGCCTCGCCCAGGTTGGTGGCGCCACAGACGAAGGGGGTGGTGAAGGCGAACTTGTCGCTGTGGTTGACCTCGTCGGCCGGGGTGAGCACCTCGGACTCGTCGATGTAGTCGACGCCGAGGGACTGCAGGACCTGGGCCTCGACGAAGTGTCCGATACGGGACTTCGCCATGACCGGGATGGAGACGGCCTCGATGATCTCCTCGATCATGTTCGGGTCGGACATCCGGGCTACGCCGCCGTCCTTACGGATGTCGGCCGGCACCCGCTCCAGGGCCATGACGGCCACGGCGCCCGCGTCCTCGGCTATCTTCGCCTGCTCGGCGTTGACGACGTCCATGATCACGCCGCCCTTGAGCTGCTCGGCCATACCGCGCTTGACGCGGGCGGTGCCGGTCGCCGGGTAGTCAGCGGACTGCGGGGTGGTGGGAAGCGTGGACACGGATCGACCTCACTGGAAGAAGGGGCGCTGAGCGTGCGGGGGTGACGCACTGCTGAGCAAACTCTCCGGAACCGGTCCACAGCAAGGGCCAATAGCAGGCCGGTGGATCGTTTTGGCCCGGCCGACTGCCGCGGCGCAGGCCCTGGGCGCGCGTCAGCTGACCGGACGGGCGGCGAGGGCGACCGGTGGCTCGTCGTCCATCTCGAAGGCGAGCGGGAAGGGGGCATGACCGGCCAGCCGGAACCAGCGCACCGTACGGTGGCGGCGCAGCGCGCGGGCGGCCCGCACCGCGTCGTTGTGGAACCGGCGCGCCATCGGGACCCGGCGGACGGCGGCAGCCAGTTCGGACGCGGCCTCCTCACCGCCCGGGACCTCCTTCACCGCCTCCACCTGGGCCGGCTCACCGAACACCGCGCGCAGGGCGGTGCTCAGTTCGCTCTCGGCGACCTCGCGGTGCTCCTCCTCCGCCTGGCGGGCGGCGTGCGCGGCCTCGTACAGGACGATGGACGCGGCCGGGTCGAGGACTCCGGACGTGGCGAGTTCCTGGGTGACCGAGGCCCGGCGCAGCAGTTGCGCGTCGAGCGCGGCGCGGGCCGCGTCGATACGGGTGTGCAGCCGGTCGAGCCGGCCGGCGGTCCAGCTGAGGTAGAGGCCGATCGCGACGAGCACGACGACGGTCCAGATGAGGGATTCGGTCACGGGCCGAAGGCTACCGGTGTACGGACACCATCCGGCCCCGGCCACCCGCGTCGGCGACGACTGCCGGACACGGTGGTCCACGTCTCAGGAGCGTGTCCGTGACCGGACCGCTCTCGCACCGATGACGCCGAGCGCCGCGCACGCGAGAAACGCGGACGCGGTGCCCATGCGGTCGGCGAGCGCGCCGACGGGCGGGGGAAGCCACGGCCTGTCCCGCGGAGACCATGAGGAAGCCCAGCGCAACCGCGGCAGCGGTGGTCTCGGGGTGCATGCGGGTGATCCAGAAGGAGATCACGGTGGTGAGCGTGACGTACGCGGCCCCGAAGACCGCGATCCCGGCGAAAGCGGCGACGGGGAGGCCGGGCAGCAGTCCGATCACGGCGCTCGCCGTTCCCAGCGGGGCGAGGGCGACGGTCCAGACGCGGCGGAGTCCGTGGCGTTCGATCAGGTCACCGGCGGACAGGCCGACGAGTTCGGCCGCGCCCAGGACCACCCACAGCAGCACGGAGACAGTGGTACTCGCCCCTCCGGCGTTCATGACGTGCTCCCGGCCGAAGCTCCAGGTGGCCGAGCTCGCCGCTCCGAACAGTGCTGCCGCGCCCGGCGCCGGCCAGGACCCGGGGTCACACGCCACGGCTGTCAGTGCGCCGACCGGACGCACCGCGGCGTCCGGTGCGTCGCGAGGCGGAGGGACGCCCGCGTACCGAACGTATGCGGGCGTTCCGACAACGCGGCGAGGTGCCGTAGCCGGCGTCGTGCGCCCGGCAGGGATCACGGGACAGCCCTTAGTCCCGCGCCAGCCCGAACCTGGCCCGCAGCCCCGTGCGTTCGTCCGTGGCCACCGACGCCGCGCCGTCCGCCACCGTCTCGTACACCGCGAGGATGTCCGCGCCCACCGTCGACCAGTCGAAGCGCCGCACATGTGCGCTGCCGCGCTCCCGCAGTTCCGCGCGCCGCTCCGGGTCGCCCAGCACCCGGACCGCCGCCTCGGCCAGCGCGTCCGCGTCCTCGTTGGCGAACAGTTCGCCGGCCGCCCCCAGGTCCAGGACCTGTGCGAACGCGTCCAGGTCGCTGGCCAGGACCGGTGCGCCCGCCGACATGGCCTCGACCAGGATGATGCCGAAGCTCTCGCCGCCGGTGTTGGGCGCGACGTACACGTCGACGCTGCGCAGCAGCCGCGCCTTGTCCTCGTCGCTGACCATGCCGAGGAACTCGACACGCTCGCGCATCTCCTTCGGCAGCGAGGCGACGGCCTCCTCCTCGTCGCCCCGGCCGGCCACCAGGAGCCTGGTGGCCGGGCGGGCGGCCAGGATCGCGGGCAGTGCCCGCATCAGGACGGGCAGGCCCTTGCGGGGCTCGTCGATGCGCCCGATGAAACCGATCGTCTCGCCCTGCCACTCGGTCCTGGGCTCGGCCGAGGCGAAGAAGTCCACGTCGACACCGTTGGGAATGACCACCGCGTCGCCGCCCAGGTGCTCGACCAGGGTGCGGCGCGCGTACTCGCTCACCGCGATGCGCGCGCTGATCTTCTCCAGCGCAGGCTGGAGGATCGGGTACGCGGCGATCATCGCCCGGGAGCGCGGATTGGACGTGTGGAACGTGGCGACGATCGGGCCCTGCGCCGCCCAGCAGGTCAGCAGCCCCAGCGACGGCGAGGTCGGCTCGTGGATGTGGATCACGTCGAACGTGCCGTCGTGCAGCCAGCGGCGCACCCGTGCCGCGGACAGGAACCCGAAGTTCAGCCGGGCCACCGAGCCGTTGTACCGGACGGGCACGGCCCGGCCCGCGGAGACCACGTACGAAGGGAGCGGGGTCTCGTCGTCCGCCGGGGCGAGCACGGACACCTGGTGGCCGAGCCGGATCAGATGCTCGGCCAGATCGCGGATGTGGAACTGCACGCCGCCCGGTACGTCCCAGGAGTACGGGCAGACGATGCCGATTTTCACCCTAGTCTCCGAGGGGTTCGAGGTCGGCGAGCCAGAGCCGTTGCAGCATGTGCCAGTCCTCCGGGTGCTCGGCGATGCCCAGGGCGAACGCGTCGGCCAGGGCCTGTGTCATCACAGACGTCCTTTCCGCACGGTCACCTGAGCCGGGAACCTCGACGGGCGGATGGATCCGCGCCTTCATCACCGGCGTGTCGTCGTAGTTGAGCGTGACCGGCAGCAGCAGCGCCCCGGTCTGCTGGGCGAGCAGCGCCGGGCCGGCGGGCATCCGGGCGGTGTCACCGAAGAACGAGACCTCGACGCCGGAGGCCGACAGATCGCGGTCCGCGACCAGACAGACCAGGCCGCCCGCCCGCAACCGCTGGGCCAGCGTGCCGAAGGCTGTCCCGCCGTTGTGCGCCAGGACCTCCATGCCCAGTCCCTCGCGGTAGGCGACGAACCGGTCGTACAGCGACTCCGGTTTCAGCCGTTCGGCGACCGTGGTGAACGGGACCTTCAGATCCGTGGTGACCCAGGCGCCCGCCAGGTCCCAGTTCCCCAGGTGCGGCAGGGCGAGGATGACGCCGCGGCCGGCGTCGAGCCCCTCGGTCAGCCGGTGGACCTCCGCCACGTAGACGGAGTCCTTGATCCGCCGCGCACTCCAGGTGGGCAGCCGGAACGACTCCATCCAGTACCGCATGTACGAGCGCATCCCGGCCTTGGACAGCGCGGCGAGGCGGGCGGGGCTCGCGTCCGGCACGACGCGCGCCAGATTCGACTCCAGCCGCAGCACGCTCTTGCCGCGACGCTTCCACACCTGGTCGGCGATGGTGCGGAAGAGGGCCCGTGCGGCCGGTTCGGGAAGCGTCTTGACCGCGGCCCAGCCGAGTCCGTACAGGGCGTCGCTGATCAGTTCCCCGGCGCCGGGCTTCGGGTCCCCGGTCGCGCGGCTCACTAGACGGCCTCGGTCCCGGCCGCGTCGGCGGCCGCGGACTCGCGGCGCACCGTGACCACGCGCTGCACCAGCGTCACCAGGCTGCCCGCCGCGACGATCCACAGCGCGATCGGCAGGAGCACCTGGATGCCGGGCACCCCGAACGCGTGCAGACCCGCCAGACCGGCCGCCACCAGCGAGATCACCAGCCGCTCCGCACGTTCCACGAGCCCGTTGACCGCGACCGGCAGACCGATCGACTCACCGCGCGCCTTGGTGTACGAGACGACCTGGCCGCTCGCGAGACAGAAGATCGCGACGGCGCACAGGACGTTGTTGTCGCCGCTGCCCGCGTACCAGAGGGCGAAGCCGGCGAAGATCGCGCCGTCGGCCACCCGGTCGAGCGTCGAGTCGAGGAACGCGCCCCACCGGCTGGAGATACCGGCCTGCCGCGCCATGTTCCCGTCGACGAGGTCGGAGAAGACGAAGATCGTGATGACGATCGTGCCCCAGAAGAACTCCCCCATCGGGAAGAAGACCAGCGCACCTGCCATCACCCCGGCCGTGCCGATCAGAGTGACCGCGTCAGGGCTCACGCCGAGACGGAGCAGCAGTGCGGCGAACGGTGTGAGGACACGCGTGAAGAATGCACGCGCGTACTTGTTCAGCATGGCCTTCCCGAGGGTTCGGTGGGCCGAGCGGCCCCATCGGCCACCGGCTGACCCATCGTAGTCACGACCGCCGCACTCCACCGTCCGGGCACCCCCGGCCTCTCGTGGCGGGCCGCCCCTGTCGTCGAGCGGCGTACGGGGCGTCGCCACCGGGCACCCGCTGGTCGACCTGCCGGTCACCCTGAGGGACGGCAAGTCCCACTCCGTGGACTTCTCCGACGCCGCCTTCCGGACCGTCGGCGCCCTGGCCCTGCGCGGCAGGGTGGTCGGCACCGAGCGGTCCGGGCCCGGACGCACCCTCGTACGGGGGGAGGTACCGGAGCTGGAGACCGGCCGGTACCCGGTCGACCTGCGCTCCCTCTCCCACGGCACCGGCCGCTTGGACCGCGTGTACGCCCGCCACGAGGCCCTGCCCGCACACCTGTCGGACCGGATGCGCGGGCAGCGGGACAGCGCCGCGAACGATACGTAGCTGCCCCGCCCCCACGGTTGTCCACAGGGCCGGACACCGTATCGATTCGGACGATACGCTGTGGTTCCAGCTCAGAAAGTGTGCCGGGCACGGCAGTTGGGAAACAGCCGCAGGAGCGGTTCCTCGGCAGGCGAGTGGGGGCGGCAGTGGCCAACGACGGATTCGATTTCTCTCCAGGAGCGCAGATTCCACTCCAGGGATCGGCGGGAGCGGCGGTGGCGACCAACGCCCTCGCCTCTGCCGCGTACCGCGACACCCCGGTGGACGAGATCCTTAAGGCCAACAGCGAGTGGCACAAGTCCGAGGTGAAGGCCGGCCGGTCCAAGCTCTTCAAGCCCAACTTCGGCGAGGCCTTCTCCCGCGCCGTTCAGGAACGCACGCTGGGCGGCGCCCGCAAGGCGCTCATCCAGTCCTTCGGCAGCGATCCGCAGACCGTGGTGGAGCACTGCCTGTCCGCCTCGCGGCTCCGCAAGGCGCGCGACACCAAACTCACCGTCGTGACCGCTCTCTGCGGCTTCCTCTTCCTGCCCGGAATGCTGCTGTGGATCATCGCCTTCCGGCTGCGCGACATCCTCGCCAAGCCCAAGGACAAGGTGCTCTCCGCCCTGGGCAACGTCCTGTTGCCGGTCATCGGGATCGCCGCGGTGTACTTCCTGATCAAGATGCCCCTCACCGGATTCCTGGGGCTCTACGTGCGGGCGATGGCCATCGCCCCGGTCATCGGATGGCTGATCGCCAAGCGGATCGCGGAGACCTCCGCCCAGGACATGCGCGTCCGCTGGGAAGGACTCCTGTCCGGCGGCGGCGTCGTCGCCAAGATCCCCGAGGCCGTGCCGAAGAACCCGAACGAGACCGCCCGGGAGGCGCTCCGGCAGGGCCTGGAGAAACTCTCGGCCGAGCAGCAGTCCAACTCGGTCTTCTACGCGGGCCCCAAGGGCATCCTCGGCATGGGCACCCGCTGGGGCAGCTGGCAGCTCGCCGAGGATCTGGTGGCCAAGGATCCCGGCAAGGAGTTCCACCAGTTCCGCAGCTGGGACCTGATCCGCGTCATCCACGACCAGCTCAAGATGCTGGAGCGCGGCCCTCTGAACACCGGCGGCTTCCCCAAGCCCTCGGTCACCCACTGGGTCGTGTCCCCCGTCGGTGAGAACGCCGACTCGGTCTCCCGCCCCGAGGGCGAGGACGTCGCCACCTTCCAGGTGAAGCCCCACGAGATACAGCGCATCTGCAACCACCAGCAGTTCGGCGGCGGCGACCGCCACTACCTCGGTGTCCAGTTCACCCTCTGGGACGGCCAGCTGGTCATCACCATGATGATCACCGTCACCGTGCTGTTCGAGACCCTGCGCATCGAGGTCACCGGACACGCCCTCGGCCCGGTCCACTCGCTGTTCACCAGCAAGCCCTCCGCCAAGAAAAAGACGGTCAACAAGACCGTCAGGTTCTGGGAGACCCGCGACATCACGCTGTCGCTGGTCGAGTCCAGCGAGGTGGTCCGCCTGGCCCTGCGCGCCCCGTTCACCTGGTATCCGCCGCTGCTCGACTACCTCGGCGGCAAGATCGCGCTGCCGGAACCCTTCGGGCTGCGGCATGCCTGGGCCGAGAAGCCGTGGCGCCACCGCTTCATGGCGGACGACGCGATGCGCGCTGCCACACCCGTCCTGCGTGTGGTGCACAGCGCCGCCATCAAGGTGCTGGACGAGAACGGCGTCGACACCGAGCGCTTCGGCAACCGCTCGTCGATACTGAGCGGACTCGTCCAGGACCCCTCCCCGCGCAAGGCCGACCTGTACGACGCGTAGAACGCGTGTGGGGCGCCCCGGTTCCCCCGGCGCGCCCCACACGGATCGGACTGATCAGACCGGCCAGGCGTCGGCCAGCATCTTCCGGGTGTCCGCCAACAACTGCGGCAGCACCTTGGTGTGGCCCACCACCGGCATGAAGTTGGTGTCACCGCCCCAGCGGGGCACCAGATGCTGGTGCAGGTGCGCGGCGATACCGGCACCGGCCACCGCGCCCTGGTTCATCCCGATGTTGAAGCCGTGCGCCCCGGAGGCCGCACGCAGCGCGGTCATCGCACGCTTGGTGAAATCAGCGAGCTCGGTCGTCTCCGGACCGTCCAGCTCGGTGTAGTCCGCGACGTGCCGGTACGGCACCACCATCAGGTGCCCGCCGGTGTACGGGTACAGATTCAGCACGGCGTAGACCTTCTCGCCACGCGCGACGACGAGCCCGTCCTCGTCCGACATCGGCGGGATCGCACAGAACGGACAGCCGTCGCCGGCCTCCGGACCGGTCGGCTTGTTCTCGCCCTGGATGTACGCCATCCGGTGGGGCGTCCACAGGCGCTGGAACGCGTCGGGCGTCCCCACTCCGATCTGCTGCTCCGGCTCACTCGTCATGCCGGTCAGCATATTGCTTACCCCGCGCGGCGCGTGTCGCCGGGGCCGGACCCGTTCCCGCACCGCGATGCTTGGCCGATGAGCGACCGCACCCGGGCCCAGGCCCCGCCCGCCCTGACCCGATGGGAGCGGCGCACCGAGGTACCGCTCCTCGCCGCGTCCCTGCTGTTCCTGCTCGGCTACGCGGTACGCGTCCTCGCCCCGCACGACGCCCAGCCGTGGCGCGACATCTCCCTCGTCCTGGTGGGCGCCACCTGGCTGGTCTTCGCCATCGACTACGCCGTCCGCGTCCGGCTCAGCGGCCTCGGCCACCGCTTCGTCCGCGTGCGCTGGCTCGACACGCTCGTGCTCCTGCTGCCGCTGCTGCGGCCGCTGCGCCTGGTGAAGGTCTACTCGGCCGTCCAGCAGCGCCGCGACGAGCCCAGGCTGGGTCTGTACGCGCGGGTGATGACGTATGCGGGCCTGACGTCACTGCTGCTGGGCTTCTCGGCATCGCTCGCCGTCTACCGCGTGGAACGCGACGCGCCGGGCGCCTCGATCCGGACCTTCGGCGACGCGGTGTGGTGGGCATGCGCCACGCTCACGACGGTGGGGTACGGGGATGCCGCGCCGGTGACGCCGACCGGGCGGGTCGTGGCGGCGGGCCTGATGGCGTGCGGGCTGGCCCTGCTGGGTGCGGTTACGGGTTCGTTCTCGTCGTGGCTGATCCAGGTGTTCCGGCGGGAGGACGAGGAGGGGCCCCCGGCGGGCGGATAGCTCGCCGGGGGCCCCTCTTCCTGACCGGTCAGACCTGGACGCGGTCCTCGACGGCCTTCGCGATCTTGGCGATGGCGTCCTCGACCGGGATGCCGTTCTCCTGCGAACCGTCGCGGTAGCGGAAGGAGACCGCGCCGTTGGCCATGTCCTCGTCACCAGCGATGATCATGAAGGGGACCTTGGCCTTCTGCTGGTTGCGGATCTTCTTCTGCATCCGGTCCGACGAGGCGTCCACATCGACCCGCAGCCCCTGCTTACGGGCCTTGGCGGCGAACTCCTGGAGGTACGGGACGTGCGCGTCGCCGATCGGGATGCCGACCGCCTGGACGGGCGCCAGCCACACCGGGAAAGCACCCGCGTAGTGCTCAAGCAGCACCGCGAAGAAGCGCTCGATGGAGCCGAACAGGGCGCGGTGGATCATCACCGGGCGCTGCTTGCCGCCGTCCGGGCCGGTGTACTCCAGGTCGAAGCGCTCCGGCAGGTTGAAGTCGAGCTGCACGGTCGACATCTGCCAGGTCCGGCCGATGGCGTCCTTGCACTGCACAGAGATCTTCGGCCCGTAGAACGCGGCGCCGCCCGGGTCCGGGACCAGCGGCAGGCCCTGCTTCTCCGCGACCTGCTGCAGCGTCGCCGTGGCCTCTTCCCAGGCCTCGTCCGAGCCGACGAACTTCTCCGGGTCCTTGGTGGACAGCTCCAGGTAGAAGTCGGTCAGGCCGTAGTCGCGGAGCAGGTTCAGGACGAAGGTCAGCGTCCGGTCCAGCTCCTCGGCCATCTGCTCCCGGGTGCAGTAGATGTGCGCGTCGTCCTGCGTGAAGCCGCGCGAGCGGGTCAGGCCGTGCACGACGCCCGACTTCTCGTACCGGTACACCGTCCCGAACTCGAACAGCCTCAGGGGAAGTTCACGATACGAACGGCCGCGGGCATCGAAGATCAGGTTGTGCATCGGGCAGTTCATCGGCTTGAGGTAGTAGTCCACCCCGTCGTCGAGCTGCATGGGCGGGTACATGCCGTCGGCGTACCAGTCCAGGTGGCCGGACTTCTCGAAGAGCTTGCCCTTGGTGGCGTGCGGCGAGTAGACGAACTCGTAGCCCTCCTCCTCGTGGCGGCGGCGCGAGTAGTCCTCCATGGCCCGGCGGATGACGCCGCCCTTGGGGTGGAAGACGGCGAGGCCGGGGCCGATCTCGTCCGGGAAGGAGAAGAGGTCCAGCTCGTTGCCGAGCTTGCGGTGGTCGCGCTTGGCGGCCTCCTCCAGGAACTCCAGGTGCGCCTTCAGCTCGTCCTTGGTCGGCCAGGCGGTGCCGTAGATGCGCTGGAGCATCGGGTTCTTCTCGCTGCCGCGCCAGTAGGCGGCCGCGTTGCGCATCAGCTTGAACGCCGGGATGAACCGGGTGGTCGGCAGGTGCGGGCCCCGGCAGAGGTCCTTCCAGCACAGGTCCCCGGTCTTCGGGTCGAGGTTGTCGTAGATGGTCAGCTCGCCACCGCCCACCTCGACGTCCGCGCCGTCGTCCGTGGAGGCGGAGCCCTTGATGCCGATGAGCTCCAGCTTGTACGGCTCGTCGGCCAGCTCCTCGCGGGCCGCCTCGTCCGTCACGACCCGGCGGGAGAACTTCTGGCCCCGCTTCTGGATCTCCTGCATCTTCTTCTCGATGGCCTTGAGGTCCTCGGGCGTGAACGGCTTCTCGACGTCGAAGTCGTAGTAGAAGCCGTCCTTGACCGGCGGGCCGATGCCGAGCTTGGCCTCGGGGTGGAGCTCCTGCACGGCCTGTGCCATGACGTGCGCGGTGGAGTGCCGGAGGATGTTGAGGCCGTCCTCGGACGAGATCAGGACGGGCTCGACACTCTCGCCGTCCTTGAGCTCGTACGCGAGGTCCTTCAGTTCACCGGCGATGCGGGCGGCGACGACGGTGCGCTCGCCGGGGAAGAGCTCGGCTGCCGTCGTGCCCGTCGTCACCACGCGCTCTTCCCGCTCGGAATCGCGTTGGATGGCCACACGGACGTCTGACACCGGTCTCTCCTGACTCAGGGGGTGCACCGCATTCCTCTTGCACGTGCAAGAGGAATCGTACCGAGCCGACGGCCCCCATAGCGAAATGGGCCGCCCGCGCCCCGCTACTCCCCCGTGCACGCCTCCTCGAAAGAGTCGACGTTCTCCTGGAGCGACTTCATCAGCCGGTCCCGTTCCGCGTCGTCGACCTGCACCGGAACCACCTGCGAGGTCCTGGTCAGCCGCCGGAAACCGCCCCGGCTCTCCAGCCGTCCCTCCACCCGTACCGGCAGCCCCACCAGATGGGCGTGGCCGGCGATCCGGTACGCCTCCTCGTCGAGCTCCAGCCGGACGTGCGGCACCTCGGCGCCCGCCAGCACCCGCAGCCGC
>CBRG010000254.1 GCA_000470535.1 Streptomyces sp. AW19M42
CTGTCCGAGGTCTATGGCGCCGAGGTATCGCGTCAGACGATCTCCACGATCACGGACAAGGTCCTCGAAGGCATGGCCGAATGGCAGAACCGGCCCCTCGACCCGGTCTATCCGGTGGTCTTCATCGACGCGATCCACGTGAAGATCCGCGACGGCGCCGTGGCGAACCGGCCCATCTACGTGGCCCTGGCCGTCACGGCCGAGGGCCGGCGGGAGATTCTCGGGCTGTGGGCCGGCGACGGCGGCGAGGGTGCCAAGCACTGGATGCACATCCTCACCGAGATCAAGAACCGTGGAGTGAACGACGTCCTCATGCTCGTCTGCGACGGGCTCAAGGGTCTGCCCGAGGCAGTCGAGGCCGTCTGGCCCCGCACCGTGATGCAGACCTGCGTGGTCCACCTGCTGCGGAACTCTTTCCGCTATGCCGCCCGCCAGGACTGGGACAAGATCGCGAAGGTCCTCAAGCCCGTCTACACCGCGGCGACCGAGGAGGCCGCACTCGAGCGGTTCGCGGAGTTCGCCGACGCGTGGGGCAAGACATACCCGGCGATCGTACGGCTCTGGGAGAACGCCTGGGAGGAGTTCACGCCGTTCCTCCGCTTCGACACCGAGATCCGCCGCATTGTCTGCACCACGAACGCAATCGAGTCCGTCAACGCCAGGATCCGCCGGGCGGTGAAGGCCCGCGGCCACTTCCCGAATGAGCAGGCCGCCTTGAAGTGCGTCTACATGGCGATCATGTCGCTGGACCCGACCGGCAAGGGTCAGGCCCGCTGGACCATGCGCTGGAAGACAGCCTTGAACGCCTTCGACATCACCTTCGACGGCCAGCTCTCCGCAGCACGTCAGTAGCCCTTAACAACCCGAGTTACACCGCTCGTTTGACAGACCCTTTCCTGGCACTTATCCGAGCGCTACCTCGTCTCCACCTCCGGAACCTGCAGTCCGGCAAAGACGATGTACTCCTCCTACCAGGCCGCCCGCGCGGCGCCCTGTGGTCCTCGGCTCGGCGTGGACCTGGCCCGGGGTGATCAAGCGAACGAGCGAGCTCGAGCCTCTGGCTCGACGTACGGACGTGCCGCAGTGCTCGGTAGCAGGACATTAGGCATGCGCCCGTCCCCCGCGGCAAGACGGAGGCCGCCCGGCGGAACCTCGATAGAAGCCTTCGTGTCCTGCCCGGCGCTCTCCGTACGGTCCGCCATCTGCTTCCGCGCCGCGTCCAGCACAGTCACCAACGCGGCCAGGTTGCCCTCGACCGACACGTACAGGCTCAGCCCGGCCAGGGCGCCCTCGCGGGCCTCGGACGACACAGAAGGTTCGGAGCGACCAGGAACGTCTCGCCGACCATGGGCAGGAGCCGTGGGAGCGTTCATAACCCTCCCACGGACACGGCGCCGGAAAAGTTCCAGGTCACAGCCACACAAGGTCTTCGCGCCTACCTCAAGCGCCACATTCGCCGCACCCCCGTGCGGCGAACGCCGCACGCAAACGCCCCCGAAAAAACGCGTTTCCCCAGGTCAGAACGATTCTGCCTGGGGATGCTGGGTGGGGCGGGTGGGACTCGAACCCACGGCCGACGGATTATGAGTCCGCTGCTCTAACCGGCTGAGCTACCGCCCCTTTTCGGCGTGGCGCGTACAAGTGTGCGCGCCGTCTGCCGCAGCATAGCCGGTCATACGATCACTCGCTCCGGATGCCCGGGTACTCGTGACCATGAAGACCGCGCTGCTCCCTGTCCGGTTCCGGTCCACGTGAAGTTGACGCGAAAGAGTCACGTCGGCCCCATGCGCACCAGGGCGGCGAAGCCTCAAGGACCGGCCCCGGGCATACGAAAGAGGACCCCTCGGGGCCCTCTTCCGTTCCGCTCCCCCGACTGGACTCGAACCAGTAACCCTCCGGTTAACAGCCGAATGCTCTGCCAATTGAGCTACAGGGGATCGCGCTCCCCCGACTGGACTCGAACCAGTAACCTGCCGGTTAACAGCCGGCTGCTCTGCCAATTGAGCTACAGGGGATTGCTGCGTCGCCTCGAACGACACCTGCCTGGCGGCTGCCGGGCGGCGGACGTTCGCTGCGACACATACATTAGCGCAAGCAGGGGGGTGCTTTGCCAATCGGTATCGGCCGGGGTCATCCCGGGTGTCTGCGGGTAGGCGAGCAGTACACGTCGCACGGAGACAAGGAAGGGTGGCAGCCATGCGGTACCGGCTCACGTTCATCGCCGGAGTGGCCCTCGGTTACGTGCTCGGCACGCGCGCCGGGCGCGAGCGCTACGAGCAGCTGAAGAAGTCCGCACGCCAGTTCTCCCAGAACCCGGCCGTGCGCAACACCTGCGAGTCCGCGGCCCAGAGCGGCCGCGAGTTCGCCGGCAAGGCGGCCCACGTGGTGGGCGAGAAGGTCGGCGACAAGGTGCCGGCCTCGGTGGCCGACCGGGTGCGCTCGCTGCGCGGGCGCGGTCCTAACGGCGAGGACGACTGGGGCACGACCAACACCTGAGGCCGGCACCCGAGGCCGGCACCTGAGGCCTCGTCTCTCCACAGCTGCCGCACCGCCGTGCAGGAATGCTCCGGCGGTGCGGCAGAATCTGTGTATGGGCATAGTCGCCGGCTTGGACAGTTCTTCCGCTTTCACGCACATCGTGGTCTGCGATACGGACACGGGTGCCGTACTACGCCAGGGGTACGCCGCACACCCCGTGGAGGCGAAGGCCACCGAGGTGGACCCGCAGGCGTGGCTGCTCTCACTCGGTGAGGCGGCCACCGGCGGTCTGCTCGAAGGTGTGCAGGCCATCGGTGTGTCCGCGCAGCAGCACGGGCTCGTACCGCTGGACCGGCAGGGCAACCTCGTACGTCCCGCGCTGCTCGGCAACGACAAGCGGGCGCAGGTCGCCGCGGCCGATCTGATCGACGGGCTCGGCGGGCGGCAGGCCTGGGCCGAGGCGGTCGGGGCGGTGCCGCAGGCCGCGCAGCCGGTGTCGAAGCTGCGCTGGCTGGCCCGGACCGAGCCGGACATGGCGGAGCGGGTCGCCGCGGTGCTCCAGCCGCACGACTGGCTGGTGTGGCAGCTGCTGGGCCGCCCGGCCCGGCGGACCACCGACCGGGGCGCGGCGTCCGGGACCGGTTACTGGTCGGCGGGCAGTGAGTCCTACCGGCCGGATCTGGTCGAGCTGGCACTGGGCCGGCAGGCGGCGCTGCCCGAGGTGCTCGGGCCGTGCGAAGCGGCCGGGACGACGCCGGAGGGCCTGCTGATCTCGGCGGGCACCGGCGAGACGATGGCGGCAGCGTTCGGGCTGGGGGTCGGGGTCGGTGACGCCGTGGTGTCGCTCGGGGCCTCGGGCTCCGTGATGGCGGTGCACCACGAGGCGCTGGCCGATCCGACCGGGATGATCACCTCGTTCGCGGACGCGACCGGAATGCACCTGCCGGTGGTGCACACGTCGAACGCGGTACGAGCGTTGCGCGGGACCGCCGAGATGCTGGACGTGGAGGGGCTGGAGGAGCTGTCGACGCTGGCGCTGAAGTCGACGCCGGGCGCCTCCGGGCTGGTGCTCCTGCCGTACCTGGAGGGTGAGCGGACTCCGCACCTGCCGCACACCGCGGGGACGCTGAGCGGGCTCCGGCGCGAGTCGATGAAGCCGGAGCACCTCGCGCGGGCCGCGTTCGAGGGGATGCTCTGCTCGCTGGCCGACGCGCTGGACGTGCTGCGCGACCGCGGGGTCGAGGTACGACGGGTGTTCCTGCTGGGCGCCGCCGCGGAGCTGCCGGCTGTGCAGGCGCTCGCGCCGATGCTGCTGGGGACACAGGTGGTCGTGCCGGAGCCGGCGCAGTACGCGGCGCTGGGTGCGGCCCGGCAGGCGGCGTGGGCGCTCGGGGTCTCGCAGGGGGCGCTCGATCCGCGCACTCCCCCGGTCTGGCAGGACGCGGCGGCGCAGGTGCTGGATCCCGGGGAGGAGCTGCCGGTCGGCAAGGCGGTGCGCCAGCAGTACGTGGCGACGCGGGACCAGATCCACCCCGGGGCGTTCGACGCCGCGCGCTGAGGGGGCGGCCCTCGTCGACCCGCCCGGGTCCCGGAAGGACGTTCGACGATGGAATTATGGACCGGGTCTGTTTTTTGACCTGGACTTGAATAAAAACGTTCGCGGTCGCGGTGCGCGGTGCCGGAAAATGGGTCGACTCCCGACCTATGCCGACTCCGAGAGACACGCGTGCTCATAAAACTCCTGCGGACCTATCTCGGTCCGTACAAGAAGCCGATCGCGCTGCTGGTGGTCTTCCAGCTGCTCCAGACCTCCGCCGCCCTCTATCTGCCCACCCTGAACGCCGACATCATTGACAACGGTGTCGTCAAGGGCGACACGGGTTACATCCTTCAGTACGGCGGCGCCATGATCGTCGTCAGCATCGCCCAGGTGGTCTGCAACATCGGGGCCGTCTACATCGGCGCCCGTACCGCGTCCGCGCTCGGCCGCGATGTCCGGGCGTCGGTCTTCGACCGGGTGCAGTCGTTCTCCGCGCGTGAGCTCGGCCGGTTCGGCGCGCCTTCGCTGATCACCCGTACGACGAATGACGTCCAGCAGATCCAGATGCTGACCCTGATGACGTTCACGCTGATGGTCTCGGCGCCGATCATGTGTGTCGGCGGCATCATCATGGCGCTCGGCCAGGACGTCCCGCTGTCCGCGGTGCTCCTCGCGGTGGTGCCGGTCCTCGGGATCTCGGTGAGCCTGATCGTGAAGCGGATGCGTCCGCTGTTCCGGACGATGCAGGAGCGGCTCGACACGGTGAACCGGGTGCTGCGCGAGCAGATCACCGGCAACCGCGTCATCCGAGCCTTCGTCCGCGATGGTTACGAGGAGAGGCGTTTCCGGGGCGCCAACACCGAGCTGACCGGTGTGGCACTGTCCACGGGCCGGCTGATGGCACTGATGTTCCCGACCGTGATGACGGTCGTGAACGTGTCGTCGATCGCCGTCGTCTGGTTCGGTGCGCACCGGATCGACAGCGGCGGGATGCAGATCGGTGCGCTGACCGCGTTCCTCTCGTACCTGATGCAGATCGTCATGTCGGTGATGATGGCCACCTTCATGTTCATGATGGTGCCGCGCGCCGAGGTGTGCGCCGAGCGCATCCAGGAGGTCCTGGAGACCGATTCCAGCGTGGTGCCGCCGGTCGATCCGGTGACCGAACTGCGCGCCCACGGACATCTGGAGATCCGCGGCGCCGACTTCCGCTACCCCGGTGCCGAGGCGTCGGTGCTGCGCTCTGTGGATCTGGTGGCCCGGCCCGGCGAGACGACCGCGATCATCGGGTCGACGGGCAGCGGCAAGTCGACGCTGCTCGGTCTCGTACCCCGGCTGTTCGATGTGACGGACGGCCAGGTGCTGGTCGACGGGACGGACGTACGGACGCTGGCTCCGGCACTGCTGGCGAAGACCGTGAGCCTGGTCCCGCAGAAGCCGTACCTGTTCTCCGGAACGGTCGCGACCAATCTGCGGTACGGCAACCCGGACGCGACCGACGAGGAGCTGTGGCACGCGCTGGAGGTCGCTCAGGCCAAGGAGTTCGTCGAGGGTCTGGAACACGGGCTCGACGCGCCGATCGCGCAGGGCGGCACCAATGTCTCCGGCGGACAGCGGCAGCGGCTGTCGATCGCCCGGACGCTGGTTCAGCAGCCGGAGATCTACCTCTTCGACGACTCGTTCTCCGCGCTGGACTACGCCACGGACGCCGCGCTGCGCGCGGCGCTGCTGCGGGAGACGGCGGCCGCGACCGTGGTGATCGTCGCGCAGCGGGTGTCCACCATCCGCGACGCGGACCGGATCCTGGTGATGGACGAGGGCCGGGTGGTCGGCTCCGGCAGTCATCACGAGCTGATGGACGGCAATGAAACATACCGGGAGATCGTGCTCTCCCAACTGACGGAAGCGGAGGCCGCGTAATGGCTGGGCCTGGCGGACGCATGATGGCGGGCGGGGCGCCGACCCAGCGGTCCACGGACTTCAAGGGCTCCACGAAGCGGTTGCTGAAGCGCTTCGCCCCGGAGCGGGCCACGCTGTACATGATGCTGGTGGCCGGTGCGCTGAGCGTGGCGCTCTCGGTGGTCGGCCCGAAGATCCTCGGCAAGGCCACCGACCTGGTGTTCGCCGGGGTCATCGGCCGGCAGATGCCGGAAGGGGCGAGCAAGGAGCAGGCCATCGAGGGCCTGCACAAGTCCAACAGCGGCCTGGCCGACATGCTCTCCAAGGTGGACTTCGTCCCCGGGCAGGGCATGGACTTCGACGCGATCGGCCGGGTGCTGCTGGCGGCGCTGGCCGTGTACGTCGGTGCCGGGCTGCTGATGCTGGTGTCGACGCGGCTGTCGATCCGGGTGATCAACCGGGTCGTGTTCCAGATGCGCGAGGACATCCAGACGAAGCTGTCGCGGCTGCCGCTGTCCTACTTCGACCAGCAGAAGCGCGGCGAGGTGCTCAGCCGGGCGACCAACGACATCGACAACATGTCGCAGACGATGCAGCAGACCCTGGGCCAGCTCATCAACTCGCTGCTGACCATCGTCGGCGTGCTGATCATGATGTTCTGGATCTCGCCGCTGCTGGCGCTCGTCGCACTGGTGACGGTGCCGCTGTCGGTGGTCGTGGCGACCAAGGTGGGCAAGCGCTCGCAGCCGCAGTTCGTCCAGCAGTGGAAGGTCACGGGCAAGCTCAACGCCCACATCGAGGAGATGTACACCGGGCACACCCTGGTGAAGGTCTTCGGCCGGCAGGACGAGTCCGCGCGGGACTTCGCCGAGCAGAACGACGCGCTGTACGAGGCCGGGTTCAAGGCGCAGTTCAACAGCGGGATCATGCAGCCGCTGATGATGTTCGTGTCGAACCTGAACTATGTGCTGATCGCCGTGATCGGCGGGCTGCGCGTCGCCTCGGGTGCGCTGTCGATCGGGGATGTGCAGGCCTTCATCCAGTACTCGCGGCAGTTCTCCATGCCGCTGACCCAGGTCGCCTCGATGGCGAACCTGCTGCAGTCCGGGGTGGCCTCGGCAGAGCGGATCTTCGAGCTGCTGGACGCCGAGGAGCAGGACGCCGACCCGGCGAAGGGCGAGGGCGCGCACCCGGAGGAGCTGCGCGGCAGTGTCGCGCTGGAGCACGTGTCGTTCCGCTACGACCCGGAGAAGCCGCTCATCGAGGACCTGTCGCTGAGTGTCGAACCGGGTCACACGGTCGCGATCGTCGGCCCGACCGGCGCGGGCAAGACGACGCTGGTCAATCTGCTGATGCGGTTCTACGAGGTGACGAGCGGCCGGATCACCCTGGACGGGGTGGACGTGGCGACGATGTCGCGCGACGACCTGCGGTCGGGGATCGGCATGGTCCTCCAGGACACCTGGCTGTTCGGCGGGACCATCGCGGAGAACATCGCGTACGGCGCGTCGGGCGAGGTCGGCCGGGAGCAGATCGAGGAGGCGGCGCGGGCGGCCCACGCCGACCGCTTCATCCGCACCCTGCCGGACGGCTACGACACGGTGATCGACGACGAGGGCACCGGCGTCAGCGCGGGTGAGAAGCAGCTGATCACCATCGCGCGGGCGTTCCTGTCCGACCCGGTGATACTCGTGCTGGACGAGGCGACCAGCTCGGTCGACACCCGTACGGAGGTGCTGATCCAGAAAGCGATGGCTCAGCTCGCGCACGGCCGTACGAGCTTCGTGATCGCGCACCGGCTCTCCACCATCCGGGACGCCGACGTCATCCTGGTGATGGAGAACGGCTCGATCGTCGAGCAGGGCACGCACGACGAGCTGCTGGCGGCGGAGGGTGCGTACGCGCGGCTGTACGCGGCCCAGTTCGCGCAGGCGGTCACCGAGGTCGACTAGGGCTCGTCAAACTGCCGTCGTCGCCCGAAGGGCGGCCGCGCGGCGTCAGGCCCCAGGTGTTCTGCGGCTGCCCCGGCCCGTACGCGCGTGTGCGTCAGTCGAGGTAGCCGCGGAGCTGGTCGGCGAAGGCGTGGTCCCGGAGCTTGTTGAGGGTCTTGGACTCGATCTGGCGGATGCGTTCGCGGGTCACGCCGAAGATCCGGCCGATCTCCTCAAGCGTGCGGGGCCGGCCGTCGGCCAGCCCGTACCGTAGCTGGACGACCTTCCGCTCGCGCTCGTTGAGCGTGGAGAGCACCACTTCCAGGTGTTCGCGCAGCAGCAGGAACGCGGCGGACTCGACGGGGGACGCGGCGTCGCCGTCCTCGATCAGGTCGCCCAGCGAGACGTCGTCCTCCTCCCCGACCGGGGCATGCAGGGAGACGGGTTCCTGGGCCAGGCGCAGCACCTCGCCCACCCGTTCCGGGGTCAGGTCGAGCTGGGCGGCGACCTCCTCGGGCGTCGGTTCGTAGCCCCGTTCCTGGAGCATCCGGCGCTGGACCCGTACGACGCGGTTGATCAGTTCGACGACGTGGACCGGGACCCTTATGGTCCGCGCCTGGTCGGCCAGCGCGCGGGACATGGCCTGCCGGATCCACCAGGTCGCGTACGTCGAGAACTTGTAGCCGCGGGCGTAGTCGAACTTCTCGACGGCCCTGATCAGGCCGAGGTTTCCCTCCTGGACCAGGTCGAGCATGGTCAGGCCCCGCCCGACGTAGCGCTTGGCCACGGAGACGACCAGGCGCAGGTTGGCCTCGATGAGGCGGCGTTTGGCCATCCGGCCCATGACCACCAGCCGGTCCAGGTCAACGGCGAGGCGGGTGTCGGGGTCCGGGGTGCGGGCGAGGCGCTCCTCCGCGAACAGCCCGGCTTCGACGCTGCGGGCGAGCTCCACCTCGTCGGCCGCGGTGAGCAGCGGGATGCGGCCGATCTCCCGCAGGTACTGCCGGAACAGGTCGGAGGTCGGTCCTCCCGTGTCCGGCCGGCCGCGCGACGCCGGGGGCTCGGGCAGCTCCGCCGACTCCTCCATGACCACCTCGGGTGAATCAGGTGAACCGGAGGACTCGGGTGCCTCGGAGGGTACGGGCGGCGGCGGGTCCGCCGCGGCCTCCGGATGGCGTACGGCCCGGTGCTGCGCGGGGATCGCCGAGACATGCTCGGTCTTGCTCACGGTCCGGGTCTGCACGGGGGCGACCTCCAGGTGATCGCTGCCGGACCGCGGGGATGGAGGACCACCGGTCGGTGGGCCGGCCGCGCTCCGATGACTCAGGCACCGCCACCCAGTGTGGGGTACGACACACAGCTGCCACGAGGGGCGTGCGGGGACTTTCTGAGACCGAGCGGCTACCGAGCGGTACCCGGGGCGCCCGCGGCGCGGTCAGAGCGCGTCGGCTCCGCTGTTGCGCAGGGACTGGGCGTACTGCTGGAGGACCCAGACCTCGTTCTGTGCGGCGGCCAGATGGTCCGGGGCGACATTGCTGCCGAGCCGGGCGAGGCTGCCCTGGACGTCGTTGATCCGGCGGTCGACGGCCCGCAGCCGGACCTTTACCAGGTGTTCGCCCGCGTAGGCCTCGTCGATGGACTTGCCGTGGAAGACCTCGACCGCCAGCTCGGTGACCAGCTTGCGCACCGTTTCGTTGGGCGTCGCGTCGAGCACCTGGACGAGGTACTCACGGGTCTCCGGGACGCCCAGCTCGGCGCCGCCAACCTCCGCGATGCACTGGCGGACCGCGGCGTACGGCGGGGCGGTGAACTCGTCCACCCCGTAGGCGTCGAAGGCCGGGGCGACCAGGGCGGGCTTCTGGAGGGCGAGCTTGAGCAGCTCGCGCTCGGTGCGGTGGGCCGGACTGCGGAGGTTGAGCGCGGGGCCCGAGGGACCCGAGGGGCCCGAGGGCCCGGCGGGGGGCTGGTGCTGCGCACCGGCGCGGGCGGAGGAGCGCGCGGGCCCGCGCTGGTCGCCGCCCCGGCTCCGGGCCCACTGGGCGAGCTGGTTGACCCGGTGCACGACGTACTCCTGGTCCAGGATGCCGACGAAGCCGGCCAGCTGGACGGCGACCTCGCGCTGCACGCTGCCCGTCTTGATCTTGGCGACGACGGGAGCGGCCTCGTCGAGCGCGGCGGCGCGGCCGGCCGGGGTCTCCAGGTCGTAGCGGCCGACGATCTGGCGGAGCGCGAACTCGAAGAGCGGGGTGCGGGGTTTCACCAGGTCGCGGACGGCCTCGTCGCCCTTGGCCAGCCGCAGATCGCAGGGGTCCATGTTGTCCGGGGCGATCGCGATGTAGGTCTCCGCGGCGAATTTCTGGTCGTCCTCGAAGGCGCGCAGGGCGGCCTTCTGGCCCGCCGCGTCACCGTCGAAGGTGAAGATCACCCGGGCGCTGCCGTTGTCCATCAGGAGACGGCGCAGGATCTTGATGTGGTCGCCACCGAACGCGGTGCCGCAGGTGGCGATGGCGGTGGTGATCCCGGCGAGGTGGCAGGCCATCACGTCGGTGTAGCCCTCGACGACGACGGCCCGGCTGGCCTTCGCGATGTCCTTCTTGGCCAGGTCGATGCCGTAGAGCACCTGGGACTTCTTGTAGATCGCGGTCTCAGGGGTGTTGAGGTACTTCGGGCCGTTGTCGTCGTCGCGCAGTTTGCGGGCGCCGAAGCCGACGATGTCTCCCGCGGTGTCGCTGATGGGCCACATCAGCCGGCCGCGGAAGCGGTCGATGGGGCCGCGCCTGCCGTCCTGGGAGATGCCGGAGGCGATCAGCTCCTTGTCGCTGAAGCCCTTGCCGCGCAGGTAGCGGGTGAGGTGGTCCCAGCCGGCCGGGCTGTAGCCGACGCCGAAGTGGGCGGCGGCGGCCTGGTCGAAGCCGCGCTCCGCGAGGAACTTGCGGCCGATCTCGGCCTCGGGGCCGTCCAGCTGCTCGACGTAGAACTGGGCGGCCGCCTTGTGCGCCTCGACCAGCCTGATCCGCTCACCGCGCTGGTGGGAGGGGTTGTACCCGCCCTCCTCGTACCGCAGGGTGATGCCGGCCTTGGCGGCGAGCCGCTCGACCACCTCGGAGAACTGGAGGTGATCGATCTTCATCACGAAGGCGATCGTGTCGCCGCCCTCCTGGCAGCCGAAGCAGTGGAAGAGGCCCTTGCTCGGACTGACCTGGAAGGAGGGGGACTTCTCGTCGTGGAAGGGGCACAGGCCCTTGAGGTTTCCACCGCCCGCGTTGCGCAGCTGGAGGTACTCGGAAACGACGGCGTCGATCGGGACCGCGTCCCGTACCGCCTTTACGTCGTCGTCATTGATCCTGCCTGCCACGAGTGAAGTCTACGGGTGGGATACGACAGCCCTCGGTCGGGCGGGCGCGCGGGGTTGTCGGGCGCCGCCTTCCGGGGCCGGGG
>CBRG010000255.1 GCA_000470535.1 Streptomyces sp. AW19M42
CCCCGGGCCCCCAGAATTGTCCTGAAAGGCAGGTGAAGGCACGGTGTCCGACCGCACGGGTCACTCCCGGCAGACAGATACCGGCGCCGGATAGCTGTGGCTGCGTACATCATCCGACGCGTCTTCGGCGCGGTACTGCTGCTGTTGATCGTCAGCGCAGTCACCTTCGCGATCTTCTTCCTCGTCCCCCGGCTCGCCGGGCAGACGATGGACCAACTGGCGGCCCAGTACGTGGGCAAGGACGCCAATCCGCAGTCCATCCTCGCGGTCAAACAGAACCTCGGCCTCGACCAGCCGCTGTACGAGCAGTTCTGGCACTTCATCAAGCAGATCTTCGTCGGCGCGGACTACACGTTCGGCCCCGAGGTCTCGCACTGCGGTGCCCCGTGCTTCGGCTTCTCCTTCAAGAACCACATCGAGGTCTGGCCCGAGCTGACCGCACGTATCCCGATCACCTTCTCGCTGGCCATCGGTGCCGCGGTGATCTGGCTGATCAGCGGGGTGGCGATCGGTGTCGTCTCCGCGCTCAAGCGGGGTTCGATCCTCGACCGCTTCTTCATGGCCGTCGCCCTCGCCGGTGTCTCGCTGCCGATCTTCTTCACCGGCATGCTCGCGCTGGGCGTGTTCACCGTGCAGTGGCCCGTCTGGGAGAACATCACCTACGTCCCGTTCACGGAGAATCCGCTGGAATGGGCCTGGAACCTGCTGATCCCGTGGTGTTCGCTGGCCTTCCTCTACTCCGCGCTCTACGCCCGCATCACCAGAGCCGGGATGCTGGAGACCATGGGTGAGGACTACATCCGTACGGCCCGCGCCAAGGGCCTCAAGGAGAACGTGATCATCGGTAAGCACGGTCTGCGGGCCGCGCTCACCCCGATCGTCACCATCTTCGGCATGGACTTCGGTCTGCTGGTCGGCGGCGCGGTCATCACCGAGCAGGTGTTCTCGTTCCAGGGCCTCGGCTTCTACGCCATCGACGGGGTCCGGGGCAACGACCTGCCCATCGTGATGGGCGTGACGCTCATCGCGGCCTTCTTCATCGTCGTCTGCAATCTGCTGGTGGACCTGGTGTACGCCGCCATCGACCCCAGGGTGAGGTACTCGTGACCGAGGTTTCCAAGGCACAGACAGCGGCGGCCGGCAAGCCCGCCGCCGCGCGGGCCGGCGACGAGGCCTTCCTCTCCGTACGGGACCTGCGCATCCACTTCAAGACGGACGACGGCCTGGTCAAGTCGGTCGACGGCGTCAGCTTTGACGTGAAGCCCGGACAGACCCTCGGCATCGTGGGCGAGTCCGGCTCGGGTAAGTCCGTCACCTCGCTCGGTGTGATGGGCCTGCACCGCACGGCCCCCAACGCCCGTATCTCCGGCGAGGTCTGGCTGGACGGCGAGGAGCTGATCGGCGCGTCCGACGACCGGGTGCGCGAGCTGCGCGGCCGCAAGATGGCCATGATCTTCCAGGACCCGCTCTCCGCGATGCACCCGTACTTCACGGTCGGCGGGCAGATCGTGGAGGCGTACCGGGTCCACAACAAGGTCAGCAAGAAGATCGCGCGCACCCGCGCCATCGAGATGCTCGACCGGGTCGGCATCCCGGAGCCGCACAAGCGGGTCGACTCCCACCCGCACGAGTTCTCCGGCGGTATGCGCCAGCGCGCCATGATCGCGATGGCTCTGGTCAACAACCCGGAACTGCTCATCGCGGACGAGCCGACCACCGCCCTGGACGTCACCGTCCAGGCGCAGATCCTGGACCTGATCCGGGACCTGCAGAAGGAGTTCGGCTCCGCCGTCATCATGATCACCCATGACCTCGGGGTGGTCGCGGAGATGGCCGACGAGCTCCTGGTGATGTACGGCGGCCGGTGCATCGAGCGCGGTTCGGCGGAGAAGGTCTTCTACGAGCCCCAGCACCCGTACACCTGGGGTCTGCTCACCTCGATGCCGCGCATCGACCGTGAGGAGACCGACCGGCTGATCCCCGTCAAGGGCCAGCCACCGTCGCTGATCAACGTCCCGGACGGTTGTGCGTTCAACCCGCGCTGCCCGTACGCGGACATCCCCAAGGACAACATCACCCGCACGACGCGCCCCGAGCTGGAGCAGGTCGGTGACGGACACTTCGCCGCCTGCCACATGGCACCGGAGGAGCGGTCCCGGATCTGGACCGAACAGATTGCGCCGAAGCTGTGAGCGATCCGAGTGATGTGAGCGACGTGAGTGACGTGAGCGAGAAGAAGAATCCCCCGGTGCTGGAGAAGGACGTGACGATCCCGGAGCAGGCCACCGCCTCGCGCGAGCCGTTGCTCAGGGTCGAGGGCCTGGTCAAGCACTTCCCGATCCGCAAGGGACTGCTCGGCCGGCAGACCGCCGCGGTCAAGGCCGTCGACGGCATCGGCTTCGAGGTGTACCCGGGGGAGACCCTGGGCGTCGTGGGCGAGTCCGGCTGCGGCAAGTCGACGATGGGCCGGCTGATCACCCGGCTGATCGAACCGACCGGCGGCAAGGTCGAGTTCCAGGGCCGCGACATCACGCACCTGTCCATGGGCAAGATGCGGCCGATGCGGCGCGACGTCCAGATGATCTTCCAGGACCCGTACTCCTCGCTGAACCCGCGGCACACGATCGGCACGATCGTCAGCGCGCCGTTCAAGCTGCAGGGCGTCGAGCCCGAGGGCGGTCTCAAGAAGCACGTGCAGGAGCTGCTGTCGCTGGTCGGGCTCAGCCCCGAGCACTACAACCGCTACCCGCACGAGTTCTCCGGCGGGCAGCGCCAGCGCATCGGCATCGCCCGCGCGCTCGCCCTGCGCCCGAAACTCGTCGTCGCCGACGAACCGGTCTCCGCGCTGGACGTGTCGATCCAGGCGCAGGTGGTCAACCTGCTCGACGACCTCCAGGACGAGCTCGGCCTCACGTACGTGATCATCGCGCACGACCTCTCGGTCATCCGCCATGTCTCGGACCGGATCGCGGTCATGTACCTGGGCAAGATCGTCGAGCTGGCGGACCGCAAGTCGCTGTACTCGGCGCCGATGCACCCGTACACCAAGGCCCTGATGTCCGCGGTGCCGGTGCCGGACCCGCGGCGCCGGGGGACCAAGAGCGAGCGCATCCTGCTCAAGGGCGATGTGCCCTCACCGATCTCGCCGCCCAGCGGCTGCCGGTTCCACACCCGGTGCTGGAAGGCTACGGAGATCTGCAAGACGCAGGAACCGCCGCTGATCGCGCTGAAGACCGGCCACCAGGTCGCCTGCCACCACCCGGAGAACGCCCCGGACCAGGCGCCCGGGGAGCAGGTGCTGGCCGATGCCCGCGAAGCGGTCGAGCTGATCACGCCGGCCAGGCCGGACAGGTCCGCCGAGAAGCAGTCCAAGACTCTCGCCGAACCTGCCGAGGGGGACGCCGCACCACCCTCCCGGACGGCGGAGGACAGCCCGAAGGAGTAGGACCGGCACAATTGCCCGGTGCTCAACGAACTGTTCACGCCCTCCGTCCAGCATGCGCTCGACATCGTCGGGATCTTCGTCTTCGCGATCTCCGGCGCTCTGCTCGCCGTACGCAAGAACTTCGATGTCTTCGGCATCGCGGTACTCGCGGAGGTCACCGCGCTGGGCGGGGGGCTGTTCCGTGACGTGATCATCGGCGCGGTGCCCCCGGCCGCCTTCACGGACCTCGGGTACTTCACCACCCCGCTGCTCGCCGCCGGTCTGGTCTTCTTCCTGCATCCGCACGTCGAACGGATCCAGGTCGGCATCAACGTCTTCGACGCGGCCGGGCTCGGGCTCTTCTGCGTCACGGGGACGGTCAAGGCGTACGACTACGGCCTCGGCCTGACCGCGTCGGCGGCGCTCGGGCTGGCCACCGCGGTCGGCGGCGGTGTGCTGCGGGACGTACTCGCCAACGAGGTGCCCTCGCTGCTGCGCTGGGACCGCGACCTGTACGCGGTGCCCGCGATCGTGGGGGCCGCGATCATCGTGCTCTGCATCCGCTTCGACGCGCTCAACGCCTTCACCAGCGGGGCCGCGGCGATCACGGCGTTCGTGCTGCGGCTGCTGGCGCTGCGCTACCACTGGCGGGCCCCGCGCGCCTACAACCGCCGCTCGGCGATGGCCGACGAGGCATAGCGCGGGTGTCCGACGTCTCACGGAGCAGGAAAAGCTACCGCTCAGTAATGCAATCGGTGTACGGTGCGGTCCATGGCACAGGCAGCGACGCAGGCGGCAGAGACCGCGCAGGCGACCATCGGTGACAGCGAGTTCGACCGGGACACCGCCGTCACCCTTCGCGAGGAAGGCGTCTACGACGCCGAGCTCTCGGTCGGCTGGACGATCATCCACGCCGTCAACGGCGGCTACCTGCTCGCGATGATCGGCCGTGCCCTCGGTGAGGCCCTCCCGCACACGGACCCCTTCTCTGTCTCCGCGCACTACCTCACCGCGTCCGTCCCCGGGCCCGCTGTGATCCGCACCCAGGTCGTCCGGACCGGGCGCACCCTCTCCACCGGCGAGGCCTCCCTCTTCCAGTACGCGGACGACGGCACCGAGGTCGAGCGCATCCGGGTCCTCGCCACCTACGGCGACCTGGACGCCCTGAGCGACGACGTCCGCACCTCGGCGAAGGCGCCCGCCATCCCGCCCCGCACGCACTGCCTGGGCCCGAGCGACGGACCGGCCCCGATCCCCGGCAGCTCGGCCATCACCGAGCGGCTCGACATCAAGCTGGACCCGGCGACGATCGGCTGGGCCGTGGGGCAGCCGTCCGGCAAGGGCGAGATGCGCGGCTGGTTCGGGCTCGCGGACGGCCGCGACGCCGACCCGCTCTCGCTGCTGCTCACCGTCGACGCGCTGCCGCCGACCTCCTTCGAGCTGGGGCTCAAGGGCTGGACCCCCACCATCGAACTCACCACGCACATCCGCTGCCGCCCGGCCCCCGGCCCGCTCCGCGTCTCCATCACCACCCGCAACCTCGCGGGCGGCTTCCTGGAGGAGGACGCCGAGGTCTGGGACAGCGCCGACCGGCTGGTCGCCCAGTCCCGGCAGCTCGCCAGGGCCCCGCGCACCTGACACCCCCCGACTGCCGGAGCCGGGAGATGCTGGTGCGGTGAAGTCCGACCGGTTGCTCTCGATCCTGCTGCTGCTCCAGACCCGTGGTCCGGTCCCCGCGCCCGAGCTCGCGGAACGCCTCGACGTCTCCGTACGCACCATCTACCGGGACGTCGAGGCGCTCTCCGCGTCGGGCGTCCCCGTCTACGCCGAACGGGGCAGGCACGGCGGGATCGCCCTGTTGCCCGGGTTCCGCACCGATGTCACCGGACTGACCGCAGACGAGGCGCGCGCCCTGTTCGTACTGGCGGCGGACGGCGCCCATAAGGCGCTCGGGCTCGACGCGGCGATCGGTTCCGCGCTGCGCAAGGTGATGGCGGCGCTGCCTGCCCCGCACCGGCCCGCCGCCGAGCTGACCAGCCGCCGGATCCTCGTCGACCCGGTGCGCTGGATGAGCGGTCCGCGGGCCGCCGTCGACATCGCGGAGCTGCACGACGCGGTGTTCACCGACCGGCGGCTGGTGCTGCACTACCGGCACAGCGGTACGCGGACCGCGCGAGCCCTCACCGTCGATCCGTACGGCCTGGTGGTGAAGGCGGGTGTCTGGTACCTGGTGGCCGATCGGGACGGGGAGCCGGGGCTCTTCCGCGCGGACCGGGTGCGCCGGGCCGTCCTCACCGACGAGGCGGTGGTGCGCAGGCCCGGCGTGGAACTGGCGCGGGTGTGGGAGGTGCTGCGCCGCCAGGTCGAGGAACGGCGGGGCGACGTGACCCTGCTGCTACGGGTGCACCACTCCCGGCTGGACCTGTTCCTGCGGCTGAACGCGGTCGTGCTCACCGGGGAGCCCCGGCCCGAGGAGCGGGGCGGCGAGTGGCTGCGGGCCGAACTGGCCGTGGAATCGGTGGAGTGGGCGCGTTCCCTGCTCTCCTTCGGCCCGAACGTCGAGGTCCTCGCACCACCCGCCGCGCGCACCGTGGTCGCCGCGCACGCGGCCGCCGTCATGGCGCTGTACGGGGATCAGGGGCCGGGGGCGTCCGCAGGAAGCCGGTGAGCGCGGCGGGCAGTTCGGCCGGGGCGTCCACCAGGGACTACGGGACGGCCCGCAGGGCCTTATCGTCTGCTCAGGCCGGATCAGGGTGCGTCGTCCAGCCAGTGCAGCCGGCCGAGGGTGACCAGTCGCAGCCGGCGCCGGGCCACCTCGGCCACCGCCCGCCCGCCGTCCGGGCCCGCGTCCAGCAGCGCCGAAGCGGTGATCACCATGTGGTCGACGTAGAGGCCGCCCAGCATCAGCAGATCCGCCTCGCTCCAGCCCCGCGACTCGGGCTCCCCGGCGAGCACCGCCGCCACCTCCTCTGTGAACAGCTGGAGCTGGGCGGCGATGGCCTCGCGGACCGGGCCTACCCCGCCGTGCTGCTCGCGGGCGATGAACCGGAAGTGCGCGGGCTGCTCGCGGACATGACGCGTTATCAGTTCGACGCTGCGGTCGAGCCGGACCTCGCTGTCGCCGGTCTCGGCCAGGATCGCGCCGATCATTCCGTGCAGGCTGCCCAGCGTCTGCTCGACGAGAGCCACCCCGAGCGCGGCGATGTCGTCGAAGTGCCGGTAGAAGGCCGTCGGCGTGACACCGCCCGCGCGGGTCACCTCGCGCAGCCCCAGGCTGCTCAGGCTCTGCTCCTCCAGCAGTCCGAGGGCGGCGTCCAGCAGTGACTGGCGCGTCTTCAGCTTCTTGGTCTGGCGGATACCGGCGGTGTGACTCATGCCATTCAGTAAACAACTGTTCTCCGGGGCGGGGAAGGGGCGTGCGGGTCTAGACTGACAAGTCAGTGAACACTCGTGCTCTCAATCGTGGAAAGGCCGGCCATGATCGTCCTCGTCGTCGCCCTGCTTCTGCTGGGGATCGTGCTGGGAGCGGTGGCCCACATACCGCTGCCGCTGACTCTCGTCCTCGGCGCCCTCATCGGCTGCTGGCTGCTGGTCTTCGCCGTGCGCGAGCGCCACGGCGCGCAGCGCCGGTCCCGGTGACGGACACCGCCGCCCGCCGCCCGGCCACCCCCACATCCGACCCGAAGGAGTCCGCACCATGACACTCACCACACCCACCCGCCGCTCCGGAACGACGGACGGCACCGAGCCGGGCGCCCCCGCCGGTACTCCGGGCGCCGACACCCCGAGCGCCTCCGTCCGGTCCACCCGGGACGCCGACGCCCTCGCGGTCGCCTCTTTCGTGCTCGGACTCGTCGGACTGCTGGTGATGAACATCCTGCTGGGCCCGGCGGCCATCGTGATGGCGCTCATCGCCCTGGCCCGGTCCACCGCCCGTCGCGGCCGCGCCCTGCTGGGGCTCGCACTCGGCGTCGCCGACCTGGTGGTGCTGGCCTTCCTCGTCACCGGCAACGGCGCCGTCGGCTGGAGCTTCAGCGGCTGACGAAGAGCGATTCCGGTGCGAGGGGCACCGAAATCGCGGTGCGCGGGCAGCGATTCCGCGGTGCGCGGGCAGCGAGGCGCCATGCGCCCGCCCTACGCCCCGCCGCAGGCTCGTAGAATCGAGCCCACCATGGCTTACCTCGACCACGCCGCGACCACCCCGATGCTCCCGGAAGCGATCGCGGCGATGACCGCCCAGCTCGCTGTCACCGGCAACGCGTCCTCCCTGCACGCCGCCGGGCGCCGGGCCCGCCGTACCGTCGAGGAGTCCAGAGAGACCCTCGCCGACGCCCTCGGCGCGCGCCCCAGCGAGGTGGTTTTCACCTCCGGCGGCACCGAATCGGACAACCTCGCGGTGAAGGGCCTGTACTGGGCCCGCCGCGACGCCGACCCCCGCCGCACCCGGGTGCTGGCCAGCCCCGTCGAGCACCACGCGGTGCTCGACGCCGTGGACTGGCTGGCCGAGCACGAGGGGGCGACCGTCGAGTACCTCCCCGTCGACCGCTACGGGAGGGTCCACCCGGACGTGCTGCGCGAGGCGCTGGTCCGTGACCCCGACGATGTCGCGATGATCACCGTGATGTGGGCCAACAACGAGATCGGCACCATCATGCCGGTACGTGAACTGGCCTCCGTGGCACGCGAGTTCGACGTGCCCATGCATGCCGACGCGGTGCAGGCCTTCGGTCAGCTGGAAGTCGACTTCGCCGGTTCGGGACTGGCCGCGATGACCGTCAGCGCACACAAGATCGGCGGCCCGTCCGGCGTCGGCGCACTGCTGCTCGGCCGCGACTGCACCCCCGTCCCCGTGCTGCACGGCGGCGGTCAGGAGCGCCATGTGCGCTCCGGCACCCTCGATGTGCCCGGCGTCGCCGCGTTCGCCGTCGCGGGACGGCTCGCCGCCGACGGGCGCGAGGACTTCGCCCGGGAGACCGGCGGCCTCCGCGACCAGCTGGTCGCGGCCGTGCTGGCGGAGGTCCCGGACGCCCTCCTCGGTGGCGACCCGGCCCCCGGCGGGCGGCTTCCGGCCAACGCGCACTTCACGTTCCCCGGCTGCGAGGGCGACTCCCTCCTGCTGCTGCTGGACGCCCAGGGCATCGAGTGCTCGACCGGCTCCGCCTGCACGGCCGGGATCGCCCAGCCCAGTCACGTCCTGCTCGCCACCGGCGCCGACCCGGATCTGGCGCGCGGCACCCTGCGCTTCTCGCTCGGCCACACCACGACCGAGCAGGACATCGACGAGGTGGCGCGGGCGATCGGCCCGGCGGTGGAACGGGCCAGGACGGCCGGGCTCAGCTGAGCGCCGGCGGCCCGGTCTCAGCGCCGAGCCGCCCGCACAAGCCTCATGTAGCGGTCCCAGTCCCAGCCCTTGCCCGGGTCCGTGTGATCGGCGCCCGGCACCTCCGCGTGCCCGATGATGTGCTTCCGGTCCACCGGTATCCCGTACCGCCCGCATATCGCGGCGGTCAGCCGGGCGGACGCCGCGTACATCGCCGCCGTGAAGTCCTGCGGGCGGTCCACGAAGCCCTCGTGCTCGATGCCGACGCTGCGTTCGTTGTACGAGCGGTTGCCCGCGTGGAACGCCACGTCCAGCTCGCGGATCATCTGCTCCACATGGCCGTCCTCGCGCACCACGTAGTGCGCCGCCGCCCCGTGCCGAGGGTCCTGGAAGACCCTGACGGCGCTCTGGAAGCTGCCCTGCGTGACATGGATGACGACCCGGTCGATGTCGTAGTCGTCGGGACGGTCCGCCCGCCGCCAGTTCGACGGGGACGCAGGCGTCCAGCGGGCCCGCGCGTAGTCCACCTCGCCGGGCTTACGGGGCTTCTCCACGCCCGGCAGCCGCCACCAGGCACGTTTCAGCTGGTCCCGGGCCAGCACCGCCGTGCCGGCCGCCGTGACGACGCCACCGATCAGCACCGAACGCCGGCTGATGCCGGTTCCCGACCCCTCGGCGCCTGTCGTGCCCTTGGTCCCCATGTGATCGACAACGCATATCCATGAGCTTTCGGTTCCCGCCGCCCCGTACCCTGGTGGAGCTATGACTCAGACTTCCCAGCGCCCCCTCCGTGTCCTCGCCGCCATGTCGGGCGGGGTCGACTCCGCCGTCGCCGCGGCCCGCGCCGCCGAGGCGGGCCACGACGTGACCGGTGTACACCTCGCCCTCTCCGCGAACCCGCAGTCCTTCCGGACCGGGGCGCGGGGCTGTTGCACGATCGAGGACTCCCGCGATGCCCGCCGCGCCGCGGACGTCATCGGCATCCCCTTCTACGTCTGGGATCTGGCGGAACGCTTCCGCGAGGACGTCGTGGAGGACTTCGTCGCCGAGTACGAGGCCGGCCGCACACCCAACCCGTGTCTGCGCTGCAACGAGAAGATCAAGTTCGCCGCGCTGCTCGACAAGGCCCTCGCCCTCGGCTTCGACGCGGTCTGCACCGGCCACTACGCCACGGTCGTGCTCGGCGCCGACGGCAGCCGCGAGCTGCACCGCGCCTCCGACATGGCCAAGGACCAGAGCTATGTGCTGGGCGTCCTGGACGAGCGCCAGCTCGCCCACGCCATGTTCCCGCTCGGTGACACCCTCACCACCAAGGGCGAGATCCGCGCGGAGGCCGAGCGCCGCGGTCTGGCCGTCGCCAAGAAGCCCGACAGCCACGACATCTGCTTCATCGCCGACGGCGACACCCAGGGCTTCCTGGCCGACCGCCTGGGCGGCACGGCGGAGGGCGACATCCTCGACGAGTCCGGTACGAAGCTCGGCACCCACGAGGGCGCCTTCGGCTTCACTATCGGCCAGCGCAAGGGCCTGCGCATCGGCCACCCCGCGCCCGACGGCAAGCCGCGCTACGTCCTGGACATCTCCCCGGTGAACAACACGGTGACCGTCGGCCCCGTCGAGGCACTCGACGTGACCGCCCTGACCGCGATCAAGCCCCGCTGGTGCGGCACCCCACCGTCCGGCCCCGGCACGTACACCGCCCAGCTGCGCGCCCACGGCGGCGAGACCGAGGTGAGCGCCGAACTGCTCGACGGCACCCTCAACGTCTCGTTCACCGAGCCGGTGCGGGGCGTGGCCCCGGGCCAGGCGGTCGTGCTGTACGACGGCACCCGGGTGGTCGGCTCCGCGACGATCGCGACGACGGTGCGCCGCGAGACGGCCGCGGCGGGCTGACCCGCACCGCCGCCCGGCGCTCGTACCCCGCGCGGATACGCCCGACCCCTGTACGGTCGTGGCCGCGCGGAGTGCTCTCGGCCCCCGGGCCGCGTCGGCGGACCAGGCCGGGGGCGGTCAGGAGGCCTGGCCCACGTACACGTGCCGGGTGAAGAACTCCGCCAGCACCGGAGCGATCACCTGCGGTGCCAGCTCCCGGGCCTGGCCCGTCAGCGTGCGGTGACGGCCCCGGGGGAGGGCGTCCGCCAGCTCCCGGGACGCCGCCCTGGTGGTGTCCGGGCTGAATCCGCCGCCGACCACCATGGTCCGCGCCGTGACGGAGGCGAACCGCCCGGCCGGCACCGCGCCGTCGCCGAGCAGCGCGTCGTCGTACGCCAGGGTGTGCGCCACGGACTCCAGGCTCCGCCACAGCGGCGCACTCCGCATCCTGGCGATCAGATCGGCCGGGACACCCGTCACACTCAGGAACAGCTCCACCGCACCGTCCCGGTCCCCGGCGGACAGCAGCCGGTGCAGCCGGGCCGTGCAGTCCGCCTTGAACAGCAGACCGGCGGGGCCGGGCGTGTATGGCGGCTCGTACACCGCGAGCGCTTCGACGGGCAGCCCGTCGGCCTGCGCCTCCAGGGCCAGCGCACCGCCGGCCCCGACGCCGAACACCGAGGGGCGGCCGCCAACCGCCTCGACGACCGCGCCCAGGTCCTCGATCTCGCGCTCCACCGCGTACGGCGTGCTGTCGCCGCTGTCGCCGCTGTCGCCGCTGTCGCCCCGGCCCCGCCTGTCGTAGGTGACCACATGGAAGCGGGGCGCCAGCAGGCGTGCCAGCGGCGCCTCGGTCGCGGCCGTGGCCAGGGCCCCGCCCACCAGGATCACCGGCGGTCCTTCACCCCGGCGCCGGTACGCGATCAGGGTGCCGTCGCGGGAGAGAGTCTTTTCCATGTGAAGGTGGACTGCGGGGCGCCGGAAAACTCATCGCCCGCAGCGAAAGGTCTGCGAACTTTCTCTCCGCGCCTGCTCACAGGCGTGGTTGACCTCCGGTCAGGCTTCAGTCAGTGACCGTCTCGGTGTCGTAGAAGCAGAAGTGGTTCTTGATCGCGGCGACTTCCTCCTTGGGCTCCGGGTACGCCCAGACCAGGTCCGCCGCGTCCGGCAGCGACCAGTAGGAGGCATCCCCCTTGAACGGGCAGTGGGTTCGGGTGTCGGAGGCCGTCAGCAACTCGGTGCGGACGTCCTCGGGCGGCAGGTAGTACCGCACCGGACAGCCGGTCTCGCGCAGCACGAGCGGGCGCCGACTCTCCGCCAGCAGTACGCCGTCGCGGACCACGCGCACATGATCGGCGGCGGGCTCCACGGTGATGAGGTGTCCTCGGGTGGCAGTCATGTGTGGTTCAGCGGCGGGGCACGCCCGTTTCTTCCCCGGCGCCACGGTTGCCGGCGGCGGGTTCTACCGTGGGGACCATGAAGATCTGCGTATTCCTCTCCGCCGCCGACCTCGACGAGCGCTACACCCGGCCCGCCCGCGAATTCGCCGAACTGCTCGGCCGCGGCGGACACACCCTGGTCTGGGGCGGCTCGGAGAGCGGGCTGATGAAGGTCGTGGCCGACGGGGTGCAGGAGTCGGGCGGGAAGCTGGTCGGGGTCTCGGTGGACTTCCTGGCCGCGAAAGCCCGCACCAACGCGGACGAGATGGTGATCGCGCGTGACCTCGCGGAGCGCAAGGCGCTCCTCCTGGAGAAGTCCGACGCCGTCGTGATCATGGTGGGCGGCACCGGCACGCTCGACGAGGCGACCGAGATCCTGGAGCTCAAGAAGCACGGCAAGCACACCAAGCCGGTCGTGCTGCTCAACACGGCGGGCTTCTACGACGGCCTGCGCCAGCAGTTCCAGCGCATGGAGGACGAGGGCTTCCTGCCGCTCCCGCTGACCGACCTGGTGTTCTTCGCGAAGGACGGCGTGGGTGCCCTGGCCTACCTGGAGGAGTGGTCCGGCCTGCAGTGATGTGCCGGGCGTGACGTGAAGGGGGCGGTGTGACGGGTGCGACGATGGGGGCATGTCCACTCACCTCATCACCGGCGCCGGTTCCGGCATCGGCGCAGCAGTCGCCCGCCGTCTCACCGAACGCGGCGACGACCTCGTACTCCTGGCCCGCGACGCGGGCCGCGCCAGGGAACTCGCCGCCATGCACCCCGGCGCCCGCACGATCGTCGGGGACCTCGCCAACCCGGACCGGCTCTCCTGGGCCTTCGCCCAGCAGCCGGTGCCGGAGCGGCTCGACTCACTGATGCACATCGCGGGCGTCGTCGAGCTCGGTCAGGTCGGGGAGCTCACGCCCAAGGCCTGGCACGCCCAGCTCAACGCCAACCTGGTGGCCCCGGCCGAGCTCACCCGGCTGTTCCTGCCGCAGCTGCGCGTGGCACAGGGCCACGTCCTCTTCGTCAACTCCGGCGCCGGGCTCGCCGCCCACGCCGGCTGGAGCGCCTACGCGGCGAGCAAGCACGGACTGAAGGCGCTGGCCGACTCGCTGCGCCACGAGGAGCACGGCAACGGGGTCCGGGTGACCACCGTCTACCCCGGTCGCACCGCGAGCCCCATGCAGGCCAAGGTCCACCAGCAGGAGGGCAAGGAGTACGACGCCGAGCGCTGGATCGACCCGGAGTCCATCGCCACCACGATCCTGATGGCGATCGACCTGCCGCGCGACGCCGAGGTCAACGACCTCACGGTGCGCCCCGGCCGCTGACGGCACGGGCCCGGAACGGCCGTAGGCTTCCGGCGTGAGCGAGAAGCGCAAGTTCAGGGATTGCCCGGCCACCGGAATCGGTTCGATGCCCGGAGGGGACGCACGGGAGGCGGCGAAGACCGTCACCGGCTCCTTCGGGGACGGCCAGGGAGTGCCCCACCTGGCGGAACTGCCCGCACGTGGGCCGGGCGCGGACATGATCGGGCGGACCATCGGGCTGCTCGTAGAGATGTACGGGCACGTCGAGCCCAGCGGCTGGCGGATCAGCGACCGGCCGGGGCGCGACACCCGCCGGGCCCGCTCCTGGCTGGGCGAGGACCTCGACGCACTGGAGGAGTTCACCCAGGGGTACGAGGGCCCGCTCAAGGTGCAGGCCGTCGGCCCCTGGACGCTGGCCGCCGCCCTGGAGCGCCGGGGCGGCGAGGCCGTGCTCGGTGACCCGGGCGCCTGCCGCGACCTGGCCGGATCACTGACCGAGGGACTGCGCGACCACCTCGCGGAGGTACGGCGCCGGATGCCCGGCGCCCGGGTGATCCTCCAGCTCGACGAACCCTCCCTGACCGGCGTCCTGCGCGGGCAGGTCAGGACGGCGAGCGGCTACCGCACCTACCGGGCGGTGGACCGCCAGCTCGTCGAATCCACCCTGCGCGAGGTGCTGGGCGCGGCGGGCGAGGGCGCCACGCTCGTCCACACCTGCGCGCCCGAGGTCCCGGTCGCCCTGCTGCGCAGGGCCGGGGCGGGCGGCATCTCGTTCGACTTCTCGCTGCTCACCGAGCGTGAGGAGGAGGCGATCGGGGAAGCCGTCGAGGGCGGTACCCAGCTGTTCCTCGGGGTGGTGCCGGGCACAGAGCCGGCCTCGGACGGATTGTCCGACCCGGGCGGTAGCGTCATGGGTGTCAGGACGCTGTGGCGCAGGCTGGGGCTGAATCCGGGGACTCTGACCGAGTCCGTCGCGATCACTCCGTCATGCGGCCTCGCGGGCGCGTCGCCCGCGTACGCACGGGCCGCGCTCGCCCACTGCGCTCGGGCCGCGAAATCGCTTGCGGACAACCCTGAGTAACGGGGCACTGGGTAACGGGAGGACGGGACGATGGCCGGCGAAGAGCAGACGGCAAGGCCGGTGGAGGCAGGGACCGAGGTGCCGCCGGAGTCGCGCGAGCGGCACGCACTCCTCGCCGAACAGATCGAGGAGCACCGCTTCCGCTATTACGTGAACGACCAGCCGGTCGTCAGCGACGCGGAGTTCGACCGGCTGATGCGTGAGCTGGAGGCCCTGGAGGACACGTATCCGCAGCTGCGCACGCCCGACTCGCCGTCGCAGAGGGTCGCGGGCCCGTATAGGACGGAGTTCACCTCCGTCGAGCACCGCGAGCGGATGCTGTCCCTGGACAACGCCTTCGACGACGAGGAGCTGGCCACCTGGGGCGAGCGCGTCGCCCGGGACGTCGGCGCCACCGGCTACCACTTCCTGTGCGAGCTGAAGATCGACGGCCTCGCGGTCAACCTCACCTACGAGCACGGCCTGCTGACCCGGGCCGCGACCCGGGGCGACGGCCGCACCGGCGAGGACATCACACCCAACGTCCGGACGATCGCGGAGATCCCGCACCGGCTGAAGGGCGACCGCGTCCCGGCGCTCGTCGAGATCCGCGGCGAGGTCTTCTTCCCGATGGAGGGCTTCGAGGAGCTGAACGCCCGGCTGGTGGAGGCGGACGACAAGCCCTTCGCCAACCCGCGCAACGCGGCGGCCGGTTCGCTGCGCCAGAAGGACCCCAAGGTCACCGCGAGCCGCCCGCTCCACATGGTCGTCCACGGCATCGGCGCCCGCGAGGGCTTCGACATCGACTGCCTCTCGCACGCCTACGAGCTGCTCCAGGCCTGGGGCCTGCCCACCGCCAAGTACAACAAGGTGGTCGACTCCCTCGACGGCGTACGCGAGTTCATCGCCTACTTCGGCGAGAACCGGCACTCGGTGGAGCACGAGATCGACGGCGTCGTCGTCAAGCTCGACGAGATCCCGCTCCAGGGCCGGCTCGGCTCCACCTCGCGCGCCCCGCGCTGGGCGATCGCCTGGAAGTACGCGCCGGAGGAGGTCAACACCAAGCTGGTCAACATCCGCGTCGGCGTCGGCCGCACCGGCCGGGTCACTCCTTACGCGCAGGTCGAACCGGTCGAAGTGGCGGGCTCCGAGGTCGAGTTCGCCACCCTGCACAACCAGAACGTGGTGCGGAGCAAGGGCGTCCTGATCGGTGACACGGTGGTGCTCCGCAAGGCGGGCGACGTGATCCCCGAGATCCTCGGGCCGGTCGTCGACCTCCGTGACGGCACCGAGCGGGCGTTCGTCATGCCCACCGAGTGCCCCGAGTGCGGCACGGAGCTGCGGCCCATGAAGGAGGCCGACATCGACGTCCGCTGCCCGAACGCCCGCTCCTGCCCGGCCCAGCTGCGCGAGCGCGTCGCCTATCTGGCGGGCCGCAGGTGCCTGGACATCGACCACTTCGGCTATGTCGCGGCCGCCGCGCTGACCCGCCCGCTGGAGCCCGCAGAGCCGCCGCTGCGCGACGAGGGCGACCTGTTCGGACTGACCGTCGAACAGCTGCTGCCCATCCGCGCCTATGTCCTCGACATGGACAGCGGACTGCCCAAGCGCGACCCGAAGACGGGGGAGGAGAAGACCGCGCTGGTCTTCGCCAACCAGCAGGGCGAGCCGAAGAAGAACGCCGTCGCGATGCTCGACGCCATCACGGCGGCGAAGGAAGCCCCGCTGGCCCGCATCCTCACCGGGCTCTCGATCCGCCACGTCGGGCCGGTCGCCGCGCAGGAGCTGGCCCGTCAGTTCCGGTCCATCGACCGGATCGACGAGGCCACCGAGCAGGAGCTGTCCGACGCCGACGGGGTCGGACCGATCATCGCCGCCTCGGTCAAGGCGTGGTTCGCCGAGGAGTGGCACCGGGAGATCCTCCGCAAGTGGCGGGAGGCCGGGGTCCGGATGGAGGACGAGGGGGCCGGTGAGGAGGACGGGCCCAGGCCGCTCGAAGGACTCACCGTCGTCGTCACCGGCACCCTGGCCTCGCACACCAGGGATGGCGCGAAAGAAGCCCTCCAGAGCCGCGGGGCGAAGGTGACCGGGTCCGTCTCGAAGAAAACCTCCTTCGTGGTGGTCGGTGACAACCCCGGCTCCAAGTACGACAAGGCCATGCAGCTGAAGGTCCCCGTGCTGGAGGAGGACGGCTTCGCCGTACTGCTCGCGGACGGTCCCGACGCGGCGCGCGAGGCGGCGGTGACGGCCGGGACGGAGGCCGAAGAAGGGGGCGGCGCGGAGGCCGGGGAGTAGCGCCGGGACCGGGTGCGGCGGAGCCGTCGGCGTGCACCCGGATTCACCCGGTCGGCGCATAGCAGACGCTGACGGACGGTCGGTTCGCATTCGGGCAAGAGATGTCGACCGTTGCCCCTGGAAGCCCTCTGCGGCCTACTGTTGAGGGATACGCCCGCGGAGCCCGGCCACCGGATGTGCCGGGCGCGGTGGCAGGGAACGGAACGATCAGGTGACATCGGCACCGCCGGCTGTGAGAGGGACGGAATGAAACCGACCGAGAACGCCGCACCGGTGTCGCGGCTGCAGGGTTTCGCCGGACTCACGCCCAAGGTGGGCGCCGTCGTCGTGGCTCTCGCCACCGTCCAGCTCGCGACCGGCTTCTACCGGACCGTGAGCGGCGGGCACGCGATCTTCCCGGATGGGAAGGCCGGTTGGTCGCTCGCCGTGCTCACCGGGATCGTCGTCGGCCACCTGGTCGCTCTCGGCCGCGACCGCTGGTGGGGCGGCACCGGTTCCGGGGCCGCCCTCACACTCGCCGTGCTGCTGCTCTACGGCTGGGTGCCCGCCGGACTGGTCAGCCTGGTCGTCGTCGTGCTCGTCGGGATGGCCCGCAGGCACCGCTGGTGGCAGGGGCTGCTGCACGGCGCGGTGGACATCCTGGGGGTGGGCGCGGCGGCACTGGTCATGGCCGCGTTCGGTGAGGTGCAGACCGTCGAGTCGCCCTGGCAGCCACTCGACTGGGGCATCGACGTCATCCCGGAAGTCCTCCTCGCCGCCTCCACCTATCTGCTCGTCACGCGGGTGCTGCTCTGGTACGCCCGCTCACCCCAGGGCGGCGGACTGCCGACCGCCGCCCGCACCGCACTGCTGCGCCAGGGCCTCGTCGCGGTCGCGCTGCTCGGCATCGCACCGCTGATCTGCGTCGTCGCCATGGCCATGCCGGTACTGCTGCCGCTCTTCGCGGTCCCGCTGATCGCACTCGACTCCACGCTCTGGATCGCCCGAGCCAGGGCGGAGGAGCAGCTGCGGGACCCGCTGACCGGCCTGCCGAACCGCCAGTGGCTGCTGGAACGCACCTGGACGGCCCTGGAGGAGGCCGAGAGCGTCGGCTCCCGGGCCGGACTGGTCCTGATCGACCTCGACCGCTTCCGGGCGGTCAACGACACCCTCGGCCATCTGGCCGGGGACCGGCTGCTGCTGCAGATAGCGGAACGTCTGCGCCTCGCCCTGCCGCGCGGGGCGGAGGCGGCCAGGCTCGGCGGCGACGAGTTCGCCGTGCTGCTGCCCACCGCCGACTCCGCCACCAGCGCCATCCGGGTCGCCCGCCATCTGGTCGCCGCGCTCTCCTCCCCGCTGGACCTCGACGGGCTCACCCTGGTGCTGGAGGCCAGTGCCGGTGTCGCCGTCTACCCCGACCACGCGCTGGACGCCGAGGGGCTGCTGCGCCGCGCGGACGTGGCCATGTACCAGGCCAAGCGCGACCGCACGGGCGTCGAGGTGTACGAGTCGAAGCGCGACAGCAACACCCCGGACCGGCTCGGGCTCCTCGGTGACCTGCGGCGCGCGCTGGACGCCGGCGAGGTCGAGCTGCACTACCAGCCCAAGGTCCGCTTCGACGGACAGGTGGCCGGCCTCGAAGCCCTGGTCCGCTGGGTGCACCCGGAGCGGGGGCGGGTCCCTCCGGACGAGTTCATCGCCATCGCGGAGTCGTCCGGACTGATGCCGCACCTCACCGAGTACGTACTGGAGACGGCACTCGCCCAGGTCGCCCGGTGGCGGGCACAGGGGCTCTTCGTCCCGGTCGCGGTCAACGTCTCGCCACGCGATGTGCACACCCCCGGGTTCGCGGGCGGCGTCGCGGCCCGGCTGGCCCGGCACGGCGTCCCGGCGGGTGCCCTGCAGCTGGAGATAACGGAACACGTGCTGCTGGAGGACCCGCAGCGGGCCGCGGACACGCTGGCCGGGCTGACCGGGCACGGCGTGAAGATGTCCCTGGACGACTTCGGCACGGGGTACTCCTCCCTCGTGCACCTGCGCCGGCTGCCGGTCAGCGAGCTCAAGATCGACCGCTCCTTCGTTGCCCGGCTCGCCATCGACCACGAGGACGCGGAGATCGTCCGCTGCACGATCGACCTCGCGCATTCGCTGGGCCTGCTGGTCGTCGCGGAGGGCGTCGAGGACGACGAGACCTGGGAGCGGCTGCGGGACCTGCGCTGCGACGCGGTGCAGGGCTGGCTGGTGGCGGCCGCGATGCCGCCGCAGGAGACGACCGCGTGGCTGCGGGCGCGGGGCGAGCACGGGTGGCGAAGGCCGGCCGAGCTGGCGGCAGCGGCAGCTGCGGCCGCGGCCGCAGCTGCGGCGAGTGTGGCCGCCGTCGCGACGCCCGAGCTGGAGCAGCGGCCGTCCGGACGGACGGCGGGCTCGCGGCCCGCGACGACATAGGGCGGGGGCGCGGGGCCGCGGTGGGGTGACCGGAGGCGCCCGGTGGCCGCTTTGTCCTCAATCGCCGGACGGCTTGAATTCGGTGCCGCCCGGCTTTGATCTTGTGTGTCGGACGGCCTTGATTTCGCTCACCCCGAGACCCCATAGGATTGGGCCAAAACCACACACCAACCCCTGAGGATCGCTGCATGCCTGGCATCACGCGCGAGGAGGTCGCCCACCTCGCCCGGCTGGCGCGTCTGGAGCTGAAGGGCGAAGAGCTCGATCACTTCGCCGGTCAGCTCGACGACATCATCGGCGCGGTCGCCCGCGTCTCCGAGGTCGCCGACCAAGACGTACCGCCGACCTCCCATCCGCTGCCGCTGACCAACGTCATGCGGACGGACGAGGTCCGTCCCTCGCTCACCCCCGCGCAGGCGCTCTCCGGCGCCCCGGCCCAGGAGCAGCAGCGTTTCAAGGTGCCGCAGATCCTGGGGGAGGACTAAAAAGCCATGACGGACATCAGCACCATCATCAAGCTCACCGCCGCAGAGACCGCCGCGAAGATCGCCTCCGGTGAGCTCACGGCCGTCGAGGTCACCGAGGCCCACCTGGCCCGGATCGAGGCCGTCGACGAGAAGGTCCACGCCTTCCTGCACGTCGACCGCGAGGGCGCGCTCACGCAGGCCCGTGCCGTCGACGCGAAGCGGGCCGCGGGCGAGAAGCTCGGCCCGCTGGCCGGCGTCCCGCTCGCGCTCAAGGACATCTTCACCACGCAGGACATGCCGACCACCGTCGGCTCGAAGATCCTCGAAGGCTGGGTCCCGCCCTACGACGCGACCGTCACCAAGCGGCTGAAGGCCGCCGACGTCGTCATCCTCGGCAAGACCAACATGGACGAGTTCGCCATGGGGTCCTCCACAGAGAACAGCGCCTACGGCCCGACCGGCAACCCGTGGGACCTCACCCGCGTCCCGGGCGGCTCCGGCGGCGGCTCCTCGGCCGCGCTCGCCTCGTTCGAGGCCCCGCTCGCCATCGGCACGGACACCGGCGGTTCGATCCGCCAGCCCGCCGCCCTCACCGGCACCGTCGGCGTCAAGCCCACCTACGGCGGCGTCTCCCGCTACGGCATGGTGGCCTTCTCGTCCTCCCTCGACCAGGGCGGCCCCTGCGCCCGTACGGTCCTGGACGCGGCCCTGCTGCACGAGGCCATCGCCGGACACGACCCGCTCGACTCGACCTCCATCGACGCCCCGGTCCCGCCGGTCGTCGAGGCCGCGCGTAACGGCTCCGTACAGGGCATGCGCGTCGGAGTCGTCAAGCAGTTCTCCGGCGAGGGCTACCAGGCCGGTGTCGTCCAGCGCTTCAACGAGTCGGTCGAGCTGCTGAAGTCGCTCGGCGCCACGGTCGTCGAGCTGGACTGCCCGTCCTTCGACCTCGGCCTTTCGGCGTACTACCTGATCGCGCCGTCCGAGTGCTCCTCGAACCTCGCCCGCTTCGACGCCATGCGCTACGGCCTGCGGGTCGGGGACGACGGCACGAGGTCCGCAGAGGACGTCACCGCGCTCACCCGAGAGGCCGGCTTCGGTGACGAGGTCAAGCGCCGCGTCATCCTGGGTACGTACGCACTCAGCTCCGGCTACTACGACGCGTACTACGGCTCCGCGCAGAAGGTCCGCACCCTGATCACGCGAGACTTCGAGAAGGCCTTCGGAGAAGGCGGCGTCGATGTGATCGTCTCCCCGACGACGCCCACCACCGCCTTCCCGATCGGCGAGCGCGCCGACGACCCGATGGCCATGTACCTCGCGGACCTGTGCACCATTCCGACCAACCTGGCCGGCAACGCCGCCATGTCGCTGCCCTGCGGCCTGGCACCCGAGGACGGCCTGCCGGTCGGGCTTCAGATCATCGCCCCCGCCATGAAGGACGACCGGCTGTACAAGGTCGGAGCCGCCATTGAGGCCGCCTTCGTGGAAAAGTGGGGACACCCACTGCTTGAGGAGGCTCCGTCGCTGTGAGTGCCATGGCAAAGAAGGCCACGAACTTCAAGAAGTCCAAGACCGGGCTGTACGTTTCGCTCGGCAGCACCGCGTTCGGCGCGATCAGTGTTGCCAAGCAGATCAGGCTCGCGCGGAGCGACAACGACACGCTGCGTCTCGTCGACGCGGCCGTGTCCGCCGCCGCCATCGTCACCGGCCTCGCGATCCTCTATCGCGAACTGAAGCGTCTCGGCGACGACGACGTCCTGCTGGGCTGAGAGGGAAAGTTTTCACCGTGACTGCTGTCATTGACCTGGAGTCGTACGAGGACGCCCTCGCGACGTACGACCCCGTCATGGGCCTCGAAGTCCATGTCGAGCTGGGTACCAAGACCAAGATGTTCTGCGGCTGCTCCACCGAGCTCAAGCAGGACGCCAACTCGCAGACCTGCCCGGTCTGCCTCGGACTGCCGGGCGCGCTGCCGGTCGTCAACGAAATCGGCGTCGAGTCCGCCATCAAGATCGGTCTCGCGCTGAACTGCGAGATCGCGGAGTGGTGCCGGTTCGCCCGGAAGAACTACTTCTATCCGGACATGCCGAAGAACTTCCAGACCTCCCAGTACGACGAGCCGATCGCCTTCGACGGCTATCTGGACGTCCAGCTGGAGGACGGGGAGATCTTCCGGGTGCAGATCGAGCGCGCCCACATGGAGGAGGACACCGGCAAGTCGACCCACGTCGGCGGCGCCACCGGCCGTATCCACGGTGCGTCCCACTCCCTGCTTGACTACAATCGCGCGGGAATCCCGCTCATCGAGATCGTCACCAAGCCGATCGAGGGAGCGGGCGCACGGGCGCCCGAGGTCGCCAAGGCGTACGTCGCCGAGCTGCGCGAGCTCATCAAGGCGCTCGCCGTCTCCGAGGCCCGGATGGAGATGGGCCAGATGCGCTGCGACGTGAACCTGTCGCTGCGCCCACACGGCCGCGAGGCGTTCGGTACCCGCTCCGAGACGAAGAACGTGAACTCGCTGCGTTCCGTCGAGCGGGCCGCCCGCTTCGAGATCCAGCGCCACGCCGCGGTGCTGAACTCCGGCGGCACCATCGTGCAGGAGACCCGGCACTTCCACGAGGAGGACGGCTCCACCACGGCCGGCCGCATCAAGGACAACGCCGAGGACTACCGCTACTTCCCCGAGCCCGACCTGGTGCCGGTCGCCCCGGCCCGGGAATGGGTCGAGGAGCTCCGCAAGGGGCTTCCCGAGCTGCCGCGGCTGCGGCGCGCCCGGCTCAAGGAGGAGTGGGGCATCAATGAGCACGACATGCAGTCCATCCTCAACGCGGGCGCGGTCGAGCTGATCGTCGCGACGATCGACGCGGGCGCGCCCGCCGACCAGGCCCGCAAGTGGTGGATGGGCGAGCTGGCCCGTAACGCCAACGAGACCGGCCGCGGTCTCGACGAGCTGGGTGTCACCCCCGCGCAGGTCGCCCGGGTGGCCGAGCTCGTCGCCTCGGGCGACCTCAACGACAAGCTGGCCCGCCAGGTGCTGGAGGGCGTCCTCGCCGGCGAGGGCGACCCGGACACCGTCGTCGAGAAGCGCGGCCTGAAGGTCGTCTCCGACGAGGGCGCGCTGTCCACGGCGGTCGACGAGGCCATCGCGGGCAACGCGGCCATCGCGGACAAGATCCGCGGCGGCAAGGTCGCCGCGGCCGGCGCGCTCGTCGGCGCCGTCATGAAGGCCACCCGCGGCCAGGCGGACGCGGCCCGGGTACGTGAGCTGATCCTGGAGAAGCTCGGCGTCGAGGGCTGAGCCCTTCCCGCACGTCCCGAGGGGGCGGTGCACCGGGTCCCGCCCGGCGCACCGCCCCTTTTCACCGGTCCGGAGAGAGTCCGCTGAACACCGTCACCGCCGAGATCGTCTCCGGCGCCCTCCTGCTGGGGGTGCTGGCGTTCGCCGTCGTACGCCCGAGGGGCCTGCCGGAGGCGACCGTCGCCGTGCCCGCCGCGGCGCTCGTGATCGCGCTCGGCGCGGTCTCCTGGCCCGAGGCCAGGTCCCAGGTGGGCGACCTGCTGCCGGTCGTCGGATTCCTCGCCGCGATCCTGGTGCTGGCGCAGCTCTGCGCCGACGAAGGACTCTTCAGAGCCGCCGGTGACCTGGTGGCCCACGCCTGCGGCGGGCGGACCGGCCCGCTGCTCGCGGGCGTCTTCGTCGTCGCGTCGGTGATCACGGCGGTGCTCAGCCTGGACGCCACCGTGGTCCTGCTGACCCCGGTCGTCCTCGCGACCGCGGCCCGCGTCGGGGCCCGGCCCCGCCCGTACGTGTACGCCTGCGCGCACCTCGCCAACTCCGCGTCGCTCCTGCTCCCCGTCTCCAACCTGACCAACCTCCTGGCGTTCACGGCCAGTGGTCTCTCCTTCACCCGCTTCGCCGCCCTGATGACGCTGCCGTGGCTGGCGGCGATCGCCGTCGAGTACGTCATCCTGCGCCGGTTCTTCGCGGCCGACCTGGCGGCGGGTGCGCACCCGCCGGAGCAGGACGGGGACCGGCCGGGGCTGCCCGTCTTCACCCTGGTCGTCCTGGTGCTGACCCTGTGCGGATTCGTCGTGACCTCGTTCGCGGGCGCGGAACCGCTGTGGGCGGCGCTGGCGGGCGCCGCCGTGCTGGCCGTACGGGCGCTAGTGAGGCGGGAGACCACCGCGAAGGGCCTGGTGCACTCCGCCAATGTGCCGTTCTGCCTGTTCGTACTGGCGCTGGGCGTCGTCGTCAAGGCGGTCGTCGACCACGGCCTCGGCACCGGCATCGCCCGGCTGCTGCCGGAAGGCTCCTCGCTGGGCGCGCTGCTGGCGGTGGCCGCGGTCGCGGCGGTGCTCGCCAACCTGATCAACAACCTGCCGGCGATCCTCGCCCTGCTCCCGGTCGTCGCGGCGGCCGGCCCGGGGCCGCTGCTGGCCGCGCTGATCGGGGTGAACCTCGGGCCGAACCTCACGTACGTCGGCTCGCTCGCCACCCTGCTGTGGCGCCGCATCCTGCACACGCACGACGAGGCTCCGGAGCTCGGCCACTTCACCAGGCTCGGGCTGCTGACCGTACCGGCGACGCTGGCGGTGTCGACGGTCGCGCTCTGGGGGGCGCTGCGGGTGATCGGGGTGTGACACGCCCTCCGCGGGTGCGCCGGACGGGCGAGGCGATGTCGCCCATTTGCGGATCCGATGCGTGTGACTAAGGCCACGAATCGGGCAAAAGATCACAGGTGGCTGTCAGAGTGACGGTTCTCAAGGTCATGCGTTCTCCTGCGGACGGTTCTGCCGGGCCGCCGCGGAGACCACGAACCCGCAGGGAGCTCGTCCCGTGGCTGCCATCGCACGCTGGTGCATCGCACACCGCCTCTTCGCCATCCTCATCTGGCTGCTCGCCCTCGGCGGAACGGCCGCCGGTGCGGCGATCGTGGGGAGTTCCTACACGAACGACTACGAGGCACCCGGCACCGAATCCGGCCATGCCGCCGCACTCCTGAAGAGCGGCTTCGCGAATCTCGGCGGGGACACCGACACCATCGTCTGGCACACCGACGACTCCACCGTGCGGGCGGCCGACGTCGAGCAGAAGATGACCAGGACCCTGCGCACGGTCGAAGGGCTGCCGGGTGTCGGCGCCGTCAGCGGGCCCTACACCCAGGCGGGCGCCGGACAGATCAGCGCGGACGGGCGCACGGCCTACGCCACGGTGACCTTCGACCGGCAGGCCGACGACGTACCGGTGGAGCACGCAGAGGCGGTCGTCCGCACCGCCAAGGCCGCCTCCGGCGCACACCTCCGAGTCGAACTGGGCGGCTCGGCCGTAGCCCTCACCGAGGCGCCCGCCGTACACCTCAGCGAGGCCATCGGGGTCGTCGTCGCGGCCGTCGTGCTCTTCCTCGCCTTCGGCTCACTCGCCGCCAGCGCGCTGCCCATCGCCACCGCCCTCGTCTCGGTCGGAACCGCGTACGCGGGCATCGTGCTGCTCGGACACCTGATGACGGTGGCCGACTTCGCCCCCATGCTCGGCATGCTCGTCGGGCTCGGGGTGGGCATCGACTACGCCCTCTTCATCGTCACCCGGCACCGCAGGGGGCTCAGGCGCGGCATGACCGTCCCGGAGGCGGCGCAGTACGCGGTCGCCACGACCGGACGGGCCGTCGTCTTCGCCGGGGCCACCGTCTGCATCGCGCTGCTGGGCATGCTGATCCTGCGGCTGAACTTCCTCAACGGTGTCGCCGTCGCCGCCTCGCTCACCGTCGTGCTGACCGTGGCGGCCGCCGTGACGCTGCTGCCGGCCCTGCTGTCCCTCATCGGCATGCGGGCGCTGAGCGGGCGCGAGCGCAGACGGCTCGCCCGGCACGGACCGCAGCCGGACCTGCCCACCGGATTCGCCGCGCGCTGGTCCGCCTTCGTCGAGCGGCACCCCAAGCTGCTCGGCGGGATCGCGGTGGTGGTGATGCTGGTCCTCGCGCTCCCCACCTTCTCGCTCCACCTCGGCAGCTCCGACCAGGGGAACAACGCGAAGTCCTCGACCACCCGGCAGGCGTACGACCTGCTGGCCGGCGGGTTCGGCCCCGGCGTCAACGGACCGCTGACCATCGCCGCGCAGCTGGACGGCGCGGACGACCGGCTGGCGATGGACGTGCTGCCCGCGGCGCTGCGGACCACCGAAGGAGTCGCGTGGGCCTACCCGGTCACGTACAACTCCAGCGGCGACACCGCGTTCGTCACCGTCGTACCGGACTCGGCGCCGCAGTCCCAGCGGACCAGCGCGCTCGTCGACCGGCTGCGTACGGACGTACTGCCGCAGGCGGCCGACAACACCTCCCTGCGCACCCATGTGGGCGGCGTGACGGCCAGCTACGACGACTTCGCGCAGATCATCATCGGGAAACTGCCGCTCTTCATCGGTGTCGTCATAGGGCTCGGCTGCCTGCTCCTGCTGATGGCCTTCCGGTCGGTCGGCATCCCGCTGAAGGCGGCGGCGATGAACGTGGCGGCGGTCGCCTCCTCGTTCGGCGTGGTCGTCGCGGTCTTCCAGTGGGGGTGGGGGAGCGAACTGCTGGGGCTGGGCAGCTCGGGCCCGATCGAACCCTTCCTGCCGGTCATCATGGTGTCGGTGCTGTTCGGCCTCTCCATGGACTACCAGGTGTTCCTGGTCGGCCGGATGTACGAGGAGTGGCTGGAGACCGGCGACAACAGGCGGGCGGTCCGGGTCGGCCTCGCGGAGACCAGCCGGGTGATCAACTCGGCCGCGGTGATCATGATTTCGGTCTTCCTCGCCTTCGTGCTCAGCGGTGACCGGGTCATCGCGATGTTCGGGATCGCGCTCGCCGCGGCCGTCGCGCTGGACGCCTTCGTCCTGCGCACGCTGCTGGTTCCCGCCCTGATGCATCTGCTGGGCGGGGCGAACTGGTGGCTGCCGGGCTGGCTGGACCGCGGACTGCCGCGGCTCAGCATCGAGCCGCCCGAATGCCGGTCGCCGCGTGCGCGGATCCCGGAGGCGAGCGCGAGCCCGGACGACGAGCCCGTACCGGCCCCCCAGCGTGTTCGCTGACCGGAGCGGTTCCGAGCGGTTCCGAGCGGCCCGGAGCGGTTCGGAGCGGCGGAGCGGTTCGCTCCGGCCGGGGGAGCCGGGTGCCGCAACGCGTTAAGAACGTTCTCATCCGGGACGCCTAGCGTGCGGGAAATGAACCCCACCACTCCCATCACTCCCACAGCTCCCGTCGCCGAGGGCGACGGAAAGAAGAAGACGGCAGAGAATGCCGTCACAGACACCGTCGGCGCCAAGGACGCGGCGGAGCGACCCGAGACGGCGGGGCGGCTCGACAAGGCACGCACGGAGTCCGCAGAGCCTGCGGACCGCGGCGACGCGGCGGAACAGGACCTCGACCTGGACGACGAGCTGGACGACGACGGTTCCGACAAGGAGTCCGCCGGTCTCGGCACCGCCGCCGCGGCCGTCGTCTCCGTCGGCCTCGGCGTCGTCTCGCTCACCGGGGCCTGGAGCGGCCGGGTCGCCGCTGAGCGCGAGACCCTGATCGGGCAGATCAAGACGTCATCCGGCGGCTCGGCCGCCCAGCAGATCTCCGAGATCTACGGCGACGCCTGGCACGCCACCGCTCTGGTCAACGGGCTCTTCGGGCTCGTCGCCCTGCTGGTCGGCTGCTACGTCCTGGTCCGGCCCGCGTTCGGCGCCCCCTCCGTGCACCCGCAGGCCGGCTGGGTCCGCGCGGTGGCCAAGGGCGGCATCGCGCTCGGCGTGCTCGGCGTGCTGGTCTCCGTGGGCATGTACTTCGACCTCATCGTGGCCCTGCCCACCGCGGCCGCGACGACAGCGGGAAGCTGACCCGGCGGACAGGCACCTCCCCTCCCGTACGGCGCCCCCCGGAGCCGCCTAAGGCATCCGCGGGGGCGTTCGCGGTCCCTGTGCGGTGACATGCGTACCCGCCTAAGGCACCGGCCCGCCGGAGATGCGGAACTCGCCCGATGCGGCGGCACCCCTCGGTGGACGAAAGTGGAGGCACGGCAGACGAACTGCCGCCACCGGGCCCAACGGCCCACGTCACCAGGGGAATCACATGTACGAGTACGAGCTCCACAAGGTCATGCAGGCCGAACTGATCCGCCGCGCCGACGCCGAGCGGCTCGCCCGCGAAGCACGTCGCGCCGACCGGGCCGCCCGCAGTACGGCACGCAAGGAGCGCGAGAGGACGGTGAGTGCGGACAGCGATCGACAGCGGTTCGTGCACGCCGCGTAAGGACCGAAGGACGATGCCGGCCCAGCTTCCCGGATCCGAGTTGTCGGACGCGTATGCGATGCTCGGCTCCGTGGAGACCAGGTCAGTCAGTCCCGTGTTCGTCGGCCGCGCAAATGAACTCACCTCGCTCACCAACGCGCTCGCACGCGCCACCGCAGAGGGCGCCGGCCCGGACGGCAGCGCCTGCGGGGAACCGCAGGCACTGCTCATCGGCGGCGAGGCGGGCGTCGGCAAGACCCGTCTGGTCGAGGAGTTCCTCGCGGTGGCGGCCCGCCGAGGGGCCGTCGTCGCCGTGGGCGGCTGCGTGGAGATCGGCGCGGACGGCCTGCCGTACGCCCCGTTCTCCGCGGCCCTGCGAGCCCTGCGCCGCACACTCCCCGACGAGATGGCCGCGGCCTGCGCCGGGCAGGAGCGCGAACTGGCCCGGCTCCTTCCCGAACTCGGCGAACCGGGGCTGGACTCGGCCGACGAGCACGGCACCGCCCGGCTCTTCGAGCTCACCGTCCGCCTGCTGGAGCGCATCTCGGCGGAGCGCGCGGTCGTCCTGGTCCTGGAGGACCTGCACTGGTCCGACGCCTCGACCCGGCACCTCCTCGCCTACCTGTTCCGTACGCTGCGCACCGGCCGCCTCGTCGTGGTCGGCACCTACCGGGCCGACGACATCCACCGCCGCCACCCGCTGCGCCCGCTCCTGGCCGAACTGGACCGGCTCCGCACCGTCCGCCGCATCGAGCTCGACCGCTTCAACCGGGCCGAGGTCCGCCGCCAGCTCGCCGGCATCCTCGCGGACACCCCCGAACCCACCCTGGTGGACGAGATATTCGAGCGTTCCGACGGCAACGCCTTCTTCGTCGAGGAGCTCGCCTGCAGCCTGGAGTGCGGTGACGGCGCCGGAGTCCCCGACTCACTGCGCGACCTCCTCCTCGTCCGGGTCGAAACACTCAGCGACGACGCCCAGCGGGTCACCCGGGTCGTGGCCGAAGGCGGTTCCGCCGTCGAGTACGAACTGCTGGCCGCCGTCGCCGGCCTCGCAGAGGACGACCTCATCGAGGCACTGCGGGGAGCGGTCGGCGCCAATCTGCTGCTCACCACCCCGGAGGGCAACGGCTACCGCTTCCGGCACTCCCTGGTCCGCGAGGCCGTCAGCGACGACCTGCTGCCGGGCGAACGCTCCCGGCTCAACCGCCGCTACGCCGAAGCCCTGGAGGCCGATCCCACCCTCGTCCGCGACGGGGAGCGCGCCACCCGCCTGGCCAGCTACTGGTACGGCGCGCACGACGCGGCCAAGGCCCTGCCCGCAGTACTCAGGGCCTCGGTCGAAGCACGCCACCGCAACGCATTCTCCGAACAGCTGCGGCTGCTGGAGCGGGCGATGGAGCTGTGGGACGACGCCCCCGAAGAGATACGCGGCACCCTGCGCCCCATCGACTACGCCGAGGTCTACCCGGCCTGCGGCTGCGACAGCGCCACCCCGCTGCGCTACCTCGACCTGATGGCGGAGGCCACCGTCGCCGCCCGCTTCGGCAGCGACCGTGAACGGGCCCTCACCCTCTGCAAGAAGGCCCTGCGCGTCCTGGAGAGCGAGGACGACGCGCTGCGTGCCGCCTGGTTCTGGGTCCAGCGCTCCCGGCTGGTCCAGGACCTCACCCGGGGCGACGGCTGGGAGGAACTGGCCACCGCAGAGGAGCTCGTCCGCGGACTGCCCCCGTCGGCCGTGCACGCCGACGTCCTGATGAGCGTGGCCGGCTGGGGCGCCCTGCACCGCCCCGGGCCCGATACCCTCGCCGCCGCGGACCGGGCCGTGGAGTACGCCCGGCTGGTCGGTGACGAGTACATCGAACTGCACGCACGCCTCACCCGGGGCTGGCTGACCGCCGACGCCGGAGACGCCGACGACGGCATCGCGGAGATGTACGCCGTCCGCGACCGGGCCGACGCGCTCGGCCTCGTCGGCGTCATGGGACGCGCCAGTATCAACCTCCCCTCGACGCTCGAAGCCATGGGCCGATCCCTGGAAGCGGTGTCCGCCTCCGACCACGGGATCGATATCTGCCACAGCCACGGCATAGCCGACACGGAGGCCTGGGTCCGCAGCAACCAGGCGATGTCCCTGTTCTCGCTCGGCCACTGGGACGAGGCCCTGGCCACCACGGAGGCCGCCGCCCGGGTGGCACAGTCCCGCAAGGCCCAGGGCCTGGTCGCCGCCCGCCGCACCGAAGTGGCCCTGGCGCGCGGCGACTTCGACGAAGCCGAACGGCAACTCGCCTTGAACAAACGAAGCTTCGGGTCGCGTGACCCGCAGCCCCAGCACTTCATCAACGGCGTTCGCCACACCATCACCCTCGCCGTGCAGCAGGGCCGCCTCAGCGAGGCCCGAACGGCCTTCGAGGCCCAGGCGGAGACCGGCTTCCCGACCGGCACCCAGCGCTACGCCCTGCCTCTGCTGCACGCCGTTGCGGCGGCCGAGGCCGATGCCCGCGGCCTGCCCGCCACCGAGCCGGGCCGGCCGGCGATCCTCGCGCTGATCCGCACACACCTCAAGCGACTGCCGATGCTCGTCCCGGTGTGGGCGGCCTACGGTCTGCTCGTCGATGCCGAACTGGCTCGCGCCGAGGGCCTCGACACCCCCGACCACTGGTCCCGGGCGGCAAGAGCCTTCGCCCCGCTGCCCCGCCCCTACGAACTGGCCCAGATCCGTCACCGCTGGGCCGAGGCCCTGCTCGTGGCCTCCGGAGACCGTGCGGCGGCCACCGCGCTGCTGCGCGAGGCACACGGCACGTCCCTGCGCCTCGGGGCGCGCCCGCTCACCGAGACCATCGAGCTGCTGGCCGGCCGCGCCCGCATCACCCTGACCGCCCCCGACGCGCCGCACGGCCCCGGTTCGGCCACCGGCTCCGGCTCAGGGGCCGGGCCGGAGATCCTGGAGGCCGTCACCGTCCCGGACGGCCACGGCGCCACCGAAGGGCAGACCGGCCGGGACCGCTCCGAGGAGCAGCTCCGGGCCGCGGCTGCCGCTGCTGTGGAGTCCTTCGGGCTGACCCGGCGCGAACAGGACGTGCACCGGCTCGTCGCGGACGGCCACACCAACCGCAGGATCGCCGAGGAGCTGTACATCTCGCCCAAGACCGCGAGCGTGCACGTCTCCAACATCCTGGCCAAGCTCGGGGTGGCCAGCCGGGGAGAGGCCGCCGCACTCGCCCACCGGCTCCGCCTCTACCGCACCCCCACGGGCTCCTGAGGACGCGGAGCTGGGGGTGGGGGTGGAGCCGGTGGGCGGAGCTGACGATTGGAGCGGGGGACGGGGGACGGGGGACGGGGGACGAAGACGAGGGGGACGAAGGGGCACGGGTGGCTGTCCGGCACCCCCCGGCGGGCGGGCGAGGACGCGGACAGCTACACCGTCCCGCCGCGCTCCCCGGCGCCTGCGTCCCCGGACTCCGCGTCTTCGGCTCTGCCCCGGGGCGCTGTTTCCGTGGGCTCCGCGTCCTCGGTGTCCGGTCGGCGAACCACCACCTTGCCCGAGGTGAGGTCTATCGGGCCGCGCGCCGGGTCACCGATGCCGAGATCCACCCGGCTCAGCTCCAGCCGCCGCTGTTCCTCGGCAGCGTGCTTGCGGCCGGGTGCGAAGAGTTCCTCGAAGAAGTTGAACACGGGCCGCGCACCCTTCCGCCTGCTGTAGCCGCTACCGCACCTCAAGCACCAGGATCTTGTCGTCCCCCGGCTTCGGGGTGCCCCGGGTGTCCGTCTCACTCGTGACGAGATAGACCTTGTTGCCGCCCGCCGCCAGCACCGTGCGCAGACGGCCGTACTTCCCCTTCAGGAACGACTGCGGGGCCGCCAGAGGTTCCTTGCTCCCGTCACCGGACAGCGCAATCCGCCAGAGCCGCTCACCCCGCAGACCGGCCATCCAGATGGAACCCTTGGCGTAGGCGATGCCGCTCGGGGACGCCTCGGACGTCTTCCACTGTGCCACGGGGTCGAGGAAACCCTTCTTGCCCGCCTTGCCCTCGGCATCCGGCCAGCCGTAGTTCCCACCTGGCACGATCCGGTTCAGCTCGTCCCAGGTGTCCTGGCCGAATTCGGACGCCCACAGCTGCTTGTGGCTGTCCCAGGCGAGGCCCTGCACATTGCGGTGACCGTAGGAATACACCACGGAGTCGGCCTGCGGATTGCCGTGCAGGGGCTCGCCGTCCGGCGTCATCCGAAGGATCTTGCCGGCCAGCGACTTCTTGTCCTGCGCATAGCCGTGATCCCCCGTCTCGCCCGTCCCCGCGTACAGCATGTGGTCCGGGCCAAAGGCGATCCGTCCCCCGTTGTGGATGGAGCCCTTCGGGATGCCGCGCAGAATCGTGTCGGGAGCGCCCAGCAGCTGACCGGGTGTCGTCCCCTTCTCGTCGTAGAGCATGCGGGCGATGCGGTTGTCCGAGGCGGTGGTGAAATACGCGTACACCAGATGGTCCGTGCCGAAGGTGGGGGAGACCGCGATCCCCAGCAGCCCGCCCTCCCCGTCGGGAGCCACCCCGGGCACGGCGCCCAGCAGCGTCTTCTTCCCGCTCTTCGCGTCCACCCGGGTGATCGTCCCCTTGTCGCGCGAGGACACCAGCAGGTCACCGTCCGGCAGGGCCGTGAGGCCCCACGGTGAATCGAGCCCCTCCGTGAGGGTCGACACCACCTTCACCGAGCCCTTCGCGGGCGGCAGATCGGCAGCCGGGCGCGAGGCGGACGGCGAGGGCGGGGCCGGAGTGCTCGATCCGGCCTTCGGGGCGGAGCCGGCCGGGGTGCTCGCGCCCGCGCCCTGGCCCGCCGTGCTCTCCGCCCCCTCCTGCGACGAGCACCCCGCGGTGAGCATCAGGGCACCGCTCGCCAGCAGAGCCACCGCACCGCGCCGCACTCCGGCCCCCGCACTCAGCCGTGCCGTACTCAGCCGCGTGAGGCGACCACTCCCATGAGGCGTCGTGTGACTCCCCATCGGGTCCTGCCCAGATCCGATCACCGCACCGATCCCTTCGACGGCCGCTTGTCTACTGTTCTTACACCGCAGCCCGCCCCGAGGTTCCCGATGACGGCCGACTTTCTCGATCAGAGCGCGCCCGCGCTCAGTCCCACGACTCCCGCGCCGGCGGCAGCCGGTCGATCTCCGCCAGGTCCTGCGCCGTCAGCGTCAGACCGGCCGCCCCCGCGTTCTCCACCGCCCAGCGCGCCCGCTTGGTCCCGGGCACCGGAACCACCTGGGGGCCCTGGCGCAGCGCCCAGGCCAGCGCCACCTGCGCGGGCGTCGCCCCGTGCCGCTCCGCCACCCGCCGCAGCCCGAACACCACCGGCTGGTTCGCCGCCATCATCTCGGCGGTGAACCGGGGATGCCTGGCCCGCAGATCCTCCGGCTCGAAGCCCTGCCCCGGCGTGAGCGTCCCCGTCAGATACCCGTTGCCCAGCGGCATCGCCGCCAGGAACCCCACGCCCCGCGCCGCACACCACGGCAGCAGCGATTCCAGCGCCTGCGGCGACCACACCGAGAGTTCCGCCTGCACCGCGCTCACCGGAAAGACCTGCTGCACCCGTTCCAGCTGCCGGATCGTTCCGTCGTGCAATCGCGCCCCCGGCCGGCGCGAGGCCCGCGCCCCGATCGCGCACAGCCCCAGCGCCCGGACCTTCCCGGCGGCCACCAGCTCCGCCATCGCGCCCCAGGTCTCCTCGACCGGCACCTCGGGGTCCGCCCGGTGCAGTTGGTACAGATCGATGACATCGGTCTGCAGCCGCCGCAGCGAGGCGTCGCACGCCCGCCGCACATAGCCGGCCCGGCCGTCGGCCACGATGTGCTGATCTCCCACCAGCAGTCCGCACTTGGTGGAGACGAAGGCCTCGGAGCGGCGCCCCTTCAGCGCCCGCCCCAACAGCAGCTCATTGGTGAACGGGCCGTACATGTCAGCCGTGTCGAGCAATTGGACGCCCGCGTCGAGCGCCGCGTGCACCGCGCGCAGGGCATCGTCGCCACGCTGCCGCGAGGCGCCGTACGCCCAGCTCATCGGCATGCAGCCGAGACCGACCGCGCCCACGGCGAGCGCCGCCGCGCCGAGACTCCTGCGCTCCAACTCCCCGCACCCTTCCTCGGCCCCGTCGGCACGGGGCCACACTCCGCACCCACAAACTAACCTCTGCTCCCCGTGTCGCCGTCGCATAGCCTCCTGACCATGACTTCCACCACGAATTCCACCGTGGCCCCCGACGTGTGGCTGCCGATCGAGGCCGACGGGATCGAAGGACTCCCCGAGGATCTCAACTACCGTTTCTGGAACGGCGGGCAGGACTACCCGGCCGACCCCGCGGACTGCGCGTTCTATGTCGTTCCGTACATGAAGGGCCCAGAGGTCGCGGTCCGCCCGCTCGCCGGGATGAGCGCGGTAAGGGTCGTGCAGACGCTCTCCGCGGGCATCGACCACGTCGAGCCGGGGCTCGGCCGGCTGCCCGCCGGCGTGCGGCTGTGCAACGCCAAGGGGGTCCACGAGGCGTCCACCGCCGAGCTCACGCTCGCACTGATCCTCGCCTCCCTGCGCGGCTTCCCCGGCTTCGTGCGCGGCCAGGACAACGAGGAGTGGCGGTCCGGGTTCTACCCGGCGCTCGCCGACAAGTCGGTACTGATCGTGGGGTACGGATCGATCGGCTCCGCGATAGAGGACCGGCTCGCACCCTTCGAGTGCGCGCGGGTGGCGCGCGTCGCACGCTCTGCGCGGACAACCGCACGCGGGCCCGTACATACGCTCGACGACCTGCCCGCACTGTTGCCCGAGGCCGACATCGTGATTCTGTCCACCCCGCTGAACCCCTCCACACAGGGCCTGGTGGGCGCGGACTTCCTCGCGGCGATGCGGGACGGTGCGCTGCTGGTGAACGTCGCCCGCGGCGGTGTCGTCGACACCAAGGCCCTGCTGTCCGAACTCGAATCCGGCCGGCTGCACGCCGCACTCGACGTGACAGACCCGGAACCACTCCCTTCCGGCCATCCCCTCTGGCATGCTCCGAACGTCCTGATCACTCCGCACGTGGGCGGCAGCACCTCGGCGTTCCTGCCCAGGGCCAAGCGTCTGATCGCCGGTCAGGTCAGCCGGTTCGCCGCGGGGGAACCGGTCCGCAACGTCGTACGCACCACCGGCTGAACACGCTGCGAGAGGGTTGCGCGGCATTCCGTGGCGCCAAGTCCCTGGGTCGTCACGGAGAGTAGAGGAACTATCTCCCTGTGTGACGAGTCTGGTGTATCGTCCCGAAAGGGAGGCTGCGCCGTGGAAGGGACGGCGCCGGGGAGGAAGCCACACGCGAGGGGGCGACGGGCGATGTACGGCCGATGGGCGAACGATCCGACACGGCGGGGTGGCCGCAGACGGCCGACGGCGCGTCCGGTGCGCCGGCGCCGCGGCCGCCCGCAGGCCGCGGGAGCACCCCGGTGAGCGCGCCGGCGAGCACCCGCGGCGCGCTCCCGGCCCGGGGCTCGGCCCTCGGCAGGACGCCCGCACTCCTCCCTCAGCTCCTCCTGGGCCTCGCCTGCGCCGGATACGCGGTGGGCGCGGGGCTGGGCTGGGGCTCGGCGCGGATGGCGCTCTTCATGGGCGACTTCGGCCTCAGCACCGCCGCCCTGGCCGCCGCCGTCTCCTGCTTCCTCTTCGCACGCGCGGCCGACAACCGGTTCCGGCCCGCCTGGCTGCTGTTCTCGCTCTCCTCGCTGATGGCCTCCGGGGGTAACGCGGTCTGGGGGTGGTACGAGTTCGTGCGCGGGCTCCCCGTGCCCAGCCCCTCCCTCGCGGACCTCTTCTACCTCTGCTTCGCGCCGCCCGCGATCGTCGGACTGCTCGTCCTCGCCAAGCGCCCCGTCACCCGGGCCGGTTGGGTCTGTCTGGCGCTCGACTCCTGGCTGATCGGCGGATCGCTCCTCACGCTCTCCTGGAGCCTCGCCCTCGCCCACACGGCACATCTGGCGGACGTCGAGGGCGCCAGCGTGGCGAGGGCGGCGCTCTCGCTGGCCTACCCGCTGCTCGACATCGTGCTGGTCTCCATGGTCCTCGCGCTGCACTTCCGGCGCGCCAGCGTCAACCGCGCCGCGGTGAACACGGCCATCGCCGCCCTCGCCCTGACCGTGCTGTGCGACGCCCTGTTCACCTCGCCGCTGTTGCGTCAGACGTACCACTCCGGCCAGTTGCTCGACGCCGGCTGGTTCGCCGGTTCGCTGCTCCTCGCCTACGCCCCATGGGGCGCCGGCAGTGCGGAGGACAACGCTGTCCAACAGCGGCCCGTGCCCCGGACCACCAGCCGCCCCATCGCCGGTTCGCTGGCCGCGCTGACGCCCTATCTCGCCGCCGCCGTCTGCACCCTGGGCATCCTCTACAACGTCATCGAGGGCCGCAGAGTGGACCGGGTGGTGGTCTTCACCGGCTGCACGGTGGTGCTCGCACTGGTCGTCCGGCAGGGCATCATGCTCGTCGACAACATCGCCCTCACCCAGGAACTGGCCCAGAAGGAGAACCACTTCCGCTCCCTGGTGCAGGGCTCCAGTGACGTCATCATGATCGCCGCCCCGACCGGCATACTCCGCTACGTCAGCCCGGCCGCCTCCGGCGTCTACGGGCGTGAGGCGGACGACCTCGTCGGTGCCGAGCTCTCCTCGATCATCCACCCCGACGACCTGGGCGCCGTGGTGCACGAGGTGCGCCGCTTCCTCGCCGCCCCGCCGGCGGAGGAGCCCACCACCCGTATCGAGTGCCGCTTCAGGTCCGGCAGCGGCGAATGGCTGAACGTCGAGTCCACCGTCAACCGCCACCAGGGCGGGCTGATCCTCAACAGCCGCGATGTCACCGAACGGGTGCGTCTGCAGGCCCAGTTGCAGCACAACGCCGAGCACGACCCGCTCACCGACCTGCCCAACCGCGCACTCTTCACCGACCGGGTCCGCCGGACCCTCAGCGGCCGCCGGTCCGGTGACGCGGGCACGGCCGTCCTCTTCATCGACCTGGACGGCTTCAAGGCGGCCAACGACCGGCTCGGCCACCAGGCGGGCGACGAGCTCCTCATCCAGGCCGCCCGCCGCCTCCAGGAATCCGTACGGGCAGGGGACACCGCCGCCCGGCTCGGCGGTGACGAGTTCGCCGCCCTCATCGTCGGGGACGGCAGCCGCGAGCAGACCGCCCGCGAGTACCAGGTCCACGAGATCGCCGACCGGCTGCGCCTCACCCTCTCCCGGCCCTACCGGATCGGCGCCGGAGAGGTCCGGGTCACCGCCTCCATCGGCGTCGCCTTCGCGGAGCCGGCCATCACCCCCACTGACCTCATGCGCAACGCGGACCTCGCCATGTACCGCGCCAAGGCGGGCGGCAAGGACCGCGTCGAGCTGTACGCGCCGCAGATGCAGGCCGAGGTGGTCCGCCGCTCCGAACTGGCCGCCAGGCTGCGCACCGCTCTGCGCGACGGTGAGTTCGCGCTCCTCCACCAGCCCGTGGTGCATCTGACCAGCGGTACGGTCGCCGCCGTCGCCGCACAGGCCCGCTGGCGCTCGGCCCAGGGCATCCTGTTCACCCCCGCAGAGTTCCTCCGCGTCGCCGAGGACAGCGACCGCACCGCCGAACTGGGCCGCTGGCTCCTGGAAGAGGCCGTCGAGCAGGCCGCGGACCGGGCCCGCGCCGGACACCAGGTCTCGGTCGCCGTCCGGCTCTCCGCCCGCCGGCTGCTCGACAAGGGGATGCCGTTCGGCTCCGTCGAGGCGCTGCTCACCCGCTACGGGCTGCCGTCGGGGGCGCTGATGATCGAGGTCTCCGACAGCGACCCGAGAGTCTCGTTCGACGAACTCGAACAGCGGCTGGTGGCCCTGCGCCGGCTCGGCGTGCGGATCGCGCTCGACGGCTTCGGCAGCGGCTATGCCGCGATCAACGCCCTGCGCCGGCTCCCCATCGACGTACTGAAACTGGACCGCGGCCTGGTCGAGGGCGTCGTCGAGTCCGCCCGGCTGCACAAGATCACCAGTGGGCTGCTGCGGATCGCGTGCGACCTCGGCATGCAGTCCGTGGCCGACGGCGTCGACGTACCGGAACAGGTCCTCGCCCTGCGCGCCATGGGCTGTACGCACGGCCAGGGCATGGCCTTCTCCGGACCGCTGGACGAGTACCGGCTGCGCCGCGCCCTGGCCCGCGGTGAGTTCCCGGTGCCCGGCGGCGGCGCCGCCCAGCCGGTCCTGGCGGGCGGCTCGATCCCGCTCCTCACCGGATCACATACTGAGACGCCCGTCCCACCCACTTGACACGTCGAGTGCGTCGGAGAGAGGGTCAATGCCATGCGCACCCGAATTCTCGTACTTGGAAAGCGCGTCGGCTGAAGCGGAGTCCCTCACTGACACTCTGCAGACCGCACCGGCGCGCTCCCCTCGCTTGCCTCACGGCACGAGGGGTTTTTTGTTGCACCGGTACCACGCAAAACGTCGTAAAACACTCGCAAAAACCCTCAGCTTCGAGAAGAGAATGTCGATGACCGAGCAGGCCACCGGGGCCCACCATCCCCAGCCGCGAGCCCGAACCGGCGGATCGTCCTCCGCCGCCGTTGAGCACCTGACGGGCGCGCAGTCCCTGATTCGTTCTCTTGAGGAAGTCGGGGCCGACACGGTATTCGGCCTCCCTGGTGGCTGCATTCTCCCGGCGTACGACCCGCTGATGGACTCCACCCGGGTCCGTCACGTCCTGGTCCGCCACGAGCAGGGCGCGGGCCACGCGGCCACCGGCTACGCGCAGGCAACCGGCAAGGTCGGCGTCTGTATGGTCACCTCGGGGCCCGGTGCCACCAACCTCGTCACCCCGATCGCCGACGCGGCCATGGACTCCGTGCCCATGGTCGCGATCACCGGCCAGGTGGCCTCGGGTGCCATCGGTACGGACGCCTTCCAGGAAGCCGACATCTGCGGCATCACCATGCCGATCACGAAGCACAACTTCCTGGTCACCCGCGCCGAGGACATCGCGCACACGATCGCAGAGGCCTTCCACATCGCCTCCACCGGCCGCCCGGGGCCGGTCCTCGTCGACATCGCCAAGGACGCGCTGCAGTCGAAGACCACCTTCAGCTGGCCGCCGGTGATGGACCTGCCGGGCTACCGCCCGGTCACCAAGCCGCACGCCAAGCAGATCCGCGAGGCCGCCAAGCTCATCGCCCAGGCCAAGCGGCCGGTGCTGTACGTGGGCGGCGGCGTCATGAAGGCCGGCGCCACCGCCGAACTGAAGGTCCTGGCCGAGCTGACCGGAGCGCCCGTCACCACCACCCTGATGGCGCTCGGCTCCTTCCCCGACAGCCACCCGCTGCACGTGGGAATGCCCGGCATGCATGGTTCGGTCACCGCCGTCACCGCGCTGCAGAAGGCCGACCTGATCGTCGCGCTCGGCGCCCGGTTCGACGACCGGGTCACCGGCAAGCTGGACAGCTTCGCCCCGTACGCCAAGATCGTGCACGCCGACATCGACCCGGCCGAGATCGGCAAGAACCGCGCCGCCGACGTGCCGATCGTCGGGGACGCCCGTGAGGTCATCGCCGATCTCGTGCAGGCGGTCCAGGCCGAGCACACCGAGGGCAACACCGGGGACTACGCGGCCTGGTGGAAGGACCTCAACCGGTGGCGTGACACCTACCCGGTCGGCTACGACCTGCCGGAGGACGGCAGCCTCTCGCCGCAGCAGGTCATCGAGCGGATCGGCGAACTCGCCCCGGAGGGAACGATCTTCGCGGCGGGCGTCGGCCAGCACCAGATGTGGGCCTCGCACTTCATCAAGTACGAGCGGCCCGCCACCTGGCTGAACTCGGGCGGTGCCGGGACGA